>JAGBHZ010000018.1 GCA_017935245.1 Alphaproteobacteria bacterium | reverse complement strand
TACTTTTTTTGCAGCATGTTTTTTTGCCGATGGTTTCGCAGCAAATTTTTTTGCAGGTGATTTCTTTGCAACTGGTTTCTTTTCTGCTACTTTTTTTGCAGCAGGTTTTTTTGCAACCGGTTTCGCAGCAGGTTTCGCCGCTGCTTTTTTCTTGAACAATCCGAATGCCATTTTTTCTCTCCTTCTCTATCTTATGTTGTAGGTTCGAACAAACTTGTTTTGTTCTTACTTGATATTTTATCTGAATATCAAAAGATAGTAAAGAAGAAAGTGAATAATTTTTCTTATGAATACAATTTTTTAAATACATTTTCAATTTTACGAACGTATTCTGGATCGGCATCACGCCAATATTTTGGATCACGCATCATACGTCGCAAATCTGAATCTGTTAAATTTTTTGTTTCATTTAATTCGGTCTGAATCGATGGTTCCATTGATTGCATCATTCGATAAACACCTTGGATTCCCTGGGGTGTGGAACATAATTCTTCGAATGCATCGGTGGGTAAAAATTTTTCACCAAATGATTTTATCGCAATTAATGCATCGTTCATTTTTTCTGTTCCACCAAAAAAATTTTTTAATTCATTAAATGCATTTGATTCATCTTGGATTGAAAATAATTCTGATACAATTGGCGATAAATATTCATTTGCAATTGAATAAATTTTTTCAACCTGGGTTGATGTTAATCCAATTTCATGAAATTTTTTTCGTACATTTTCATCATCAAAAATTTCATTTTTTGGATATTCATCAGCCGTATCCGGAACACCAATTGCACGATTAAAACGTGCACGTGTTTCATCATCGCATTCATCTGATGGTATTGTTATCATGGAACCTATTTTTCGTTCCAGTTCTGAATACGATTTCATTAATGCATCGGTATTTAATGTACCATCGGTGTTTAAAAATTTTTCTGGAATTTTATCCATTTTCTTTTCCTTTGTTTTCATTTGATTTGCGTAAGAAGTAAATTCCACCCAATGTAAATATCGCGTGAAGTGTGGTAAAAATATCATTGTCGCCGACCAGATATGCACAGAATGCAGTTAATATTCCAGCACCCGATAATATGTATGTGCGATACCCGGCCAAGAATCCCCCTTTTAAAATTCTTTCCATCGTTAATATTCCATTTATAAGTAAAACAATAAATCATCAATCTCTAGGATATATCCGCGCGCATTGGCCCATTGTGGAAAAGCATTTACATGATGAAAACATGTTGCCCCACGACACATATCAGGCAACATGCCATGTAACATACGGGATACAACACGCAGACACATCTGAAACGCACGTGTGGTGGGGGCATCAGACATCATATCATGACGCGACGATTCTTTGTTTAAACATTCAAACATATCGGTATCAGATATTATTTGTGCGATATCTTTACCCGTGGCAATTGATGCATTATAAATCATCGATACCATAGCTTCGACCGCGGGCAGTGATGATGCAGATGTTTCGGCATAAACAACACGCGCAATTTGATACATTAATTTTTTTGAATCGTCCGGATTTTTTATCAGTCTAAGATGCATGTCTGAAAATCCCCCCTATTCTTTTATTTGACAATAAAAAAACCGCACGTCATGTGCGGCATAAAAATCAAGATAAAAAAAATCCCCAACAAATGTTGTGGATATTATTTCTGCTCTTGATGTGTGGTATTGTATCACATTTTGACAATAAAGTCAAGAACTTTTTATAAAACACCGGATTTCCAGCACTTTCAAAGCATTGTTATTTCGTCCCCATATACCAAAAGGTAACGTGTATCGCACCGCAATATTAATGCACCATTTTCATTTATTCCAATCAGTTGTGCTTCTTCGCCACGATATTTTACGCGCGTATTTAATCCCGACACCAAATTCATCCAACGTTCGCGCACCACAGAAAAATCCAGGCGTTGCCATTTATCCAGATTGCGCATCAACACGGCCGTCAAATCATTTAATTTTATATTCTTGTTATAGTTTTCCAGTTTTGTCGTCTGGTATTCTGGGACCGTGGGATTGGTTTTTACATTTATACCAATTCCAACAATTACATAATCACCACAATATTCAATCAAAATTCCACAAACTTTTTTATTATCTATTAAGATATCGTTTGGCCATTTTATTGTTGGCGCAACACCATACGATATTAGTGTTTCAGCCACTGCAACCGCCACAGAATATGCGATTCGACCATCACGCGCATCACAATCATAAATAAAACTGGCGTACAAATTACCATGATGCGATACCCATTTGCGCCGATGCCGACCGCGACCCGCACTTTGTGCCAATGCAATAACCGCGGTGCGATTTGATGCGCGACCATCCATAATCAGATCATGGGCCATGTCTTGGGTGCTGGGGATTTTATCAAAAGAAAAAACTTTATACCCGGCCAAGTGAATAAACCCCTTTGCTGTTTATAATAAAATCATGTCCAAATGTTTTACGCAATTGATATATCGCGGTATCAACCGCATGGGTTGCCGTGTCATGCGCATACCCAAGCGCAACCTTTAATTCATCAGATGTCATACCACCACTTTTGTACAATGCGACAACAATTTTTGCCTGGGGGCGCGAAAGCGAAACCGCACGACCAAATATCCGATGTATCATTTCTGACATATCAAGTGCCGCAATAATCCGCGCCTTTAATTCCATAGTAGAAACCGGACCATCAAATTCAATATCGTCCAGATTAACATCCATATACCCCGGCGATTCCAAAACCGTTGCGTTCAAATCACCCAAGATTTGGCGCCACACTGCATCTGATGTAAAAATTCGAATACCAGTTAGCATATTAACACAATACCCCATGCAATCAAATATGTCCAATAAAAAACCACATGCAGCACAACATGTGGTTTGGGGTGTCGAATCCGTGCAAAAAGTTTTTTATTCGCGCGCAGCGTCAGATGCGTCAATAAACTTGGTAAAATCCTGGATTTTCGCCCCGGTGGACGACAAAATCTTGGAAATACTGTTTGTTGATGGCCATCTGGGCTGACCTTCTTTGGACCAGCGCTTACTTTTATTAAACGTCGTTGGGTCCAATCCACTGCATTTCGCCAACCCAGAACATGACATACCATGTTCGGTTGCAAAACGTTCGATTGCCCGCCATACATCTTCGTGGGTCATTTTTTCTCTCTCCTTTCGATTTTTGGTCAGGGCCCGTTCATATCACCCCGGCACACAAAGAATTTTATTCGCGGGGCATAATTCTTACAACAAGTACCATTTCCTAGGGTTTTAGGCTTATTTTAGGATTAAACACATCAAAAAACATATACAAAAAAATATTTTTGACAAAACACTTGACAAATGCAAATATCTGTATTATATTTCGATTCGTCAAAGGAAGCAAAGCCGATGACCAGGTGTGAAAGCA
This sequence comes from Alphaproteobacteria bacterium, assembly GCA_017935245.1. GTDB lineage: Bacteria > Pseudomonadota > Alphaproteobacteria > Rs-D84 > Rs-D84 > Enterousia. Next base: position 59,569 of record JAGBHZ010000018.1, on the reverse strand, counting down.
TCTGTGGGGTCCAGGGATTCAGACTCCCTCCTACATTCTCTCTCCTCTGGACCGTGGACCCCAGAATATTTTTTTAGAATGCCCAATTTCTTTTTCTCCTTTCCTTCCTTTCGGGGCATTCGGAAATACCGCCGGCAACGGCGGTGTTTTTATTAAAAAACCCGCCAATCGGCGGGATTTTTTTTATTTTTTAGAAACTATTCTGCTTCGACAATATCAACAACGGTTACCTTGAACACAACGTCTTTGCCGGCCAATTCAGGCACATATTCGGTTGGGAACGTAATGTTAACATCACGTGATTCACCCTTGACCGCGCCAATTAACTGTTCTTCGAAACCAGGTACGAACTGACCACTGCCCAATTTTAATGGAAAGCCTTCGGCGGTGCCGCCTGGAAACTGAACCCCGTCCAGGTATCCTGCAAAATTAATAACAACGGTATCACCGTTCTGTGCGCCGGCGTTGCTGTCGCATGCGCCCAAAACACCACATAAACCCAATGCAATCATCAGTTTTTTCATTTGTTTTTTCCTTTTGGTTTGTTTTTGTTAATTGTTATAAACACAGCGGAACCCATATTCACGCATGGTGGTTCCTTCGGCCTCTATCCGGTAATCAAAATACGGGGTTGGACGCATCACATCAAACGATGGTTTGTCATATACCATAACAATGCTGTCTGCGTTACGGCCACAGATACGCTTCATTTCATAATCCGCAACCGCGGTCAAAACCGTGCGCGCATCGCCATTAATATCCATACCGTCGGCATTCTGCATCATACGCAGGCGCATCTCACGCAAATCCGAGTTCCCCAGTAAAATCTGGACCCGGACCATTGTGCCACGATATTCCTGCCAACGGGTTTCCATACGTGATGTTTCCCAGCGACTGGCGGTTTGTTCTTTTTCAGCGGCGGTTTTTGGTTTGTACGAATCAATATTTGCGAATTGATTATCGGCCTGCATAAACGTACTGGTACGTTCATTGTATAACGGCGCATCCGCACCGCCGGTTGCAAAATCATCGGTATTATATGGCGTATCGCCCGTTGAACATGCGGCCAATGCCAACATTGAACAAATTGCACAAAGAATTGTTTTTTTCATTTTTCTTTCTCTCTTTTTTTTAATTTTAACAAATAAAGAATTTTGATTCAAGTCGCGATTTATGCTAAAATACAGATAAATGTCAAATGTAGTTCTGGAATCTTTGCTAAAACCACTGGAAGAATTCTATACGCCATCGTTCGTAGAAGAAATCGCAATCAACCACGCAGGAGAAGTGTGGATGCGTCTGCATGGCGCACGTGTACCATGGGTTTCATACCAGGCCGAAGTATTATCTAAACAGTACCTGGTGGATTTAATCCATACGGTGGCAAATATTTATGAACGGCCGTTCGACCCGATTCATGGGATGCCGGTGGTGTATGCCACCCTGCCCGGGAATCACAGATTTACAGCAATCGCCGGCCCAAATGTTCAATATGATGAACGCGATGTAACCGGCGGGGTCGCCATGAATATTCGTGGCGGAGGCGCACCAGACACCAGTTTTGAAAACTATCATCTGAAACGGGGCCAGGCGTTATTAAAGGTTAAGCCACGCGAAAACATACGTCCCGACGATCCATACGACCGTTTAATGAGCGCAATAAATGATGGCAGCCCAATTCTTATCAGTGGCGCAACCGCCACCGGAAAAACAACATTTTTAAACCATATGCTAACACTGATTGATAAAAACAGTCGTGTTATAACCGTCGAAGACGCACGCGAAATTCGCGTTCCGCAACCGAATCGCGTTCATTTTGTATTGTCGCGCACAGAACAGACAAACGATATGAACTATGCCCGGCTGCTGGATTTGGTGGTACGTATGACACCCGATGTTATTATCGGGGGTGAAATTTCAACCGATAATGCGGCGGTATTGTGGGAAATGCTGGGGACGGGACACGACCATTTTTATACCACAATTCATGCGGAAAGTGCCGACGCCGCGTATGCCGCGTTTGCCGACCGTATCTTGCATACCCAGCCGGCATACGACCGCACAGATTTAATCGCGGAAATGAAAAAGAAAATCCGCGTTGTTCAATTATCACGTGATGGGGCCCTGCGCGCCGTTACAGAAGTTGTTTAAAAAGGAGATACATCAATGGACGAAGATAAAATTACGATAACGGATCCAAATTACCGTGAACCTGTGGATGAGCGTATTCAGCGCGAATTAGATGAATATAATGCGGAAAAACTGCGTCGCGCCGAAGAAAAAGAAAACGCAATGTTCGAAGCAGACTGGGCACGATACGAAAAACGTGCGACAAGACGCAAAAAATTTCTGGACGGAATAAAGAAAATATTTGCACGCAAAAATAATGAAATACAAAAGCAATCGTCCCAGACACAACGCTAATCTTCCCCAGAAATGGGGATTTTTATTTTTTTTAAAAAAGTACTTGCATTTATTCCACCAACAATATATCATACGTAACGCTTTAAGGGGTTGTAGCTCAGCTGGTTAGAGCGTCTGCCTGTCACGCAGAAGGTCGCGGGTTCGAGCCCCGTCAATCCCGCCAGTTATTTACCGCAGGTTTTCTGCGGTTTTTATTTTTTCTCTTTTAAATATGGCAACATTCGCATCGTCATCCAGCCCGCCAACATCATGGACGCTGTTATAAGCACTAGGTACCAGCGCAACCAAGGATAGCCACAAAAAACGCCAATATACATCAAACCAACATATCCAATCCAACGACCGATAAACAGTGCAAAATCACGGAACACAAAGTATTCAACCTTATGATTTGCCGTAATACACTTGGAATTTGACAAAGAAAACACATTAACACTGCATAACTGGTCCAGAATTAAAATAGCGGTCGCATAAACAAAATTATAAATCAAAAATGTCGCCGGTGTTGCGCGCCACACAAACAATGATATCCCGCCCAATGATACAAACATCGCAAATAATATTATATATCTGTAATACCGGTATTTGCCATACCGCCCCAAAAGCCATGATGTCATAATTGAAAATACAGAAAATAACGTGGTAAATATCCCAAGGTTTAAATCAGTCTTGAACATAAATACCGTGTACATCGTTATCACAGATGCCAACAAACCCATCCCAAAACCGCGCATAATTTCCATCATGAACAAATGTCGTATTACCGGAAAACGCATCATGCAACGAAAAAAACCACCAAAATCAATCGGCGTTTTACAACGATGACGCGACGGAGACAAAAATACCATCAAAAACAATTCAAATATCGATAACCCCAACAAGACATACGCAACACTAACAAATGAACCAGTATCAATAAAGAACCCCAGCGTAACCGGTACAATCAATCGAACCGTATAGTTAACCGCCGTTTTGGCCCCCATATATAACCCGATTGTTTTATGGTTACTTTTTTCGCCAATCATTGAATTCATTGGCAAATGATACATCGCCGCACCAATACCATATAACATCCCCAGTGGTATGACATATTCGGCCGCACGCGTATCCAACACTATAATCGCCCCCAGCAACAAAATCTTGGGTATTTGGTTTAGTGCAAATACCATAACCTTGTTATACCGCTTGCACCAATGTGCAAACAGAAAAAAACCACCGCATGTCGCCGCATATTCAAATAATTTATATGTTGATACAGATAAAATTTCGTTTATCGAATTCTGCATTAAAAACGACAGCAAAAACGTCCCCAGAAATAAATCTGTTATATTACGCAGTGCAGAAAATGTTAACAACAATCGCAAATCACGCGACAAACGGGGCGAAGACATAAAAATTCTCTCTCTGATTTCTGTGCCATTATATCATAAAAATCCCATTAATAAAATCATGTGTCTAAAAATTTGACACAACACATATTGCGGGGGTATAATACAAGTATGAAACGCGCATTTGTATTTTTTATTATTTTGGGATGTTTGGCCATGACTGGATGCGGTGTTAAATCTGAACTGGTACATCCAAATCCAGACTATCCACGCGATTACCCGGTTTATTAAAAAAACGCCAATTTGGCGTTTTTATTTTTATTCCCGTGATAAAAGTCGTGATTTGATTTCATTGTATTCTTCGCGCGATATAGATTTGTTATGGTACAGTCGCGATAATTTTTCCAGTTTATCAAGATTACTTTCGCGCATACCACATTCACCACGCCACACCAATGATAAAACAATTGCAATAATCCACGTTATACCAAAAAATATACCCATCCATGACAAGATTGTTATGGTTGTCTTTTCACCACCACATATACCACGCGCATTTGCAATTAATATTGGAATCATTAAAAATCCCACCAAGATTAATCCCAGTATGAACATCGCGCCAAACACCATTAAAAATTCTGCCATTGTACCCCCCCCTGTTGGTTATATAAATAACTATACGATTTTTATTCGGCGACGCCAACAGGACAGATTACATAAAATTAACAGGATTAACGTCTATCTTTACGCGGATATTTGCCGGCACCGGGACAGATGACAACCATCGCGCAACAATTGGCTGCAAATTCGCATTTTTTCCACCAGATACTAAAAATCGCATACGGTACCAAGATCGTACTTGGTACACCTGGGCGGCGATGGGCCCCATTATTTTTGCACCATGCAACAATGGCGCCGCCGCAGATAAATTACCACAATATTTTGCCAGGGTTGATTCTTGTTTGCCTTCGACGATGACCGCAATTAATTGGCCATATGGGGGCATTTGTGCTAATTTTCGACCCGCCATATCATTTGACATAAACACATCACGATTATTTTCACAAATTGCCGTTAATACGGGATGTGTGGGCTGGTACGTTTGTAATAAAACCGTTCCCGCATGCGCACCACGACCGGCACGACCGGAAACCTGGAATAATTGTTGAAACGTGTGTTCGGCGGCACGAAAATCTGTGCCAAACAATCCCATATCTGCATCAACCACCCCGACCAGGGTCAGATTTGGAAAATGATGCCCCTTGGCCAGGATTTGTGTTCCGATAACAATATCAATGTCGCCGGATTCCATCTGTGCAACCAATCGTTCCAGTGATTGGCGCGATAAAATTGTATCACTGGATACCAATGCGGTGCGTGCCGATGGAAATTTTACATTAACTTCTTCTTGGATTTTTTCAAGCCCCACCCCACGCATTGAAACATCCGCGGAACAATCGGGACACGATTTCATCAGTGGCATTGTTCGACCACACATATGGCACAGCAATTTGCCCACATGCTTATGATATGTCATACCCACACTGCAATCAGGACACGTTGCGGTCCATCCACATTTTTTACACTGAACAATCGGGGCAAATCCACGCCGATTTATAAACAACATTGCCTGGTGTCCGGCGGACAGTGTATCACGCAGCGCATCACATAATGGCGCCGATAAAAATCCGGTTTGTTCCGCATCGCCAACCATGTACGACGTTGGACGATTTTCACGTAAATCAATCGTTTGAATTTTGGGCAATTCGGCGCCACCAAAACGCGATGTCAACCTTAGATGCCGATACTTTCCCAGATTGACGTTTTCAAGTGTTTCGGCGGCGGGGGTGGCACTGGCCAGAACGACGGGGATTTTTGAAATATTTGCGCGCAAAATCGCCATATCACGCGCATGATAATTTCCCATATCTTCCTGCTTGTACGATGTATCGTGTTCTTCGTCAATGACGATTAGTGATAAATCCTGCCATGGTAAGAACAGCGCACTGCGCGTGCCGACAACCATGCGAATATTGCCGTTTAAAACACCACGCCATATTTCACGACGGCGGGCGGCGGTCAGATTACTGTGCCAGACGACGGGTGGTGCACCGAAACGGGCGGCAAAACGCGACATAAACTGGGCCGTAAGGGCGATTTCAGGCATCATCAATAAAACCGATCCGCCACGCGAATATGCGCGCCATGCGGCATCAAAATAAACCTGGGTCTTGCCACTGCCGGTAATTCCATCCAAAAGATGGACCGAAAATCCACCCGACGCAATCGACGTACCAATTGCATCGGCGGCGGCCTGTTGTTCGGCGTTTAATGTTATATCACCAGAATCTTGATACTGATACACAAATTGGTTCGGATTAATTTCACGCGTTGCCGTGGGGACCAGTGTGCCGTTCTTTACCATCGTGCGGATGACCGCAGAACTGACCCGGGCGATGTTTTGAATATCCAGTGCCGACATCGCATCAAAATCATTTGATGCAAACGCATCCGATACCGCAATACGATTGTCCGTCACGCGGGCGGTGGAATCTGGGTTATAAGAATACAACTGTTCGGTACGTGGTGGCAAAAATGCATCTGGGACATTTACAATCAATCGCAATACCGCACCGGGGGTCATTAATGTCCAATCAGACATGCGCTTTATACACTGTAAAACATCAATCGGCAAAGACGCATCATAGATACACGATATATTTTTTATTTTTTCATCCGCCAACCCAGAATCACCATATCCCCAAACAACACCAACATATGGACGATTCATAACCGTTACACCAACAAATGTGCCAATTTGCGCCGGCCCGGTCAGACGGTAATCATAGCCGGTATTTACAACATTTGGTATTAAAACTTTGACAATTGTGCCCGCATCAAACATATGGACAAAATACTTGTTTTTTTTCAACTTTTCAATATCATTATTTTATAAACATTGGGGGACATATGTGGAAACCTTTTTTTGAACTGTTGTGGTTCGTGTCGTATTTGATTCCGTTTAAACGTGCGCGGTTATGGTTTAGACGCGAAAAATGTTTTGACTATAAAAATAAACTACGCGCAATTCGGACGAAAATGCCGGAACTGGATTGGAAAAAATTCCGCCTGGCCAAGGGTGGTGGCAGTTTGGCATTTATTGTTGGCGACACGGTCTTAAAGGTACGCAAATTCCACGAAAAAGATAATTCTGCCGAAAAATTCGAACGCGAAAAAAAGATTACCGATGCAATCGCGCCCATTTTGCCGGTGGCGGTGCCAAAAATAGAACTGGTTAAGGCAGGTGGGTATTTGTTCTACAAAACAAATTTTATCCCAGGACGCGTTTTAATGGATTTGCCATTAAAGCGAATTATTGAAAATCGTGAAAAAATCGGCACACAGATTGGACAAATTATTTATACGCTGTTTAATACGGACTTTAAACAATTAAAGGATATGAAGCCCAAAAATGCAAAAAAGCGTAATTTGGGACTGGTTCATGGCGACATGTGCAGTAATATTATCGTTAATCCACAAACAATGGATGTGGTTGGAATTATTGACTGGGAATACGCACACTATAATGAATTGCGTCGTGAATTTTTTGGTATATTCCGGGTACGTCGTAAAATGCGACTGACCGATATTGCACCAATTGCAATGTGTGAATATTATCGTTTACGTGATGAAAATACCAAATAATTGGGATTAACAACTTATTCATTGACAAACGTTTTTTTTGTGTGTTATACTTGCACTGGCTAAAACCCAAGGATGTATAATGTCAAAGAACAAGAACAGTGCCGCATTTCAAGAATTCCTGAGATTCAAAGAATATATTTTGGGGAAGTTTTTGGAAAAATTTGGCAGGTCATATGACAATGTTGAAAGTCTGCGTGATCGATGGTTTCACGAATATGCATACACCGCAGACGCCGAACAATTTTTAATCGACGAATCAAGATTTTATTTACGCATTTGTTCAAATCCGCGTGAAATTAAATTTCTGAATACATTGACAACACATATGGCAGATTATTTGTCGGAATATACGATGCGATATATTGAATATCCCGACCGCGACGCACGACGCGCCGGACGCAAGGCCGCCAAAGATCAATTTAAGGCCGAACTGTACACAAAAAATCCATACATACAAAACCTGGTTTTCAAAAAAACAAAGCGCGGAATATTTCAAACCAACACACGTGAAAGCGATATTCGTCGCAAACGCGCCAGAATCCAAAGATTTAAAAACGACATGGATATTCATAACCAGGTCAAAGCCGAATTTATCGATGTTTCACAGTATAAACCAAAAAGATAAAAAATGACATACGCCGAACAAATTTTTAAGACGGCATATCTGCCACATATCAAAAATATTGTAATACAAAGAACACATAAATCATATATTCGCCAAAGCGACATCCCTGATAATTGGGCCGAATTACTGACATACAATCGTGATGTGGCCGAAGAATTAGCATTTCATGCAAAATCGTTCTTTTCATTGACATTTTCGCCAGATTCCAAGATTGCATCAGACCCAGAAACCATCAATGAATTACTGGGGCTAATCATGGCAAATATGATGCCATACCTGAAACAAAATCCAGATTTTGCGCACAATGAATACGCTGCACAACTGTGGTTGAACAAGCGTCTGATAAGACATAACGCATTTTTATACCGCGCCATTAAGCGCAGTGAAAATGTAAAACCAAAACGTCCACGCATAAAAATAGAACGTGCAATGGATGAATTTAACAATACGAAACGCGTGATGCGTGTTGATATTGAACATGAAGCGAAGCGTATAAAATAAAAAATCCCGCAAAATGCGGGATTTTTCTTATGAATCACGATGTTGCAAGACGGCGGAAAATGTTGCCTCGGCTACCTTTTTGCCGGCAACCATTGCGATACCATGAAACTTGTACAGGCGCATCTTGGACGTCAATAATTCAACGTGTAATTCCAATTTATCGCCGGGATGTACCATATGTGAAAACTTAATTTTTTCCATGGTCGTAAAGTACCCCAGGGTCTGGGCCGCTTCTGCGGGGTCCATACGCTTAAACGCGACAAAGCATGCGGTTTGCGCCAATGCTTCAACCTGAAGCACGCCCGGCATAATCGGTTTGCCCGGAAAATGGCCCGCACACCAAAATTCATCATCGCGGACGTATTTAATCCCAACCGCAGATGTATCAGAATATTCACGAATTTCATCCACCAAACGCATATTGCCACGATGTGGAATCACAGATTCTATCCCCTTGGCATCAATCATATCTTTGTTCCCCCTGCCCTTGTTACTGTTTAGAATGTTTCTTTAACCATGCATAGTGGCGCATAAATTCCGTACCCGGACCCGCCGGATATCCCATTTGCGATTGACCGTCGGGGATATTTCTGAAAACGCCACTGTTTGCGCCAACGGATGCGTCATTGCCAATCTTGACCCCGTTGGCAACACCAACATGTCCCCCCAGCAAGACCCGATCACCCAATACAACACCACCGGCCAATCCCGTTCCAGACGCCAAAAAGCATTCAGAACCAACGACAACACCGTGTGCAACCTGGCACAGATTGTCAATTTTTGTCCCGTCGCCAATGCGCGTATCCGTCATTGCACCACGGTCAATACATGTGTTTGCACCAACCGATACACGATCCCCCAGCACAACACGACCAACATGCGGAATAAATACATTTTTTCCATTTTGACGGGTATATCCAAATCCATCCTTGCCGATAACAGCATTGGCATTTATAACGCATTCCGCACCAATTGTTGCATTTTCAATGTGCGCACCGGTCTGTACAACCGTTCCACGCCCCAGCGTTACATTGCGACCAATAAACGCCCCGGGATAAATCTTAACATCGGGTTCAATCACCGCACCACGTTCGACCGTTGCAAATTGACCAATATAAACCGTGCGTTTTTTGCGAAAGAACACACCACGTGCAACATGGGCATTTTTATCAATACCAAAACGTGGCTTTTCACGATAAATTTCCCCCAGAATTTTTACAATGTTGCCACGTGGACTGTCCGTGATTAGCAATGTTGCACCCGCGGGCGCGTCGGAAACCTGGTCTGGTTGTAATAAAATCACCGTTGCGCGCGTATTTCGCAGCACATCAATCGGCAGAATCTTAAACGCCGCACTGTTGCGTTCGGTGGAATAAAACGCCAATTGGCCCGGGCGCGCATCCGCAATCGGTGCAACACCACGAACCGGGGCATTTTTGTCCCCCTGTAACTTTAACCCAAACTTATCCGCCAGTACACCCGCCGTTGTTTTTGCGGCCGACGGCCCAAATAAAAAATTCAATATTCTAGACATGCGCCGATTATAGCAAAAAATTTGTACATCGCCAGTTTTTTATTTTTCAAACACAGAAAACAATTCCCAATGCGCACTGCCTACAAATTGATCGACGGGAATTAATGTCTTTAATTTATAACCACCACGGGTCAACGTTTCCATATCACGACGAAATGTATTTGGATTACATGACACATAGATTATACGACCAACATTACTTAGCACCAGTTGACGACACTGGGCATCGGCACCGGCACGTGGCGGATCCATCACAATACAGTCGTAATTATTTAGCATTGCAATCGTCAATGGATTCTTGAACAAATCACGCTTTACCCCCGTGCCAACAATATCAAAACCATCGGCACCCAATGCGTATGTAAAATTCCCCAAACCACAAAATAAATCCGCCACACGCGCTGCGCCATGCGCCGCGTCAACCACCATATCACGCAAGATATCCGCACCAACAACGGTTGGCTGTAAAAATGCGTTTGGCGGATATTCAACGGTTGCATTACCAAAACTGACCCGGGGGGTATCTTTACAAAAGACAATTGCATCGTTCCATGTAACCCGTAAAACCGGTAATTTTTCAACAGACTTTCTGAAATCTGGGGTTACATACGGCACACTGGACGTTATATTCACGTCAATGCCATTATCACATTCCGTAACCAGGCACGCCCCAGTTCCAACCCATGGCAATACCGCCAACATTGGCAAGATTAAATTTATCTTTTCTGTAACATTTGGGCAATGCGTAATCGGAATTATATTTTTTGTTCGTGATTCAAACAATCCAAAGACCCCGCCACCATAACAAAAGTCCCCCCGACGGCGACGCCCCGCTTCAATCCATACCGCGTTACCCATTAATGGTATATCTGGCAATGTGGACATTTTTTGTTCACGATACTGTGTGGATGCAAAATCAAATCTACACCCACCACATTTTCCAAAGAACGGGCACATATTCATCCTAGAAATTTACACGTATGCCGGCGCGAAACTGATGCGCGATTGGGTTAAAGTCAGAAATTGCGTCAATTTTTGGTTCAAACATGTACATGTAACGATATCCAAAATCCAATGTAAAGTGTTCACCAAATTCAATCGCAATCCCCGCCAGGGCCGCGGCAGCCGGACTGATTTTTTTATCCAGATGGGCGCCATCCGCACTGTTCCATGACAAACCAACCCCGGCACCAACATATGGCACAATCATTTGCGACCGGAACAGACGGTACATATTATCAATGCGCGCATCCACAATTGCATTAACAAACGCCATATCTGATGTTAATTTAAACGCATCCCATTCGGCATTGGTGCGGATATAGTTTGCTTCTAATCTAAAGGTATCATAAATGCGAATACCGGCAACCGCATCAAACGATGATGTATTTTTACCATTTACAGAAACCGCGCCATCATTATAATCAGACCACATTGAAAAATTATACGCCCCGCCGATATAGAACCGATGTTCACGCGCAAATGATTCTGGGTCATGGCCCGTTGGTGTTTCAGGAATTGGCATTTTAACCTGTTCTACGCGATATGGAATCGCCGCATTTGCAACCATTGGCATTAACGCAAACAATGAAAATAGAATCTTTTTATTCATAACCAACACCCCCACTTAGAAATTAACCCGCAATGACGCCATAATATTACTGATATTATCACAGCCACCGGCATGCGCACCCCATCCAAATCCATTACCAATCATCATCTGGTATTGATAATAAACATCCAGGCCGATTAAATCAGTGAACATGACATTAAATCCAACCGTTGCACGTGGTGCCGCAAAAACAACACCATCGGCACCATTTTGACCGTCAAATTCATATGCGCCAATCGCCGCACCAATACCCATAAACGGCACAAATGTACGACGACGCGTAATATCACCGGTTTGAACATAGCGGCGCGCCAAATCAAAATACAGCATACCACCAACCGTCTGATAATTTGCAGCAACATTATCAACATCCGAGAATTTCAATGTCGTTGTCTGGAAATCCAGTTCTGTGCGAACATATGATGACAAATTCCACCCCAGGCCAATTTGTGCCGTATAAGAACCCGAAGATTCATGTTCCACCCCGTCATATAATGCATGCGACGAAGCAAACCCCAGGTTTAACCCGCCACCCATACGAACATACATTGATGTTGGGACAAACATGCGAATATCGTCGTCATTGACGGCGCCCACCGTTTCGTACACTTCGGCCCCCAGGGCACCGGGCGCATCGTCAATCGTATATGTCGCAACCGTTGGTGCGGCGACAACATCAACACCGGTTTTAATTTCACGAACAAACATATCGGCATCAAATGCGGCATGCGACGCACCCGAAACCAATGCCATCAGTATAAAATATGATATCTTTTTCATTGTAATTGGCCTAACTTAAACATATTTAATGGAATTTTAACATAAATTGAAACTTGATTCCAGTGCCTTTTACGCGTACCATATGAATTATGAAGAAAAACACAGATAAAAAAATTGCATTGGTTGCGGGGGCGTTGGACCTGCCGTTCTTTACACGGGATGCGTTGAAACGCGCGGGGTGGGACGTATTTATTATTGGTTTAAAAAACTTTGTTAACCCCGATTTAAAGCCTGATTTGGTCGTGCGACTGGGGAACGCGGGGCGCGCAATTCGGGCGGCGCGCAGACGTGGAATTCGATACGTTACATTTGTCGGCGCGTTGGGACACCCAAACCTGGCGGATATTAGACCAGATTGGACAACATTTTGGACATTACTGAAAATCATGAAAAATCAACGGGGGTATGATTCAATGGCGGTTGCATTAAATAAAGAACTGGAAAAAATGGGATTTGAAATTGTCGCGGCCCAAGATTTGGCACCGGAATTAACATTTGAAGTGGCGGGCGTTCAAACCCGTGCAAAACCCAGCACAACCGACAAAAAGAATATTGAACGTGCGATTGAGGTTTCACACACCATCGGCGCCGCCGATATTGGCGCGTCGGTCGTGGTCGATAAACAGGTCATCGCCGTCGAAGCCGCCGAAGGAACCGCACGAATGCTGAACCGGGTGGTGGAAATGCGCGCAAACCACAAACGAAAAAGTGGCGTCTTTGCAAAAATGACCAAACCGGGCCAGGATCTGCGTATCGATATACCGGCGATTGGGGTTGATACCGTAAATGCGGTGGCGGATGCAAACCTGCGCGGGATTGTGGTAAATACAAAAACATGCTTTGTTGTGAACAAACCCGCCGTTATCGCCCAGGCCAATAAACGCGGAATATTTATCGTTGCAATGGATGAATAAAAAAATCCCGCCGTTTGGCGGGATTTTTTAAACCGCAAAGCGCAGAGTTCAAAGGCAGAAAAACTTAAACACTATCATCATACCGGCGTTCGGGCCCCGAAAAATTCTTTTGAATTTTTGGGTGATGCTGGGCCGGGGCCCATTGTGTTTCCTTGATTTCAAAACATGATGGAATACAATGGATACCGGCCTGACGCCGGTATGACGACAGTGCTTGTTTTTTTCATATTTTAACTTTGAACTGTGCGCTTTGAATTTTGATTTAAACTTTTATTTAGCGAACCATTTGCACAAAGCAAAACATTCAGTTATAATAGTGGTGTTATGGCGGTTTTGCTATAATGGGGTGTCGAAACCCGTTCCATTGCGTCCAACAAGGACGAAAAACATAAAAACTCCTGGCTATATGTTGTCAGGAGGGTTGCGATATATATAAATAAGCACACAATTCAATGGATTGTTTCGAACCTCCTGACCACTCGAATGTTTTCGGTGGTTTTGTTTTTTTCACAAAACAACAGGAGAAAGAAATATGAAAAAAATATTTTTTATAACGACATTGGGGCTGATGATTTCTGTTACCAATGCACATGCAACTACCGTTTATTGCAGTACGGTTACATGTGGGGACTGGGACGATGCAGGACATACCAGTTTTTGCGATACATCTGCCAAATGGTGTACCACCGGTTTCGCAGATGATTTTGGTTCTGGTATTTATAAATACTGTATGCCGTATGGCGGATACTATCTGTATAACAGCGAAAATTATAAAGCAACACATAATATAGTCTGTTACAGCGACGAGACAATATGTAAAACAGTTGCCACTATGAAAGTTCCATGGACAACCAGTTCTGGGTATACACATCCTGCCAAAGGGTATTTTATTGGTGGTTTGGGTTGTGATGATGGCAGTATAACATCAACCGATTATTATGGCGACGTATATGCTTGTCCAGCTGGAAAGTATAATAGATACGGCGTTCGCGCAATTGAAAGCGATGGCGCTTCGGGCTTGGGATGCACCAACTGTTCGGCTGGATATTATTCACAACCCGCATCAATAAGTTCAGATTGTACCCAATGCCCATTGGCATCAAATATTTACACAAACTCATCCCGAACAACCTTGGCACGAGGAACAGTAACGGCCGGCAATGGAACATCTGCAGAAGCGTGCTATTTACCGGTTGGTACGTATTATGATGAGAAAGGCACTTTTTCAATATCAACCACGGGGTGTACATATTAAAAAAACCGGCATTGCCGGTTTTTTATTTTCCGAATTTACCACTGCGTGGGAAACCAATTGGAATCGTTCGACCCTGGGACGCACGACGCGCAACCCATGGCTTCCAATCGGCCAGTTTCGTTGTACCCCGCCCCGTTGTCCAGCCAAATCCATCAGATGCATCAAAGAACATAACATCCAATACATAGGTACGTTCGGCGTTATATTTCTGTAAAATTACCCCTTTGCCGCGGGACATTTCGGGAATCTCAGACGTTGCAAATATCAGCAATTTATCATTTGAACCCGACATTGCAACCATATCACCCGAAACCGGCACACACATAATCGCCGGATTTTTCGCGTCAACGTTCATAACCTGTTTCCCGTTGCGGGTCTGGGCCAGACAGTTTTCACCCGACACAACAAATCCAACACCATGACGACCCACAACCAAATATTTTGCGCGCATGTCCAAAACAAACGCACGAACAATTGTTTCATCTGCGCCAATATCGGCCATCATTCGCACAGATTCACCAAAACCACGTGCCGACGGCAATTCGTTCGCGGACAGTGTGAACATCTTGCCACCGGATGCAAACAAATTGATTTTATCTGTGGACATTGCATGGAACGCAAACTGTAATTCGTCGCCCTCTTTAAACTTCATATCCAGCGCATTTAAATCCAGGTGTCCCTTGGCCGCGCGAATCCAACCCATTGTTGACAAGATGATTGTTAATGGTTCTTTTTCAATAAATTCATCCGCGTCAACAACAATTTCTTCGGTTTGTTCGGTCCATGTCGTGCGACGCCGCCCCAGGGTGGTCTTTTTATCATAACGCTTTTTAATATCTGCAAACCATGCCTTTAACTGGTCATTTTGCATGTCGGGACTGGCCATTAATTCTTGTAATTGGCGCTGTTCTTCGCGCAGGGCAGCATCTTCGCGTTTGATTTCCATTTCTTCCAGTTTGCGCAATGAACGCAGGCGCGTGTTTAAAATTGCCTCTACCTGGATATCGGTCAGGTTGAATTCCGCAACCAATACAGCCTTGGCATCGTCTTCTGTTCTTATAATCTCAATAACACGGTCCAGATTCAAATACACAACCAGCAACCCGCCCAAGATTTCCAGACGACGTGCAATATTGTTCAATCGCCACGTTGTGCGACGCAAAAGGACACTTTTCTGGTGCGCGATAAATTCACGCAACACATCCCCAATCGGCATTACACGTGGCGCACCATTGGAATCAATCACATTAAAATTCATATTGAAGCGTGATTCCAAATCCGTCATCGCAAATAAATGCGCCATCATTTTGTCGGCTGGGATATTCTTGGACTTTGGCGTGATAACAATGCGAACATCGGTCGTAGATTCATCAATAACATCATCAACCAATGGTAATTTTTTACCATCAATTAGCGTCGCAATCTGTTCAACCAGTTTAGATTTTACAATCCCGTATGGAATTTCGGTAACAACAACCTGGTACGTGCCGCGTTCCAGTTCTTCGATTTCCCAGCGGGCACGCACACGAAACGCGCCACGACCCGTGTCATAATTTTTTACAATTGTATCAAAAAAATCAATTAATACGCCACCTGTTGGAAAATCCGGCCCAACCATTTTTTTCATAATTTGGGCGGTCGTGGCATCTGGTTTATCAACCACCAGGGTTAAGGCATCACAAACCTCGGCTACGTTGTGGGTTGGGATATTCGTTGCCATACCAACCGCAATCCCCATACCGCCATTTGCCAACAGGTTTGGAAACGCACCCGGCATAACGACCGGTTCCATTGTTGTGCCGTCAAAATTTGGCATCATATCAACACTGTCTTCGTCCAGACCCTCCATAATCAACATGGCGGCATCGGTCATCTTGGATTCAGTGTAACGATACGCCGCCTGGGGGTCGCCATCGATATTACCAAAGTTACCCTGGCCATCAATTAATGGATAACGCACGGAAAAATCCTGGGCCAAGCGAACCATCGCATCATAGACAGAACTGTCCCCATGTGGATGGTAATGCCCCAACACATCACCAACAACCGTTGCGCATTTGCGAAACGCCGCATTTGGTGATAACTTTTGACGCAGCATAGAATATAAAATTCGGCGATGTACCGGCTTTAACCCATCGCGAACATCGGGCAATGCACGGGATACAATCGTACTGACCGCGTATGACAAATAACGTTCAGACAGTGCGTCTGATAACTGCTGAGAATCAATTCTTTCGATAATTTCTTTTACCATAGTACCCAAAATTTAGAACATTTGAAAAAAAATAACAACAGAAAAAATGCCCGCATTTTATGTGGGCAAAATATTTTTACTGGGCAATTTTATGCTTTATTTCACGAATACGGGCCAAAATCTCTTTTAAATCGGCATCCGTTACCGTCGGCACAGATTTTGAACGCACTTCGTCCGCCAATACAATGCACAACGTGGCCAAAAGTGAACTTTCCGGCAAGGGCCCGATTTTATCCAAAATTTGACGTGCACGGGCATCAACCATTTTCCCCAATTCAATCAGGCGGGATTCTTGGCCATCTTCGCATCCCATGGGATAGTTTTTATTCACAATTGGTATTGAAACGACACTCATGCTAACTTCTTTAATATTTCCAGGGATTTATCAATCATATCCGACGCACGCGCATTTTTTTCCCGCAGGGTTCGAACCTGTTCGGTCAGGATTGCAACCTCAAGATCTGTTTGTCTGCCGGCGGCAACGGCCGTGCCACGCAGACGGGCGGCGGCATCTTCCAAAGATGATAATTCTTGAAAAATCTGTTGTTTTATATCTGCCATATTGGCAGTTTAAGATATTTTTTATATGCGTTCAACCCTAAAATGTGATATAATGTGTCGGAAAATTGTGGGGGACTGGATTCAATGAAAACAAAAATAATCTATATTTCTGGTGGTGAAACGTTCGAAATGGCCCAAATTCGTGCCGCTTTTGAAGAGGTGCGCAATACACTGGGGCTGGATAATGATACGGTTTTATTTGGTGTTCCGGTTGATGCAGACTGTGCACTGGCCAATCAAACAACGGTACAGGATACACAAATTGAAACCATCAACACCCCAGTGGTTGTTGATACAGAAGATGCAACACCAGAAGTTATTGAACCAATCCCAGAATTCAAACCCGAAATAATTGCAGAAGTACCAACCCCAGAAATTGTCGAAGAACCCGTATTTGATGCCAAAGAAGAAGTAGCCGACGATATTGTTGAAGAACCAGAAACCGACACCCCTGCCCCCGAAGAAGAAGCACCGATTATTCCAATTTTATCCGTGTTGGCTGGCGAAAGTGCCGAAGACACACCAGCGGTCGCACCAATTATTGAAGAAGTTGCAGAAGTGGTTTCAGAATCAGAAAACGCAACGCACGAAAGCGAACCAGAAATCGATACGGTTCCCGAAACAGATGACGCATTACAAGTTTCCATTAGCGATATTGTCGCAAGTGATGTTCCCGCGCCTGCATCTGAAAAAACATTGGAAGAATTGTTGGAATCGATGACACCACTGGGCGAAGATGAAATTTTAGACGCACAAACAAATTCTGTGGATGACGCGACCCCAGAATCCGAAGCGGATTTTTCAATATCTATGACCGATGATATGGCGGATACGGATGCAACACTGGAACAATTGGCAAATGAATTTGCCCAGGCACAAGATTCAATCCCAGAACCCGCAAAACAGACCGGCGGTGGAAAAATTGGAAAACTGAAAAATATTTTGCCATTTAAAAAGGTAAAACGCGATGACAGTGGCTTGATGGGTGATTTGTTCGGATGGGCCGGTATTGCGGCAAACGATGAAGATTTTTCAATTCCGGGGTTCTTTACCAGTGCCGGCGGACAAAAATAAACATAAAATACGTGCATGGAAATTGAAACCATTTTTAGACTGCTTAGCAATTCAGGTTTTAAAAACCTGGGGGCGGATGGTGTCAATATATATATGGAAGATCCCGCATGTATCGTACGCAGTTTTGAAACATTTCTGGAACACGCATGGGTTATATTGGTGTTCATAACCGGTATAATGCTGGCCGGGTGGGCATGGATGATGATACGCGGTTCCAAAAACGCAGAATTTACATCAATTGCAAATAATCTGAAAAGTCTGATTCTAATATTTGGCGCGTTAAGTGTGGTTCCGGCCGTTGTTAATTTCATATATGGCGGGGATTTAATTGGCGCTGGGTGTAAAACAATCGCAATCCCACTGGACCAGGTTAATCAATTATTGGAAATGCGAAACGAAGAATTAAAAAAATATGACGCATATAATCTTTATGAAAATTTCGATATATATGATTCTGGGGCGACAATGGCGGAAATGCCATATGCCGATGTGCCATTAACATCCGCCGGCACACCAGGCGATATTTATACAGGGACCAATTCGGAATCCAGTACCACCGATGCGTATGCAGTAACCCAAATGGCATCTGGGCCAGAAGGTAACATTGTAATAACAGGAAGCGATTCAAACGATACATCATCCGAACCGGTGGCAACACCAATTATCAACATATCAAATAGTATGAATATGACCCCGGTTCGTGCAATAGAATCTGGTAAAGATGTGATTTTTGTTGCGGATAATAATCGCCGGTACAAACATGTGGGCGGGACACGCGCGTGGCGCAACAATAATCCCGGCAATATTCGCATGTCTGATTTTTCAAGACGTGCCGGCGCAATCGGCACCGCGGGCGGCTTTGCCGTATTCCCAGACGAACAAACCGGTATGCGTGCGGTAAAGCAGTTATTACGATCTGAAAGCTATAACAAACTGACCATTGCTGGTGCAATCAGTCGGTATGCACCACCGGCTGAAAACAACACGGCGGCATATCATCGCAGCATTGAAAAACTGACTGGATTGTCAATTAATCGGATGATGTCTGACCTAAGCGACACAGAATTAGACAAGGTGGCAAATGCAATTCGACAAATCGAAGGATGGAAACCAGGCACGGTCGTTGAAATAAAACAAGGACAAAAGGTACAGATATGAAATCACAACAGGGTGGAATTTTTGTTAATACATTAATGATATTAATTTTAGTTGTGGCGATTGCGTTGGCATGGATGCTGGCACGTGGCGAATTTAAGCACGATGGGCAAACCATTGGCCAGGCCAGCCCCACAATAACACAAACAAATAAGCCAACGTTTATTAATGGCAATTTTTCAGATGGATTAGGAACCCCAGACAACATAACACGTGGCACACTGGATGAATTTGGTGCGGGTATTGACAGCGTTTCTGAATTTAATCGCGACATTAATAACGATGGCGCAATGGATAAGATTACGCGCACACATGTGGCGACGGGTAACGATCATGACTATGACGAATATAAAATTGAATTAAATAATAATGGCGCATTGGTAAATATAACACCGCGTGGTTTTCGAACAACGCGTGGTGCCGACTGTGCTTTGCGACTAATCCGATTTGATTTTGCACCAAATTTCCACGTAACAATCATATCGCGACCATTTCAAGACACATGGGATACCCCATCCGTGGCAACAAAAACCGTATATGATTTGGATGGGAATGTGATTGTTGCCGGTCAATCAAGCAACTTATCATCGGTTTGCGATGTAACAACATTGTTTTAATCGTTGTGCGGATTATCAGCATAGAATTTATCTAGTTCATCCAGTGCATGGGCATTACGCATGCTGCATATGGTACCCAAAGAATCTACGATGATATGATCTGTTATCTCTATCTTATATTGCCACAGCATTTTTCCAACAATAATCGTCATATTCATATCTGGCGCTGAACAGTCTGCACCGCCAACCGGGTGATTATGAAATAAAACCACCTTGGATGCACCACATGTTAATGCCGTTGCCAAAATCTTTTCTGGATAAACATGCGAATAATTAACCGCACCGATATTATGTAATTCTTCGGTTAATAATCGGCCATTTTTATCCATGTACATTATGTGTAATTCTTCGACCGTTTTACCCGCCAGGCGCGACCGACAATAATTTTCTAAAATATTTTGATTGGCAAATATACCACCGTCTTTTAATACATTTTTATAACCACGGGAAACAATTGTGCGTAACAATGTAAAAAACGTCGCAACCGCAGGCCCAGAACCATCAACCGATTGAACCGCCGCTGGATTTGCCATAATCACATTATATGACGACCCAAAGCGTTCAATTAATCTACGTGCCAAAACACGAACATCACGACGTGGTATAACATGGGTTAACAATAATTCCATTTCATCCGCGGCGGTGGCATGTCCGTCTTCGAATTTTTGTCGCAGACGTTCGCGATGTCCCGTACGCATTAATGGATCGGATTTTGCCATATCTGATTAAACCATTTTTTCTGTAAATATTATTGCACCATCTTCGGTGATGCCGATTGTGTGTTCCCATTGCGCGGACAATCCACCATCAACCGTACGCGCGGTCCAACCGTCATCATCAATCTTGCATTCGGGGCGGCCGGTATTAATCATCGGTTCAATCGTAAACACCAGACCAGGTACCATCTTAACCTTGTCCCACTGTTTATCATAAAAATGATAAATTTGGGGGTCATCGTGCATAACCTTGCCGATGCCGTGGCCAACAAAATCGCGCGATATCGAAAAACCATGCGGGGTAACAACCTGTTCGATAGTTTTACCAATTTCAGACAATTGAACACCGGGTGCACAAATTGAAATTGCAGCATTCAATGCATCATGACATACGTTCACCAATTTACGCGCCTTGGGCGATACATTACCAATCATAAACATGCGGGATGCATCACCATGAAACCCCTTGTATTCCGCCGTCAGGTCAACGTTCACAATATCACCATCTTTTAAAATAACATCATCACTGGGGATACCGTGCACGATAACATCGTTGACCGATGTACAAATATGTTTTGGATAACCCTGGTACCCAAGGTCGGATGAGCGCGCACCGTTTTCTTTTAAAAATTCCGCAACCATTCGATCGATTTCACCCGTCGAAATCCCAGCCCGGATATATGGCGAAATATAATCAAAACAGCGCGCAACCAAATCACCAACAACACGCAAACGTTTAAAATCTTTTGGGGCATATACAGATGCAAGCATTTTTTAGTTCCTTCGTTTAATTGCCAGACGTGCCGCACGAACCGATAATTTTAATGCGAAATCACGTAATAAAACCTCGCCGGGCATGCCGGTTGTGCGCAATTGCTTTTCCAACTCATTAAGGCGCACCAAAACCGCAGTTATTTCGGTTTCAGGCCAAATCTTAATCGCGTTATTAAATTTTTCGGCGACCTTCCAGAAAAGGCGTGGTAACTGGCCATCGACAACCGCGGTTAATAATTTCTTGAAATGACCATCCAACATGCGAACCAACATGTTCGGTTCTGCATTGTCATACAGTAATCTGTCCAAGGCGGTCATCGTCTGGGCAATATGGCCCGCCGTCAATGAATACAAGAAATCATCCATATCCGCCGCCGCAGAATCTGGCAAACATTTTTCCACATCCACCAAATCAACGGTCTTTTTATCATCAACGTACAGGGCAATTTTCTTTAAAAACCCACGCGTAATTCCGCGGTCGCCACCCAAATGCGCCGTCATGTACATCATGGCATCTGGATTAATACGCGTTATGCCCGCCGCCGCCAATTCATTGCGGATAAGGGGTTCCAATGTTCGGGCATCATCGGTATAGCATGGCAACACAGCGATGTTATCGCCACCTTCGAATAACGTACGCAATCCCCCGCCCGCACGTAAATCACCACCGGTAACAATAACCGTCGCACAAAGACCGGGGTGCGAAATTAATTCCGAAATCGATTTCGCTGCAGAATCACCCGCATTGGATATCAAAACCATTTTACGACCACCGAACATGGATGGGGTACAACTTTCCGCGAACAGCGCATCTTGTTTTTCACGCAATTCGTCCGAATCCAATGCAAACAGATTATCTTTTTCAATCCCCAGTTTCTCAATCGCACGATCACAAAATTCATCAACCTGGCCGGCATCGGGACCATAAACCAGAACCGCACGTATCGTTTCAATACCAGAATTAAAATCAGATTCTTTCCACTTCATTATTTGGCACCTGGGGTATCAATAACACGGGCGTGTGTGGCACTTAATGCGCGAACACTGATTTTATCCGCCAAAACACTTAAAGAATTTTTTACCGCACTGTTATACGACGCGTTTGACGCAACCAGGTATCGAACAAACGTGTATGATTCCGACGCACGTTCGGTACCATGCGCCAAAACGCGCCCAGATTGAGTGTCGGTTAAATCATATGTCGCAGACATCGATATTTCTTGCCATGTGGCGTCCCCGGTTTGTTCCAATGCCTTGTACTGGGTAACAGGTTCGCTTAAATCAATTGTTAACGTATATTTGGCCGTTGCATCACGGGCACCACCAAATTTCGCACTTAACGCATTGCGCAGTTCGATGCCGTTAATACCACTGATGGGGGCAACATAGATATCCGTGTCATTGCCCACAAACATTGGGGTAAATCCACAGCCAGACAATAATAGTAATAAAATAATTTTTTTCATAAGCAAACTTCCTGTTGCAGTTCACACTTATATTAGCTACACTTTTAATAAATCGCAAGGGAGAAAGATGAATATTTTTATCATGATTTTAGTGGTGTTGTTTATGGGGGCATACTATATGATGGACAGCCCCAGCGCCCGCATCACCGAACATGAAACAGAATACGCGATTGATAAATCAGACCTGCGGGCGGTGGCACAATGCGCCGCGGCCGTGCATAACGCACAAATCAAGGGTACACAATTCGATGATATATGTGTTCAACAGAATAATATCATTAGCCAATATGTTTGTCTGGACACACGATTAAATATAACAAAATGCGAAATTGTGAAAAATAAAAAGCCGGCCTTTACGTACATTGTAACTGCGACGGGGGCACTGGATGGCACACAATTTAATGATATTATGGAAATACTGGAACGTGATTTTAGCGATGCGGGTACATTCGGTATATTTAGTGAAAATGTCATTATTTCAGGTGGCACAACATCAAAACGCATCGTGCCACGCGCAATCATAGAAGAATTAAAACTGGAACCGGGACAATTGGTATATCTGACACAATATGAAATCCCAGACACGCAAACAGAATTCGTATTTAACGTCGCAGAAGACATTATATGCCCCGTTGGCACGGTAAAAGTATTTCGATTTGGGCGTTGGCAGTGTACCGGGTATAACACAAAAACAAATTGTGGCGGCGATATGATTTGGGATTCTGATTTGATGGAATGCGTCGCGGACGAGTCGCGAAAACCCCTGTGCGCGGACAATCAAACCGCCGTTATGGTGGACAGCATTTGGGAATGTATCAGCCCGTTCCCAGAAAAAATATGCCCCGAAAAGATGGTGGCCCAACTGAATTATAATACACTGGAATGGGAATGCGTAACCGACCCAAAGAATATTACAACAACAAAAAAGTGTGAACATGTAAAACATACATCCATTTATGGAAATGCCGGTGCAACATTGCGCGCCCCCCATGCAACGTCGTGTACAGACTGTGAAAAAATGATTATTGACGAAGAAACATGTACCGCAATATGTGTACCCGACCCAACACGATTAAGTGACCCAAAATGCTATGCCGGTGATACAGATGCGTGCAGTGGCCCAAATCGTGGATTCTTTTTCGGTTTTCCCAACAATAAATATATTGCAAATGTTGGGGATACGATAACGGTTTCGGTACCGGTGGGCAATGGATATTCACAAAATCGTCGATTTAACTGTCGCGATTGTGGCGATGGGGTCGTGGATACTGAACGTTCCCAGCCACCATTTGTAACCGTATGCAAATAAAAAATCCCCGTTTGGGGATTTTTTTATTTTCCACAAATCAAATACACAAGATACACCATATATATCAAAACAAATAACACCCCGGGAAACCGCGATAAACGCTTGGACGGCAATGTGAATACCAGTAACAAAATCGTTGCCAATGTTGCAACAATACCATCAAAGATAAATTCTTTGGCAAATGGTATCGGTAAAATAATACCGGCAATTCCCAAAACAAATAATATATTGAATATGTTTGAACCAACAATATTGCCGATGGCAATATCTGATTGCCCTTTGCGGGCGGCAATCACACTGGTTACTAATTCTGGCAAACTGGTGCCGATGGCAACAATTGTTAAGCCGATTACACGTTCGGATACGCCAATAAAACGCGCAATTGAACATGCCGCAGATACGGTTATATTGCTGCCCAGAACCAATGCAAGCAACCCTAATAAAATATACGCCGCAATTTTTACACCGCCCATTGCTTTATCACAATCGATATCACATGTGGTGCCGCGTGAAATGACAAACAAATACCCCAGGAACAACACAAACAGCCCCAATAAAAATCCAGCACCGGCACGGGATATCATGCCAAACGTCATCCCCATCCAACACAACAACACTGTTATTAATCCAACAAATGGTATTTCAAAGCGTATGGTGTTTTTCTGGACAATTAATGGTGTAATCATCGCAGACAATCCCAAAATCAAAAACACATTTGCAATGTTTGACCCAAATATATTGCCGATTGCGATTGCATTTGAACCATGCATGGCGGATGATATGCTGACCGCGGCTTCGGGGGCACTGGTTCCCATGGCGACAACCGTCAAACCAATAATAATTGGCGGAATACACATACGGGTGGCCATGCTGGACGCGCCGGCAACAAAGTAATCGGCCCCCTTGATTAATAAAACGAACCCTAGCACCAATAAAATTAAATCAATTAACATTATTTATCCCCTATTTTGCCATGGGCATTTTATCACAGACCGATGCATTTAATCAATAATGCTTTACAAATGATTATATTCTGATAATATGTAGATGTGGTATAGATTCCACAAAATAAAAACCTCCATCTTAATCGGGCTGCATGTGCGACTTCACGTTTTGTGAATTGTTACGCATGGCAAAAAACAAAAAAAGGATTAAACATGTCTGATAAAATTTTTAACGCGCTATGTTTTGCCGCCGATGCCCACACCGGCCAATTTAGAAAAGGAACAAAATTGCCCTACTTGGTTCATCCGGTCGCGGTTATGAAACACCTGATTAAATATAATGCAACCGACGACGCCATTGCGGCGGGTATCTTGCATGATACGTTGGAAGACACCCCAACGACGGAACATGACCTGCGCGAAAAATTTGGAAACCGCATCACAGACCTGGTAATTGGCGCATCGGAACCAGACAAATCGATGTCATGGGAAGAACGCAAAACGCATACCATTGAAACATTGGGGCACACAACGGACACGGATCAATTAATGGTAATCTGTGCGGATAAATTAAGTAATCTGGCCAGTATTAAATCAGACCTGGATGAATATGGGGATGAAATCTGGTCGCGATTTAAACGTGGGTATGCACAACAAAAATGGTACTATTGTTCCATTGCAGAAATATTCGCGAAACACACCGAAATATCGCCTATATTTCAAGAATATATAGATTTTGTAAATCACGTGTTTAAAAAATAATGGATAGCGCAATCGATTCCGGCGCCAACATTTTTGGTTGTATCTTTTTACCTGTTCGCTTTCTGATTGAATTAAGGTTCGGATATATTTATTCTTTAATTGTTGTTTTACCCGGATGTAACCGCCGGGTTCTGACCCGGTCGGCACGCCGCCCGGCGGGGTCATCGGCCCCTGGGGATTTTGGTACACATTTACCATCAACCTGCTTGCGATAATAATAGGTGCCATTTCGCTTACACAGATTTTTGATATTTGGGGTAAAAGTGGTATCAAATTTGTCTCAAAAAAAAAATAGTTTGCATTCTGTCCCCATGCATTCTGCAGAAAACAGGCAAACTATTAGCAATTCTGGCTCGGGCAGTTGGACTCGAACCAACGACATACGGATTAACAGCAAGTTCTTGATTTCAGGGCTTTTTTTGCGATATGTCGTGTTGACCCAGATTCCCGCCACTTTTTGCACATATCTGTGTATGCGCCGTATAGCTGTTTTTTAGTATGTAGCAATTATGTAGCAAAAAAATTGCACCCCCGTATACCCACAAGTGTCTAAATCATACAAAAATGATGTCCGCCAAAAATGAAATTACGGAATGCGTTTGTCGGGCAATAATTATACCTTGAATGCGGGTGCCATACGGTTGATTTCTGCTTGTGGTAAACCATAGCGTCTGGCAACGGTTTGCCAATTTTTTAGCACATTTATCATGCTGTTTGCAATTTCTTCTGCCTCGGTACGAGTAATTCTGAAATATTCAGCGTATTGCAGCGCATCTTCAATTGTTGCGTCGCTATTATCGTCGGCAATAGCGGTATGCAACATATCAACTTTATCAACAGATGGGTTTACATCGTACAGTGGTGACAGGCGCCACCCATTGCCTTCATACAGGAATCCATGATTACGCAGATGGTCATCTGTATTTGAAATCAAAACCGAGAATAATACACGCTTCCACAATTCAGCCAAGTCGTTATCAACATTGGATCCCTTTTGAATCAAAAAGTCTGCTATGTCAGTGTAATTATAGGTCTTCATATCATTATCTGTTGCACCCAATACTGTCATGGCCGACATAAATGGCTTTCTGTTTTGTTTTTCCCTGTCAAAGCGTTTTATTATCAATACGTCTTTGCCGGATATTTGTTTGAATTCAAATTTAGGAACATTTAGTCCGCATTGTTTGGCCAGTTCCAGCGCTACGGCTTCCCATGCAACAACATGTGTTGCGTCGTCTTTTTTTGGAAATTTTGCAATGCACAAATCACCGACATCATCAATAACAGATGCCTTGGGTCTAGCACCGCCCAAGGAAGAACCAGGCGCCAACAGCAATAGCAGGTCTTTATTTGTGTCTGTGTTGTCTGCGATTGCGTCTGCCGCGTGTAATAATTCAGGCAGTCTAACCAACGGCGGAATTGGTTCGTTGTCCATGGTTAAAAATGCGCCATCTGCATTTGCTTTAAAACGCAGTGCGCCTTGACGGGCAAAATCATTTACGCGAACTATATAGTCTATTTCGTTTAGTGTCTTGGCTGCACGTGATTCTGATTGTGCCAATTCTTGTTCATGACGACGCATCAGTGTGCGTCCCCATCTGTCTGGGGCAGTGTCTTCAAAAACACCAAACATTTCATGTTGGGTGAACATCATGCCGGCCCCTAATGGCATATCAGGCGCCAATTCAAAACGTTTTGGATTGATTAACCATTCCTGGGAATATTGAAAAGCCGCCGTTTCACGGGTGCCTTTTATCTGTGCTGTCAAAGCCCCCACCAGGTGGTCTGTATTATCCATGGATACATAAACTAAAAATGTCTGGTTTGCCATATTTTGTCTCTTTTTATATCGTTTTTGGTGCGCTGGCCCGTTTTGGTAATTTATCAGCGTCCAGCATCAATCCAACTTGGTCAAATCTTATGTCTGCAACTTCTGCCAGTCTGTCGTGCAGTCCCAATACAAACAATACTTTGGCATAAATGCCCATAGATGTTGCAGGGTCTCCTTTTTCAACCTTGGCCAGTGTTGGTCTGGTTATACCTGCGCGTTGTATCATCATTTCTGCGGTTATGCGTCTGCGAATTCTGGCATCTTTGATGTCTGCCCCCAGTTTTGCCAATGCGCGCTTAACCGGGGTTGGATAAATTGTTGTTTTTCTCATGTCTTTTCTCTCTATAATGTAAATTATATTTTACATTACGCTAGAATAATGTAAAAGATAATTTCTGTTTTGTCAAATTTATTATACCACAAATCGCACTAAAAAGAAAGAGGTATCACATCGGATATAAAAATAAGGGGTTTATTATTGGTATTAGCCACCATAAAAAACATGAAAAATCCCAAAATTCGATTCGGGGCAAAAGTTTGATTTTTTTGTCGGGTGCCGTCGATGAGCCGTTGTTTCAAAAACTGACAAAATATGATTTAATACTATTTAGACGTGTTTTAATGTAGTTTTGATACATTATGATACAAATTTTTTTAGTAAAAACAGGACTTTTTTTGCTGGTTTTGCAAGACTTTTACTTTTTTATGTGCTATAAATTATATGTACAGATATAAAAAGTTGTTGTGATATCAGATTGTATAAAGCGACCTTTTTATATCCTACAAACCATATTGAAACCCAAAGGAGAATAACATGGATTACCAATTCATGAACCATGGGGGACAAGAGAGAGATACAAGACAATACGCCCTGAACAAGGAAGCGTTTAAAGACAGACTGTTTACACCAAAACAATTGGCCGACTATCTTTGTTCGTCTGTTTCGGCATTAAGTCAATATCGTGCGCTGGGGATTGGACCTGCTTACTTCAAGATCGGCAAAATGGTACGTTACCCCCTGTCTGAGGTAAATAAGTGGCTGGAACAAAAAAGAAGCGATAAAAAATAGCTGTTTCTGCTGGATATTATGTTTTTATCGTGCATTGTGTGTTTGTAATAAAGGAGTGCACACATGGCAGAACAATGGAAATGCTATACAAAGCCGTTTCGGGACACTTGGATACATCTGTTGCATTCAGATGTTAACCTGCAGGTCAGCGACGGCACCATCCCAGGATTATTCCTGCGATATTCTGCGGCAACACGCAATATTCGGTTTTTCCTGGGGTGTAAAATAGATAACAAGAAATGCAATATTTTTATAGGTCGCTACAGAGATTATTCTATCAAAGATATTCGTGATATGGCGTGGAATATGCGGCATCAAATTGCCCAAGGCGAAGACCCACGCAGAAAAAGGATAGAAGAACAACTGAAAGAAAAAGAAACGCTGGGTGAACAGGTAAAAGTACTGTTCCCGCAATATATGGACAAATATTCCAAAATATACAAGAAGCCACGAACCCAGGATTCTAATTGGGGGCAATATAGATTATATTTAGCGCCTATGTTTGATAAGCTGTACATACGCCAAATAGAAGAAAAACATGTAATGGACGCCTATGCCAAGTGGGTAAAGAAAACGTCGTTCTCAACCGCGAACAAAGCGCTGTCTCTGTTCTCTAATTTCTGGGATTGGTGCGAAATGTATAAATACGTAGATCGCAATACAAACCCATGCAAGTATGTTCGCAAAGGCTCAAACAAAGTTTATAAGCCACAAATACTGGACCAAGACGGTTATCGTGCATTATCGCATGCGCTGGATGTTGGACCCCAGGTATCTAAAATGCACCCACGGTTATTCAATGCGTTGCGGGTGCTGATGCTGACTGGGTGTCGTGCGTCTGAAATAACCGGGCTAGAGGTAGAAGAACTTGCGCTTATGCACAAGGTAATACACCTGAAAGACAGCAAGACCGGCGCCCGGGATGTAAAACTGTCTGATGCGGTTATACCATACTTGCAGGCTGCGCTGGATGAAGCAACCGCACTGGGCAGCAAATATGTATTCCCAGGTGTTGGGAACGAGCACAGACCAATAAACAACATCCGCAAGCCATTTGAATGGGCGCTGTCATATGCCAAGCTGCCACATATGCGAATACACGACCTGCGACATTCGTTTATCAGTATGGGTGCAAATATCGGTGAAAATATAGCTGCCATGAAAGAAGCGGCCGGACATTCCCGTATAACCACCACCGAAGGATATACCCACATCATGGACAGCAGCACCTATCGTGCCATCAATAACGTTGCAAATGCAATATGTGCCTAAATGGTGCATGTTGCATTTCAGTAAAATAAAATAGGTTCTGTAAAACATCTTTTAATTGGGGGTAACGGCGACCTCGACACCTTGTTACACATAGGTTTGAAAAATTGGTTCGCAGGTTCGCACTTTGGGCGTTTTAATAGTAATTACAATATGATAAGTGCGAACCTGGGGTGCGAACCTGGTTCGCACCTAAGAACACATTTTCTTATAAATCGATTATCGTTTTTCTGGCAAACTATATTTGCGGCCTTTGTTTTGACCGGCGGCAACCAAGAAACCTTTGTTAACCAATGCGACAAACAGTTGGCGTACGCGCTGTGGCGATTTGCCTGTTATAGAAATTGCGTCCGCAGCAGTAACATAACCCATCGTGCATAACTTTTCAGCCATAGCGATAAAGAACGTCCGTTCTGTTTTGTTCAGGTCGTCTATATTCAAATCGCTACATTTATCGCTAGTTATATCGCTAGTTTTTATTTCGGGATTAGCGATATTTATAACCATGTCGTCACCTTTCAGCGAATTGTTTTCGCCCAGCAACAGATTTCCAAAGAACAAGTTCAGGTATTTATAGGTCCGTTTGATACCGCGCGGTATATTTTCATAGTTGGCACGAACCAAGGCATTGCGAAAATATTCTGCATAATCCTTGAATAATTCGTTATCAGCAGCAAAGCCTTTATTGCGCAGATACTTGATTGTAAATACGGCGATTGTGCGCGTATTGCCTTCGCGAAATGGATGAATTTGCCACAGGCCAGAGACGAATTGCGCGATATGTTCAACTTGCGCACGTGTGTTAAGCGTACTGTAATCAAAACGTTCTTCGCGGTCAAAGTCGTATTCCAGCGTTGGCATAATGTCCATATGGCTGGCATAGTGGACAGTATCCCCCATCAGCACGTTTTCTGCCTTGATAATATCCTTGGTACGGACATTCCCAACCCAGTGTTCAGGCAATGCCGCATTAAACAAATACTTGTGAATAGACAGCAAAGTAGTCGGCGCAAAGGTAAAAGACGAATTGCTTAACAGTTCTGCAATACGGTTGGAAACGGTGTCGGCCTCCCAGTATTCAATACCCAGTTCGTCACCCTCTGGGGTGCGGTAATACTGGCGCAGCGACTGATGAACTTCGTCATGACTCAGCTTGCCTTCGATATTATCACGCGCCACCTGGTACAGATAACGCGATGGTGTCAACCCATCAACCTGTTGCAGGCCAATGGCGATATCCCAATTACGTGCCTTTTCTTGTTTAGATGGCTCTTGGGCTGTTTTGTATTCGCTGATAAAATCTGAAAACTTTGCCATATCTTTCATGCCTTACCCTATTGATTATATCCAAGAAATACAAAAATTCCAGTTATTTAATGGGTCCTGTGACGGGCGTTTCATATACGGGTAACGGAGACCCCGCCACCTTGCTACACACTGATAAAAAAACAAGACCGCATGTCGCACTGTCTAATTTCATAAATCAGAATTGATTTCCTGTTGATTTCAATATTGATTTCATAGGTAAGGAAAGTAGTAGTAGTAAAGAAAAATAAAAGATAAAGAAAAGGTAGTGAAAGTAGTAATACACAAAAAATTGTTGAAAACTTACGTAAAACTGTTGATATGCTGTTAGTTGTATCTAAATACAAAAATATCCTAAAAATTCACCTTGAATGTATCGTGGTGTATCTCTATGTATAAACGCTAAAATCCGCAGAAAATAAGGACTTTACAAACCCAAAAAAACAGTGCAAGATGGTGTTGTAAAGGAAAGGATTCAGTGTGAAAGTAACAGCTGCGATTTTTAGAAATGGGGATAAAGTTCTGCTGATGCGACGTGGGGCTGACCAACCATTGGCGGGCGAATGGGAATACCCCGGTGGCAAGTTTGAAGAAGGCGAAGACGGCCCAACATGCCTGCGCAGGGAACTGTTTGAAGAATTGGGAATAGACGCACAAATCGGCGATCTGATTACAATTGCAAAACATACAACAGATTCCGGCAAGGTTATTGAACTTCATACATACGAAATCACATCCTATACCGGCGAAATCCAACTGCGCGTCCACGACGATATGCATTGGGTGCCAGTCGCAGATCTGCCATCCCATCCACAACTCCCCGCCGACCAAATCGTATCTAAAACACTACAAGCCAAAGGAAAGTAAAATGAGCGACGCTTTCTACAAAAACAGTATTCATAACTTCTTGCGCCAAAGCGATGATGAAATCTTTGGTATTATCGCCGCAGGTGACAGATACGATACAGTTGCGGCACAAAAAGACGCATGGATGGAACAAATTCGCGTGTTGAAATATGCGCTGGCATACGCGCCATCTGGCAGCATTCTGTTTGAATACACTCTGCCACGCGTGGGCGGTCGCATAGACAACATCTTGCTGATAAACAATACTGTCTTTGTTCTGGAATTTAAGGTCGGCGCAGAAACATATGCCAGTGACGCAATCCGCCAGGTTCGCACATACGCATTTGATTTGCAAAACTATCACGAAGAAAGCCGTCGGTGTAAAATCGTTCCCGTCCTGGTGGCAACAGGTGTGCCGGATGACTACCGCAAACACGATATGCCAGAAGATGTAATCCTGACCGATGGCGATGAATTGCGTAATATAATTATTCACAACACAGATACTTCGTGCGCAACAATCAATATGGATAAATGGGCAAATTCCAGATATCTTCCAACGCCAACGATTATTGAGGCCGCCAAAGCCCTATATAACACTCACTCTGTCGCAGATATTGCGCAAAATACAGCCGCCGAAAACCTGACCAAAACATCCGATGCGGTTCAGCGTATAATCGAACAATCAAAGCAGAATAAACAAAAATCCATCTGCTTTATCACGGGTGTTCCTGGTGCGGGTAAAACCTTGGCCGGTCTGAATATCGCAATTGAAAACCAGAAAACAACAGGGCAAAGTTATTCGTGTTTCTTAACAGGTAATCAACCACTGGTATCCGTTTTACGCGAAGCGTTGGCCGCAGACGATCATCGGCAAAACGGTACGCAAATCACAGAAGCTCGCAATAAAGTAAAATCCTTTATCCAGATAATCCATCATTTCCGTGACGCGTCATTGGAAAATGTGGATGTGCCACCAATTGACAATGTTGTTATATTTGACGAAGCGCAACGCGCATGGGTTCAATCAATGCTATCTGGTTTTATGCAAGAGAAGAAGGCTGCTGTTCTTAATCGGCTGACCAACGAACAGCGGGCACACTTCTTGGCTATGAGCGAGCCAGAGTTGTTAATTGACTATATGAACCGACACCAAGATTGGGCCGTAATTGTATGCCTTGTTGGTGGTGGTCAGGACATTAACACTGGCGAGGCCGGTATCCAAGAATGGTTTGCGTCATTAAAGCGTTCTTTCGCAGATTGGAATGTTTACGTGTCTGGCGACATAACCGCCAGTGAATACCTGGGCGACCAATCGTTTGCGGAATTAACCGATGGGCTGAAATGCGAAACGATTAAAGAACTGCACCTGTCTGTATCATTGCGTGCACACAGAACATCCGATGTTGCGGGCTTTGTGGATTCTTTGTTGGATAATGATGCCGCAGCCGCCGCAGAAAAATATAAGCGACTGTCCGAAGTTTATCCAATTTATATGACGCGTGATTTGGCGCGTGCAAAGCAA
This sequence comes from Alphaproteobacteria bacterium, assembly GCA_017935245.1. Lineage (GTDB taxonomy): Bacteria > Pseudomonadota > Alphaproteobacteria > Rs-D84 > Rs-D84 > Enterousia. Next base: position 25,414 of record JAGBHZ010000018.1, on the reverse strand, counting down.
TGGGTGCGTGAACAGACTGCGGGCAAGACGTTGCGTCATGGCCTGATTGCCAGTTCAAATGGCCGCAGATTGCGCGCAGATGGAATTTGGATAGAAAGTAAGTGCAAGCCGGAAAAGTGGTTCCTGGGCGAACGTGATGATATCAAGTCTTCATACTTTATGGAAGAAGCGGCCAGTGAATTTGATATCCAGGGCCTGGAAATAGATTATGCGGTTGTCGGCTGGGACGCAGATTACAGATATGTTGATGGTAAATTTGAGTATTTTAAACCAAGCGGCTCGCGCTGGTTATCAATCAACCAAGAAGACAAGCGCCGTTACCTGAAAAATGCATATCGTGTACTACTAACACGTGCACGCGAAGGCTTTGTAATATTTGTCCCGCGCGGCGACGCATCAGACGCCACCCGCCAACCAAATTTCTACGACGCCCTATGGCAATACTTAACCGACATAGGTGTAGAGGAATTGTAAATGTCCACAGCTAAAAGACAGCATTATGTTCCAAGATGTCTTTTAAAGCACTTTTGTGCTGATGGCCAAACAATCAATGTTACAGACCTGATCAAAAAGGAAACCTATCAAGCAAATATTATGAAAGTTGCCCAAGAAAAATACTTCTATGATCTAGACACAAACAAAGGTAAAATCTCATTAGAAGACAATTATTCTGAACTTGAATCCAAGGCCGCTCCCATAATTGATAAAATTGTTAAAACAGAGTCAATCGCTTGGTTAGAGGACGAAGATTTTCGGGTTTTAGAAGATTTTATATTGTGCCAATTTTATCGTACAAGAAAGTATGTAAATCAAGTGAAAGCGTTTTTACAATCTAACAATGTTCCTTTGTTTGAGTTGGTTGATTCCGACGGAAATATCAAAAAAATATTATATTGCAAAGATGTTGGAATCGACGATAATGTCGCCAAAGTAATGAGTTATAATTTCTTGTATCATGTGGAACATGATGATGTTGTAAGAGATGCCATCGCTAGCATGGAATGGCTGTTATTAAAAGCCACAGGAAAGCAGAGGTTTATAATATCTGATGATCCAACACGCCTAAATAATTATATGGCCAATATAGAGCACAGACAGGATAGTACAGGTTTCGATTTGCCGCATTCACAAATATTTTTACCAATATCACCAAAGTTGATGCTTTGTCTGAATGCTACAGAAATGGCAGAAGAAGCAAGAACAAAGTTATTGAAGATTTTGATGCGCGGGATACCAGCAATTATTGGGGACGCTTTCAGATGTTCTGTAACGGGCGAAGCGTGCCCTTGTCCTGATGAACATGTAAAACAATTTAATGAAGCACAAATGCATGGCGCAGAACGGTTTATTTTTGGCTAAAATGCTTGTTTATATATGTTTTATCTGTTGTGCTGTTATCGAAAAGTGAAAATGTCTTATAAAATGTGACTTTTTATCGTTTTTTATCCACTGAAACAGGCAGAAAATCCCAGTTTTTAAATATCAAGCAGAAAAAATGTGAAAATCTAATCTTTCTGGGTGAAAAAGGAATGAATATACTATATATTGCAATTATGGGCTTAATGAGACACAGGATGTTGAAAAAAGTCCTGGGGACCTAATGTCCCCAAGAACGGATACCCAAAATAATAAGGGCAACCAACCTATGCCTTATTATAACAGAATCCAAGGTTAATGGCAATCGGTTTGTGAATTTGGGAGGTTTGCTACTTGACAGAAGAGGTAAAAACATGTCTAAACTAGACGTTGTTTGGCAAAAAGGCTCTACTGTACGTGGTAAGAATCCAGACACTTGGCGTAAGGATTCTGAGGGCAATCTTATACGTCGTGGTTCGTACGGAACTTGCGGCGAATATGGTTGGCACGTGGACCACATACACCCAAAGGCATTAGGCGGTTCGGACAATATCCGGAATTTGCAGCCACTGCATTGGGAAGAGAACCTTGAAAAGGGTAAAAAATATCCTTATTAAAAAAACGTGGTCATTTGACCACGTTTTTTATTTGACAATGTAATTTATAATTAAAACAACTTACCTTCGGCACGGGTACGGGTCAAACGCGACATTTCCAAGATTTCTCTGATAGATGCATTTTGGTCGTGCATTGTTTCAAAGTTGGTTTGTGCCAATAATACGTACCGCCACTCTGCATCCATACGTTCAGACGCTGGCAATTCATTGATTTTATTTATCCAATCCAAAGCACCGATTTCTTTCGCCTGGGTGTCAGGGTTATTTGCTCTATCATTGCCTTTTGTTTCAACGATATAAATCTTATCTTTGATTTGAACAATGAAATCAGGATAATACGTGCCAAGCATACCGTCCTGGCGCAGATAACGGAAACGCGCGAATGTATGTTTGTGTTCGCTGATTTTGATAATCTTATCAACTTCCGGATCAATATCACAGGCTTCTAAGAACGCGCGTTCCAGGCCGCCTTTGTTTGATGGGAAGAATGTTTTTGTATAGATTGATTTACGGATGTCCAATGCAAAGTTTTCACGTCCAACCAATTTATCCACTTCCGAGAACCAATGTTTTTCAACTTCGGCTTCGTGCACATTCAATTGATTGTGCATTTCATAGATAGCCTTGGATAATTCTGTCATTGTGTGCTGAATAATTGTCGCCTTGGACAATATCAGCACGCGCCAGTTTCCATCAATCATTGGGTCGAATTCCTGGTTAAATAAACGCGTTCTTATATATCTGTCGATCGCAGAAATTAACAGAGTTTGATTTATCTGCATCAAAGGCATTTCCGTTTTGTGACCATTGGATGCAACTTTGGCAAAGTTCGTTGTAATTGCATTCAACATCTTTTGTAAATATTCGTTATACGATTGTGCAGTAAAGATATCACTGCTAACTTTATATTCGCCAAATTGGGTTTTAACCTGCATTTCACGACCAATAAAACGGTCCGCGTTATCATTTGGCACCATGGCCTTTAATTGTTTCAGATCAATATCAAACGGCCGCATTTTATCAACAGATATTTCTGTGCCCGCCAAAGTTTCCTCTTTGTCTTTGATAATATGGGGCCAGAACATATCATAGTCTTTGTAATTATCTTTCAATTCTGCAACAACCATACCACCAAGCGGTTTTGGACCTTTACCGGGTTCTTTGGCCGTGACAACCATTTCTTTGCCCAATTCATCATAGAATGTTTTGAATGCCGGGTGTTCAACTACGAACAAAGTATCAAGATAGTTGACTGGTGCTGTCTTCAAATCATAAATGTTATGACGATTTTCCGCTTTGACATCATCATATTCGCGACCACGCCACATCAAACGTAAACCACGACCAAGAACTTGTTCCAATAAAATGGGCGCTTGCGATGAACGCAAAGGAACAATGACACAGATGTTATTTACATCGAATCCCTCTCGTAACATCATAACGCTAACCACAACCTTTGGATGTGTCTGTTTATCCAAAGTGAATAATTTTTGTTTAAGGTCTAACCATTCGTCTTCCTTTAATTCGCCTTTCTTATTTGAATCGATGCGCATAATATCTTCTTCGGAAAAGCCGTCTTCTTTGGCCAAGAAATCACAAACGAACGGTGATACATCTGTGTCTTCGCAGATAACCATCATCTTTGGGTGTTTATTTGGATCGTGCGCAACGAAATCTTTTTCCAAAATCTTCAAACGTTCCAATCCAGCACGCAACATTAAACGTTGGCCAGAAGATAATCCCATAACTTTACCAGCAGAATTACGGACAGATTTAAAATCAATGTCTTCGTTTGGCATAGATGCCCATTCTTTACGTTCATCCAATACAAAGGTTTTTACAAACCCTGCACGCATAGCAGTTGTTAATTCAAAATTGACGATAATATGCGGGAAATAATGCTTGGTTTCATTTTTACCGCCACCGGTCACAGAATACGGGGTTGCTGAAAAGTCAATTTGAATATAATTCGCTCCTTTGCCAGATGATATTGTATTCAGTGACTTTTGCCATTCTACTTCTTCAACGATGCCATAGTTTTTATTTTCATGGATATGATGTGCCTCATCATTAAATACACAAATATCCGGCAGAGAAGACAAGTGTTCCAACAATCCACCACGCAATAATTTGTTATCCAGTACATCCAATGCATTACCTGCGGCAACACCTGGGGTCATAGGTAAAACACCTGCGGCAATTTCACGGGTGTTATTCAAATTAACACCGTTTAATTCTGTCTCGGATTCTGATTCTTCTTCATCATCAACCAACGCGTGCCAGTTTGTAATAGCAATCAAGCCATCACCGGTAGTTTTACTTGTAATTTCTGTTTTATCGGCCACAGAATTTTGGACAAACGAATATATGTCTTGGCGGTATTTTTCTGGCAAGAACAAATCTTCGTTGCTTTTGATATCAGATGTAGTGAAATCACGTTTACCAATGGTTGTTTCCTTGCCACGAAACGCATCCAACAATCTTTCATAAACAATCAAGCCCGGTGCAACCAACAAAAAGTTTTTTGTAAATTTTATTGGCGATTTTGATGATGCATATTTAGCATTCAAGTATTGCCATATCAACAACGCATTTAATACCCAGGTTTTACCAGTACCTGTTGCCATTTTTACGCAATATTTTGGGAAATTATATTTTTGATTGGCAATAACATTTATGAAATCGCCATCGGTTGGAACCTCACTTTGTTCGGCAACCGCAGAATACATATCAGGAACAGATTTAGATTGCAGCACTTCATGAACATATATCGCATTCAAAATTGCCTGTTTTTGCCCTATGTGGAAATTTCTATCACGAATATCGGTAAACGATGGGTCAAACCAATAACGCAACAAATCAGCTGTGATTGGTGTGACCGATTGCAAGAAACGGCCAGATTCCCAATCGGCATTAACCAATTTTGTTAAATTTTCCGCAAACCTTAATGGAATATCACGAGTTCCTGTATTCTTTGGTGCTGTCATATTATTTTCCTTTTTTGGCGGGTTTTAACACATCTTTTGGTACATCTGGAGAATTGTAAACCCGCGCTGGTTTCAAAATGCCCTTTGGCACGTTTGGTGAGTCCATTGTTGGTTTCAATACGGCTTTTGGAGCCTTGGGCGATTCACACATAACTTTATATTTCATATTGTCCCCCACAGGTTAAATATATGATGATTAACAAATATCCGATAATCATGCAGATAAAGTTCCAATTTACTGATTTATTAAATTTTTCTTGAATTTCTCCATATTTTTCGGCGTTTTTCTCATTTGCTAATGCCGCATCACATGATTTCTTACCATATATAGCACCAATAATATGTGCGACAACCACAGCTACTGCGAAGATGTTAACCGCTACGAATAAAAATTTTCCCAAAAAACCAAATTTTAACACTTTATCTACATACCCCAAAGCCAATGGAATAGAACCAAGTGCTGCCGTTAAGGTTAATTTATCGATGAAATTTTGAATATCTTTATAGTATTCAAGTAATGTTTGTTCTCGTTCTTTAATTGTCATGATCTACATCTCCACAACTGCTATGGATTCAAAACCAAAAACATCAACTGCTTTGACACAGATTTTGCGTTTGTGGTCCACTTTTGGAACAACAATGTGTGCATCATGAATTACACGCAACGGATCGTCATCGTTGTTCGTATTTTCACGATAATCTTGCCATACAGAACGGAAAGTTTGACCGTCATAATCTGGATCTATGGACCAGTATTCAATCAAATCTAGCGGGCTTTCTGCCATTATTTGTTGAACAACCGCCTTTGATTTGTTATCCAGCGGTAAATTGTCGGGCGACAACAAAACATAATTATCCAATTCGATGTTCAATGTTTCTTTGCCACCTTCGTTTGCCGCGCTTACCGTTGGCTTTTTGATGGTCAAATACTGCAACGAATTAAAGCGGATTTTGTTGCTATCAACCATGTCCTTATAATCCTTCTTGCGTAACAAATCTAACAAATCTGGTGGAATAACCAATACTTCACATTCAGATTTATTCATGGCGGATAATTTATCACCAATATCAAAACTGAAATTCCAGCCCAATATGATAACCTTTTTCCATCCACCCATGAATGAGTCACGTAATTCCATTGCGCGTTTAATAGTGTTTGCGTTTGTCACTTTGTTCGGACTATCAACCACCACCAATGTAGATTCATCACGAATATGTCCAACGTTTACCGGCGCATCTTCGGAATCAAATGGTAATGCACCATAAAGCCGCATAACAACACGTGCCAAATCGGAAACGCGTTTGTATTGTTTATCGGACAAGAATGCTTCACGTGAATAGTCGCCAATTGAATGATACAGGAATGGTTTACAATCTGGGATATCTATCATTCGCTTACGCATAATCATTGTTGACGGTTTGCCAAGATCAGACGTTATCCAACGCCGTCCCAACTTTTCCGCAACCGCTGCGGTCGTTCCAGACCCGCCAAAGAAATCCGCTACAATAGAATTTTCATTGGACGACGCCTTGATGATACGTTCCAATAACGCCTCTGGTTTTTGTGTTGCATAATCAACACGCTCTTTCCCTTTATTAAGGAAAGGAATATCACACCACCAATCATCGCATGGTGAGCCATTAAAAACATCCAAAAATATTGTGTCATCACTAGCGTTGCCTCGCATCGCCAATCTTTTATATGCGCCAGGACAGTTTTCTTTCATGTATCCATAAGTTATAACGCCGTTATCATCAAAATGTCGTCCCCAAACATCTAGTGTGCTTTTTGCCAAAGGAGTACCCTGTGGATTAAATATATGTTTGTTTGCTTTACTGTAAAATAGCAATATGTCATGTTTTCTTTTATAATGGTCAGTCCCGACCGCAGGGCTTTTGTATCCCCACACAATTTCATTTTGGAAATTGTTTTTCCCAAATATGTCATCCATTATAACTTTCAGATAATGCCCTGCATGCCAGTCGCAATGAACATAAATTGACCCCTGGTCGGACAACAGTTCTTTCATTAACGCCAAACGTGGATACAACATTTTCAGATACGATATTGTGCCGTCTGACCAAGTGTCTGAATATGCAAATTGTTCCAACACCGTTGGTTTTTGCTCCACATCCCCATTGGGCAGTGTTATTTTTGTCCGATAATCCGCCTTACTATCAAACGGGGGGTCGATGTATATCAGGTCTATTTTACCACGCATACTGGGTAATCCGGTGGCCGGGTCGCCGGTCAATAATGCCTGCATCGCAAACAAATTATCGCCATGAATTAAACGATTGAACCATCCTTCGGTTTCACAATATTCTGCGCTGGTATTATCTGGGGGACAACATTTGCGTATGTTTCCAGCAAACAAACCCCCATCTTTTGGTGACGGCAAAACGTATTCATTTGTTTGGAGTAATAATTTATTATCTGACTGTGCACGCTGCAATATCTTTTCAACTTCTTTTTTGCCGTGTGTAACAACATCTGGTAGCATTTCAATCAATGATTTTGGCATTACTTTCATCCTTCGCTTGTAAGCGGCTTTCAAACGGATGTCTCTTTGCCCCAAATGTGAAAATTTGCATAAACCTCTTGAAATAAAAGCGTTTTTTGTGTAATAGTGTGAATGCGGCAATCAAAGGTCCGTTTGACTGCATATATACCGATTCAATGTTCTTGGACTAACATTTAATAGTTGTGAAACCTTTCTTTTAGACATGCCTGTAAATAACAATTCCCTGGCATATTCACATTTACCATCCATTTTATGATGGGCATTCCGACTGCCTAATCGTCGCCCCAATTTTATACCCGCATCTTTTCGGCGGCATAATGCCTCCTTGGTACGCTGAGCAATCATATCGCGTTCTATTTCTGCCGCCATACCAAACGCAAAGGCCAATACTTTGCTTTGAAGCGAATTGTCCAGGGTATAGCCATCTTTTACGCTATAGACACGCACTTCGCGTTTTAACAAGAACTCCAATATACGAAACAACATGAATAATCGTCGCCCAAAACGCGATAATTCCGATATGATAACAATATCGCCCGGAACAACAGATTGCATAAGCAGACCCAATGCACGCTGCTCCGGTTCTTTGGTGCCAGAAATACCCGCATCTTCAATGTATTTATCAATGCACAACCCCAGTGCGCTGGCCTTGGATTCAATGCCTAGTTTTTGATTTTCACAGTCTTGTTTGTCGGTCGAAACCCGAATATAACCATATATCACAATAAACTCCTTTGGTTTATTGTTCTATATGCCGTATATTTCGTTTTATTCAAGTAAATAACACCTAGGGATCACTTGATTTTAGAGTGTATTATGGTATAAATTCATATATAAATTTAGGGAAAAGAGGCGACCATGCGATATATTACAGCAACGGAATTACAAAATTGGCAAAAAACAAGACAATCTGAAGAGAAACTGCCGTTATTATTAAGGCGGTTAATTATAAATTTACTTGAATTTAAAAACATAAATTTCATAGATATTCCTGGTGGTGATAGTATATGGAAGCCTGGGGTAGATGGTAAAATAATTCCAAAAATTGATAATGCAATACTTAATGAAGCAAATCGAACATACGTCGTTGAATGTGGACAATCGGATGGGTACTACTCTAAATTTAAAGCCGATTTGGGGAAGAGAACGAAAGAATTAAAAGGATCAGAAACTAGGGCTATATTTGTATTTGTAACGACACACAAAATACAAGATAAACAGGAAACCATAGAAAATGCAAAGAAAGAAGTAGAGGGTAGTAAGTTATGGGCTGGTATAAAAATTTATGATGCAGATGATATTGAAACATGGCTTGATAATGACCCTGCTACTACAGCATGGCTAGCAAACATACTGGAAAAACCAACAGTAGGAATTAGAGGTTTTGATTATATTTGGGATTCTTGGTTGAAATCCACAACAATCCCTTTGGATGAAGATGTCATTTTAGCTCGGGCCAAAACAAATTTGTCCTGTATTAACGATTGGTTGAGAAAAGACGGGGGGTTGTTGGGAGTTAGAGCGTCAAGCAATCGTGAGGCATTATTATTTTTTATGGCATCCATAATCAAGTCAGATTTGAATTCTGAAGCAAAGGACGCTGTAAAATCCAAAATAGTAATTGTAGAAGACGAAAACACATGGAATCAGATCGTTGATAATGGAGAATCAAAAAAATTGATCCTTATACCAACTTTTGGGGTACCTAAAAATTTAGCAGCAAAAATAGACTGGGGCTTTAAAATTTTGATTCCATTGGGTGAAGACGATATAGAAAGTAGTGTAAAAGACATTGTTCAAGTGGGTGCTCTTAATACTGATGTTTTATACCCTATACTTGAAACAAAAACAAAATCCTATGAGCGAGCCAACTATTTAATTTCTCATCTGGGGCATAGAGGAAGTGTATTGCATTTGCAAAGATTGTTAGCACGACCAGATTCAATGTTGCCCAAACCAAAATGGGTTGATAAAGATAATTGGGATGTGTTAGTAATTTTAGCGTTAATTGGTAAATGGCAAGATAATAATGAAAAAGACAGAGAAATAATCACAAATTTATTTGGACTAGAATATGCAGAAATTATCAGACGTGTATCTTTGTATATAAAAACAGAAGAAGCACCCGTTATTCACAATGGTAATACCTGGGAAGTTTTAAATCCCGAACTTATAATTGAATATCTTGGTGGATATCTTACGCAAGAAATTTTAGATAGGTTTTTAACTTTTACAGAAAAAGTTTTTTCCACTGTGGATAGTAAATATAAATTGCCAAAAGACAAAAGAATTTTTTCGAGTATGTATTTAACTGATCTGGGTTCCAAGACATATTCAGAAGACTTAAAAAAGGGATTGGCTCAAGGGTTGGCGATACTGAATGTCAAATCTTCCATATTTAATATAGCATTAAATATTGAACCAAAAATCAGAAATTTAATAGTTAATGTGTTCAAAAACAAAGACTGGTATGTTTGGGCTTCTTTAAAAAATTGTTTTACTTTGTTTGCGGAAGCTTCACCAGATGGTTTGTTGTTTGCGTTGGAAGAAACGATAAAAGAAACCCCGGATACAATTAAAGATATTTATACTCAAAGTATAAACGATGGAGTTTTTGGCTCAACTTGTTTATATTCAGATATATTATGGGCATTAGAGATTTTGGCATGGTCTGAAAGACTGTTTTCTCGCTCCGTGAATGTATTATTGGAATTAGAAGCACTAAAAACAATGGATACAAAATGGGGAAACTCACCACTGGAAAGTCTATCCAAAATATTTTGCCCATGGATGCAGGGTACGTCAGTTGATCTTGAAAAGAAACAAGAATTTTTAAATACACTCATTAACTCAAATAATAATGTGGGAATAGTGTTTGATTTGATGCAACTTTTATATCATATGCAAACATGTGCTCCTACTTGTCGCCCAAAATTTTCTTGGTGTGATATTTCAGAGATGGAATTAAAAAAGGATGAGATACTGGTTTTTTATCGTTTCTTATTTGAAAAATCAATTGCGATATTGGGTGCCGATGTAGGTCGTTGGGATAAAGTATTGAGAAACATAACAAGAATGCAAAAACAGGAATTTGAACTTTTAATTATTAAATTGATGGAACTAGATTGGACAAATGTCTCTCAAGAATTTAAAAAATTTATATACAAAACATTAACAAATTGGATTGTTTTCAATGACAGAATGGATGAGGAAGCAAAGGCAAAATGGGGATATGATGAAAAAGCACCAAAGTTAAAAAGTGTCATAGACAAGATAAATATAACTGATCCGCTTGAGAAATACGCGTATATGTTTTCAAGTGAGATGGGGTGGCACTACAGAAACTTAGATGGCAAACCAAATGTAGAATTACAAAATGCTATAAAGTCGGTATTTGCTTCTGGAGGGGCCAAGGCATTACTATCTTTTACAGAACAAATTGATAATGCGGATTTGTTGGGTTGGGAATCTGGATATATTGATTTTTCACAAGAGGATATAATTGCTATATTAAAATACGGGAATACAAATAACGAGAAAATTGTCAGTTTTGAATCTGCTTTCTTTACGAGTGTTGTCAATTTTAGGGGCAAGGAATATTTGGATAATATATACGACACTTCGTGGAGTGACGAGTATAAAAAAATATTGTTGTGTTCAATAAGAAAAGGTAGAGATTATTGGAATTGGTTAAACGAAAAGGGACTGGCAGATCTATATTGGAAAAATGTTCAGTCGATATATATATCGTCAGATGAAGACTATGATTTTGCAATGCAAAAACTTAGACAGACCGACAATTATGCTTCTATGCTTCATCTTATAATTATGCAAAAGTATGGCTCTCATGGAGACAAAATCAAAACTGACGATATAATATTCGTATTAAAAGGAGCATTAGAAAAACAAGATGTCATACGAGATGTGATAAGTAGTAATCATTTACCAGATTTATTTAAACTCTTACAGGATAGGGTTGGAATAGATGTTGAGTGGGATGTCTTGTTCCAATTAGAGTTGGCGTATTTCCCTTTATTTGATGATTATTGTGGTTTGCGGCCAATTGCTATAGAACATCGTTTGCGCACAGATCCAGAGTTTTTCTTAGAAATAATTCAGGCTACTTTTACAAAGAAAGAAGATTTGATCAATAAAACAAAAGAGGAAAAGCAACAAGCAGAAAATACTGCACATCTAGCATTGAAATTATACATGAAAATGGATGGAATGTATCCATTCCAGGGAGAAAAAAATTTGAACAACTGGATGAATGTGGTAGATGTTTTAATAGAACGTATACCTGATGACAATATAAGACGTTGTGCAAAACAAAAGATAGGTAGTATGTTGTCTGCGAATACTTTAGTGGATAAAGATGATGATGTATGGCCGGTCAAGTATATCAGAAACATTATAGAAAAATTTTATGACAAAGATTTGAGAGAAGGGTTTGTTATCGGTAAATTTAATTCTTTGGGAGTACGAAAGGTAGATACCAAGAACCCAGAAAAGTATTGGATTGACAAAGCCTCCAAATATAAGAAAGATGCAGATAAAATAAGATTTTCTTATCCGTACACAGCTCAAATATTAGACAGTATGGCAGAAGATTATGGACGAGAAGCAGAAAGGGCAAAGATTGATTTTTAATAGCTTATAGGATGCTATTTAATGATTGGAACAAATGATTTTTTTGATCAAGAGAAACAATGCATTTACAAGGGTGAAACTTACTCGGTTCGTGATAATGGAGCAATAATGCGTCATGCCAGAGATTCAAAACCAAAGCGTCAAAAAGACGAGGTTTGGACGTTTGGTATAAAGGGGCCTAAGGGCTATATGGTGTTTTGCTCTGAACAAGTTCATCGTATAGTTGCTACAGCATTTCATGGCGAAGCGCCAACATCCCAACATATAGTCGATCATATTGACACCAATCGCTGCAATAACAGACCAGAAAATTTACGCTGGATAACCAAACTAGAAAATATTCTTGATAACCCAATAACAAGAAGACGTGTCATCATGGTTTGTGGAAGTATAGAAGAATTTTTGAAGAATCCCGCAAAATTGGGCGAAAGTAAAGCAGATCCAAATTTTTCATGGATGCGCACTGTTTCGCCAGCAGAAGCAAAGGTCAGTAGAGAAAAGTTTGAGGCTTGGGCTAAAGAAGATCGACAGGTTGCTGGTAATGCTAAGTTGGGTGAGTGGGTGTATCATGATAAACAGTGGGGCCCAGAAGATACAGTGGAAGAAGATGTGCCGATAGAAAAACAATCGCTTACACCTAATGCAATGCAAGTTAACTGGAAAGTCCCATCAGAATTTCCATTATGTCCATCCGTGGTATCAGATGAACCATTGCAAGATTACTTGAACAATATAAGCGAGGGCAAACTGTTTGCTAAAAATGCTGTTTATCAATCTGAAGTTATAAAAGCAGATTTCGATAAGGATAGAAAAGCCATTGTGGTTATGGCCAGTGGTGGTATTGGCTATGCGTTAGCAAAAATAGAGTATAAATCTAACATGTTCTATCATACCTCTATAAGAACGTTTATTACAGACGAAGGCGCAGAAAAATATTATACCATAGAACGTGGTTATGAATGGACAGGTGGCGATGTCTTTGATGATTTTTGTTAGGCTCAAGAATTGACCAACACAATTTAAATTGTTTTTATTAAATTGCGAGGTGGGTTAGTATTTTATTTCACTAGCTATTCCATTTTTTGTTGGCATTGTTGTGTTGAAAAAGCAAGAGGCACAACATGACAACGATAAACAAGCAACACGGATTCTATGGTGCGCTGGCGGCACATTATGGCAGCCCAGACCACCGAAACGCAATCTGGGACATCACGGTTAAACGCCTGGGGCAAATCCACCCAGAAAAGTCCGCCGATGAAATTCTGGAATTTCTGAACGGGCGCGCCGGGCGACATCTGGCCGATGAGATATTAGACGGCCCCGGCACCCTGAGTTATGGGGTGGCGATGCTGCGCGTGGCAATGCTGAACAAACTAAAAATGGCCAAGTGGTGGGCGTATCACACCGACACAACGCCACGCCCCATCACAGTGAACAAGCTCATGCTGTACCGGTCCGCAATCAAGAACGAAATGCGCAGCCACCGCATCCGCAAATTGGTGGACGGTGCGCTAGCCTGTGCCCAGGACGACGTATGGCAGACCCCAGAAATGTGGTTAAAATCAGACCTGACGGGGCTGGACGAACTGGAATTGATGTGGACACAGATTCAGCAAGAACTAAAAACCAAAGGCGCCGCACATGGAAACGATTGATGCGCTGGAACGGAAACTGCACGCCGCCCGGCGGGGTGTGCCGGGGGCGAGGTATCAAACGGGCCTGGTCATTGACCTGAACGGACCGGCCGGCAATATATTCTATCTTATGGGTGCGTGTAATCGCTTGGTACGTGAACTGGGACTGTCGGCACAACTGAAACACGAATATGAAACAGAAATCAACTCTGCGGGCGACTATCAATCCCGTCTGGCCATCATGCAAAAATGGTTTGGCATTGTGTTTGTGGAGTAACGTGTTTTAATTCCTTGAAAAATGTGCTTTTATGATTGATTATATACTTATAATTACTAAAGGTTTTATAACAGCATGAAAGATACGTCTAATATTTTTAAATTACCACCGAATGAACTGGAAACAAAAAAATCTTCTTTAGATGCGTTGTGGGATGATACCGCACCAGAAATAGTAGATTTTGCAAAAAAATTACAAGGGTTATTACAAGGTGTTGATACACCGTATGTCATCGGTCTGGATGGTGGATATGGTACCGGAAAAACGCATTTTGCAACCAGGTTTGCGGCACAAATGCACAATAAAATCAAGACAGTATATTTTAGCGCCTGGGAAAAGGATTACATAAAAGAACCATTAGATGTGTTTGTTGAACAGATTGCTTGGTTGGTAAAAACAGAAAAAGATATAATTGATAAACTTAATCAGCCGCTTGTGCAGAATTTGCTTACAAGCTGGTGGAAGACGACAGATTTCAACCTGAGGTTGTCGCTAAAAGGATTGCCTTTAGATGTTACAACCAATCTTAAGAAATTTATTAAGAAAGTAAATGAACTAGAATTGCCGCAAGATATATTTCAAGAAGCCAAGCGTAATTTGGCAGAATATATCAAATTGTTACCCCAAGGTAAGTTGGTTTTCATTGTAGACGATCTGGACAGATGCAGACCGGATACTGCTGTTAAAGTTCTAGAAATAGTAAAGCATTTTTTTGATATCGATGGCCTGATTGTTGTAATGCCTATAAATCAATCTAGGTTGCGACAATATATAGATGCTTTTTATGGTATTGGCGGCACGGCGGAACAAAAAGGTGTTGTTGCAGAAGATTATTTGCAAAAATTCTTTAATGAGATAATAAATATTCCGAATTTAAATTACGAGAAAATATGTGCAGACCGTATTAAAGGGGGCGAGTTTGTAAATAACCTTGTTTATACAGGGGATAGCTATAATAGTATCCAAGAATTACAAAAATGGATTGCGAATTATGCAAAAAAATCAAGGTTTTCGTATCGTGAAACTGTCGATGTAATAAATAGAGCAAAACTGTTTTGTAATACATATAATGAACCAATAAGATGTAGGCTATTGGCTTATCAGTTGTGTGATCGCTTATATAAAGAAAAAAACAAAATGCGGCACGAATATAACGATATAGATTATGGTGAAGATAATGTTTATAAGGATTGTCCGCAAAATACGAAGAAAAAATTATTTTCTCGCCATCCTGCTTATCAGCCCCTTAGTTCAATAAACAACAGATTTGGGCACTTGGCTCGCTTTCGATTAGATGCATATGTATCTATGGCTGGTGCTGTTCGTGACACATATGCAGATGTGTACAAGCAGATAAAGCATTTAATTAAATTGGTGTCAGATATTTCTGAAACGGATTTTAGGAACAAGACAGCATATAACAATTATATAAAACCTGAATTAGAAGGTGTAGTGCCAGCCTTAGAAAAGCTATATAAAGAACTGAGAGAATTTCAAAGAAAACACGGTTCTGATGATTCTGATCTAGATAGAGCAAAAGATTATGAGCTTAAGGTTTATAACCCTCATTTGTTAGGGGACAAATAGCATTTAGTTATACATTCCCCACAAATATTCAAACCGCTTGGTGTATTCTTGCGCGGGGTGGGTCAGGAAGATGCAGTTTTCACTGTTATACTTTGTGGCGGCGGTGGTCCAGTTATAAGAACCCGTCACCATACGCATATTATCAAAGACGGCGAATTTGTTATGTTCAATCTTGTGCCGGCGGTTGATGCGGACGGGAATGCCGGCGGCGACCAGTTCATCAATCATGGACGATTTATGCCCGGCCATAGTTCGGTCTGTGACAATTCGCACCTTTGCGCCCCGACGGTGGGCGGCGATAATGGCGTTCGCAATTTTCGGATTGGTTATGGAATAGACGGCAATGTCGATTTTATCGGCCCGACCCAGCTCGGCAATTATGCGGTCTTCGCATTCGGTGCCGGGGGTGAAATATGCTTCTATGTGTGCGGGGGCGCTGGGTGGCGGGGTGACCGTCCGTGTGGGCAATTGCGCCCCAACGCCGACCCCAATGGCAAACGCAATCCCAATAACAAAAGTCCATTGTCTGACAACCATACAACCCCAAACAAAAGACCACTCAAACAAGAGTGGTCGGGAGTTAGTCAGTTTACACAGAAACTCCGTTGCCTTTGGGACAAGCCCTGTTGTATAGCAACGGCATCCCGACCAGGGTCGGGACATTAAAAGCTTCGCTGTGTAGGGGTGACTAAACCCGTTCACGCTTATAATGTCTTTGTGCAATTACTTGCACGCACATATTGTACAACATTTCCCACAAAAATCAAGGGGCGTGTTGCAGGGGGTAAAACGCCCATTTTTGCAATATGTTCACAATATGTAGATTTTTTTATGGGTTGTGAAATGGTAAGTTATTCATCGGACTGCGGACAGGTTGCGGATCCTGTGTAGCTGCTGTGTAGCCAAGGGGTTAAATAGTGGTGTTTTTAGGTGGATTGTGGTGTGCCTAAATCCAAAAGTGTTAACAAAGAAAAACGCCGCAAAATCAACGATTTTGCGACGGAATTCGTGGCTCGGGCAGTTGGACTCGAACCAACGACATACGGATTAACAGTCCGTTGTTCTACCGACTGAACTATGCCCGAATAGCGAACACAATATTATATCAAAAAGTCGCAGAAGTCAAGACTTTTTTCAAAAATGTGCAAGTCGCGGAAATCCGCAAAAAATCCTGTGTATTTTCGCCGTGCGCGGCGTGTGTGTAAAACATTTTTTCGCCTTTTTTGAGCTGTTTTTGTCCGTGCGTCTGGGCGGTTTTTTGTGGGCAATGTTCTGAAACAATTATAAAGCGAATTGTGTGGCGGAAATCTGCGGTATGCCCTTTATTTACCAAAAAGTTCCAAAATTCTGTGTAACGCCCAGTACATGGTTGCAGCAGTCCGCACGTCGGGTGGGATAAAGTTCATCGTAAAACTTGAAAATCTGTCAATTTGTGCTAAGTTCATAACAGAATTAAAGTATAAAGGGTAATAAAAATGTCATTTACACAGGAAAAACTCATAAACATAAGACCGCAATGGGCACGAGTATTTGTCCCCCAAGGCGACCACTGTGATGGTTGTGAATGCAATTGCCGCCTGGGGTATAGGTATAGTCCATATGGATATCATGTTTATCCAGCAATTGGCGAGCAAGTGATAACCCATTATATTGACGAGTATTATAGACACATGTTCGCAGGCGAAGTTGTTCTGGGGGCCAGAACAGACCAGCAAAAAAGGTATGCTAAATTATTGGCTGGCAAAATCGCCCGCCTATGCGACCATTACAAGACACGATAATCCACCGCCCGATTGGGCGGTGTTTTTATTGTATTTGTATTACAGCGGAGGGATTGTGTATTCCCACACACTTTGTGTGCGGGTCCCTTTCCAAATCGCAACGGTTTCGCGGCGTTGCACTTGCAAATCTGCATTTTTATGCTATAAATCTTGTGAAAAACATTAAAAAGGAACTTAAAATGTCGTCTGTACAAGAAGCCAAGTTTTATTGTGAAGGATGTGAAAAGAATTGCGAACTGTGGGCAAACGTGCACACAAGTGGTTCAATTTATGCTACTTATTACATACATCCCATGATTGGCGATATGGCTATAAATAAATACATTGATGAATTCGGCAAAGAATGTGATGCAGGAATACAACTTAAAAATTATAGTTGGGATAGTGATGATAGTATGGTTTTTACACCACTGCCCCAAGGCGCATTAAAGGCTGCATTAGAGCGGGCAACACATCAGGCACGCCTTGCCGCAAGACACTGTCCGCATTATCACAAGACAAAATAAAGGAACGCAAAATGTCAAAACATACAATCAGTCAGGTTTATGATATCGCAAAAACAATCATCAACGATAAAACAATCAAGGGCTCAAAATCCCACAATTCGTATTCTACAAACTATATCTTCAAAAAAGACGGTTTGTCCTTGAAAATTTACGCACCACATGGTGGTCGTGAATGGGATGGCGATTATGATAAGTGGAATTACAATACCGGTTATATTCGCATAACGGATGAACATGGTACTCTTTTGGCCAAAACAAAATATAACGTTGGCCGTGCGATGACACGTTCACGCCTGAATCCAATTTCTATATTTACACGTCTGCGTGCACCATTATTCTTTCATCTTATTGACTTGGCGGAAAAACGCGATTTAGATCAAAAAGAAACAATAGAATCTAAAATAGCAACTTTGCGTATGAAAACACGATAAAGGGAACCAAATGTCATTTACACAGGAAAACGAAACAAATTTACATAATGGGCCAGATGGAAAAATTTGTAATGGTTGCGAAAAGCGTTGTGAATTTGGCATCCATTATTTCTATCGTCATACGAAAAGACTGGAAGAATGGTTTTGTCCAACCATAGACGGCCAACCAATTAAGCAGTACAAGGGGCCAAACGGTCAGATAATCGATGCGACCAGAGAGGCACCATATGAAGATGGCGTTATTAAGTCTGCGAAACAACGGGCAATTGAACTGGCACATGAAATTGTTAAATACTGCGACCATTATAAAACAAGATAAGGAGCAAAAAATGGCGTTTTGGGATAAAAAGGTTTTTATCTGTGTGGCTTTGGGGTGTGTTAATACCTGTACATTCAGACGCATGAATAACTGTCTGTGCGAAGCACCAGAAAAGCACGAGTGTTATTATAAAAAGGCGGCTCGGCCCAGTAAGGCGGAATTAATAATTCTGAACAACCAAGCCCAAATATTTCAGAGTATGCAATTCTGCGACAGGAATATTGAAAAATTATTAGAAGAACAAAAAACGCGATAGTGGGGAGATCAAAATGTCAACAGATAAGAAACGCAAGCCAAGATTTCAAGAAAGTGTAGCATACGAATATATAACCAAGGCACAAAGAATACCACGGCCGTACACGTCAGAGGATTTCAAAAAAGAGACTTTTATTCCCGACCTCTATGAATTGTGCAAACAGCGATAAATTAAATCATGTTCAGGATACGCCCTGTGATATGTAAAAACAAACCGCCCGGATGGGCGGTGTTTTTTTCTTGCACGACGGATGGGGTTCAGTTGTGCCGGGGCGGGGAAAAGTGCGCCTGTTTTTTTCAAGTTGAAATCATCATTGAATTCAATCAAAAGTTAGTATCGACATTATATTTTATCCACCAAAACCGCGTTGATCATTTCTATTCCATGCATTACACACACCGTAACCCAGGACCAACAACCAATAAATTCAACCACAATTAGAACACACTTTGCAAATCAAGTACATTTTACCCAAACACAATCCGCGCGACACCATCCAATCCGCCCCACCCCGTCCAGGCTTACAATTAATCTAAACCCTATATTCATAACAAGAATTTGGATATTGAAATAAATCCATGTAAGGCATATACTTAAACCATCGTTAAGAATAAAAGGATGTGTCATGTTTCATTTTTCAACAAATGATAAAGAACCCGTAGTTGATAATGATAAATTAAAAAAACTGTTGAGCGAATTTATACAAAATGTATTTGTATTGAAACAACGCCGGGCAAGCGGCCTGACATCTATCGGCGATGGTTTGGGGGGAAGTGCCGGACAAATGACAGATTGGCTGGATTATAAAATGAGTTTTGGCCAAGGGAATATGGCATTGGTGCCATGGTTGGCGTTTTATGGTTTTGATCAGGAAATACAAAAAGGAATTTATCCGGTCCTGCTGTTTGATACCCAGAGAAAGTTTAATAATCTTAGCATTTGTTACGGCGTTTCCAAGAACCGGGCCGCACAGAAATCATGGCCGGCAAAGATTGTTGAGAATAAATCATTTTTCCCAGGCACGAATTACAACACATCATATGTTGCAGCACAATTTACCATAAACACAGTACAGGATCTGGAAATGAACATAGATAAAATAGCAAAAGATGTGACCAAGGTCATCGAAGACTTTAAAAATGTATTTGAAAATAATCCAATCAATAATTCTGATACGGTTGATTCATATGATGACGATGACACAGATATTGCATATCCATTAAATCAGATAATATACGGTGCCCCAGGCACGGGAAAAACATACAACACCGTTATTCGGGCACTGGAAATTGTTACCGGCCAGAAAAAACCGTTGCCGGCGGATAAAGGCCTGCGCCAGAAAAAATATGCGGAATATCTGGCAGAATTTGAGGCCAAGCGCGATCAGATACAGTTCGTTACATTCCATCAATCTATGGCATATGAAGATTTTGTACAGGGCATAAAACCGGTAATTGATAATAACAATTCCGGCGATTCTGCCCAGGTTCAGTACGAATATGCAGACGGAATATTCAAAACAATTGCAGATACCGCCAAAGACAATCCAGATAAAAACTATGTTTTGATTATCGACGAAATTAATCGCGGCAATATTTCAAAGATATTGGGCGAATTAATTACCCTGTTGGAACCCAGCAAGCGTTTGGGTGCATCGGAACCATTGACATTAAAACTGCAATATTCCCAGGAAGACTTTGGTGTGTCAAACAATCTCTATATAATCGGCACAATGAACACATCCGACAGATCTATTGCGGCACTGGACGTTGCGATACGCCGTCGCTTTAAATTTTTCCCGATGCGTCCAGAAACAGAACTGGTAACCAATGTATCAGGAATTAATCTGAACAGTATTTTTGAAAAAATGAACCGCAAAATTGAAATCTTGATGGACGAAGATCATATGATTGGACACAGTTATTTGATGAACTGTAAATCCATAGCCGATGTCAAAGACACATGGTTTAATAACATCATGCCGTTGATGAACGAATATTTCTATGGGGACTGGGACAAACTAAAACTGGTGCTGGGGTCAGATTTTGTCTTAAACATTATGCAAAATGATTTGCCAGACGAATTCCGCGATTATTGCAGCGATACAAACGCATATCGTTTTGCCAAGATATCTGACATGACCGACCAAGAATTCATTAATGCCATAAATAAATTTGGATAAAATGATTTTACACGTTCCGCTTTTTGAATACCAAGAATTCAAGTATGACGATATCCAAATACCCGAAGGGGGTACGACCCCCTTTTTGGATAACGCTTTTGTTGATGGACTGGAAAAATATTTGCAGAAATCAGGTCTGGACAAAGTCTTAACATTTACCAGACACGGCATTGTCCCATCATCACATGTGGGGGTAATAAAATATAAAAATGTTCAGTTTGAAATACTGCCAAAGGTTTTAGCAAAAAATAATGATAGAAATCAAATTTTAAAAAATCTGATTTATATGCTGTCTTATACAAAACGATTGGATATAAAAAATACAAAATCCGCAGACCTGTCAACATGCCCAAACCCGTTTTTGGAAACCCTTGTACGGGTGTATGCAGAATCGTTGTTCGACGCATTAAAACACACTACACCGCGGGGATACATCATTTGTTCTGAAAATATACGCTTCTTGAAGGGGCGACTAAATCTGGCCGCGCACATCAGGCACAACAGCATCAATAAATCTAAGTTCTTTTGTGATTATGATGAATTTTCTGAAAACAATGCACTGAACCAAATGTTTTTGTATGTCGCAACATGTTTGCATAATGTTTCCAGAAATCCGCAAAATAAAAAATTGCTAAAATTCATAATGAATTACTATGCCGATATTGACTTCGTTCATATATATCCAAAAAACTTGTCTGGAATCAAACTAAACAGAAATCAAATCATATTTGATTTACCGTTCAGATTGGCAAAAATGTTCATCGAAAAAACATCGGTGGATATGACACAAAATAAATTTGATAATGTCGCACTGGTTTGGGATATGAACGTATTATTCGAAGAATTTGTGGCCGAATTTATCAAACGAAATAAATCAGAATTAAATATAAAAGAAGTCGTGTACCAGCATAAATACAAACTGTTGAAATCTGACGAAAACGACAGGTGTTATTCAAATACTTTTGTCGATATCTATGTTATAACAGAAGATGGCACCAACATCGTTCTGGATACGAAATATAAAAACAATTACGGCAGACGCGGCGATTTTAGCAATCCAGATATATACCAGGTAACAACGTATTGCAGACTACATAATTCAAGCAATGCAATATTGCTGTATCCAGCCACGGACGATAACACCGATGATATACATCCGTACAGACTGAACGTGGACAATGGTGTTGATGATTTAACAATCAAAACCGCACGTATCGATATTCGAAATGACCTGGCCAGGGCACACCGCACGCTGATAAATCGCCTAAAACAAATATTTTAGGGTTTTGAACCACGGGTTGTATGTCGGCTCGAATTTTGGACCAAATTTGTCCCGATGAGGTATTATAATGTGAATACATAACCAAAAGGATAAAATATGGCAATCGGAACCGTAACCCAGCGTGGGAATACAATTTACGTCTATGATGAACGCGGTCATCTAAAATTCATACAAAATGGTGAATTACAAGGATACACCAGCACAACCGTCAGTGTTCGTCGCAGTGGCAGCACAATCTATGTCTATGATGACAATGGCCACCTTAGTTTTACGCGATAATCAGATACGTGATTGTCTACCCACACATTCCCCGTGATATTTCATGGGGATTTTTTTAAATTATATCAAGATGTTGATGGTTTAGAAACGTGTGTATGGGACTGGGACCTGTTTGTAATATCATTGAAAAAATGCATCACTGGGCAACCATACCAGTACCAAATCAATTGAAAACATAAAGCAATCATGTAACAATAATCAAAAACCAGAGGTATATAAATGTCAGAACGTGCAATGTTCAAGGGTGTAATCAACCTGATTATAAAACAAGACGACAAAGTCTTGTTATTCTTCCGCAATGATGGTTTCTTTAATTATGATGGTGGTTGGTGGGTTCTGCCGGCGGGGCACATTGAACAAGGCGAAACCGCCATGGCAGCAGCCATACGTGAGGCAAAAGAAGAACTGGATATAGACATTGCGCCCGACGATATCAAATGTGTACACGTTACCAGCAATCTGGCCAGTCGTACGGAATCTTTTGATTTCTTTTTTGAGGTATCAAAATACACCGGCACAATTCAGAATTGCGAAGGGGACAAGTGTGCCGATATGCAATACTTTACATTGGACGAGGTCGCAAACCTGAAAAACGTAGTTTCAACCACACGTATATCATTGGCGGGATTGGCGTGTGGCGAAATATATTCCGAATGCAAATCATATCGCAGTGAACAAAAGGATACAAAATGATAAAAGAACTAAGTTATTCTGCATATATTTTGCCGGTGCGTGATGGACGGGTCGCATTGCTAAAATACGGTAAAAACGGATACGGGCCAATCGGTGGGCGACTGGATGATGGCGAAGATTTTTTGACGGCACTGCGGCGTGAACTGGCCGAAGAACTGGGCGAATCTACATCCGCGCTGGTGGACAGTGCTGTTGAAATTCCGGTGCCATATGCATTTCGTCATCCAACACCCGAACGTGCGCAAAAACGTGGTGCATGGGCCGAAGAACATCACTTTTTTATCGTTCACGTCCCAGATGATATGGAATTGAATTTCTGTGAAAATCGCCCCGAAGAAATATCGGTCGCATGGGTTGCGCCCGACGACTTATTAACCCCAAAAATTACACCATTTGACGACATGTGTGATTTTTATTCAAACCACATATTGCCGAACCTAAATTGTCGCTTTTCTATGAGTTTGCGTCCCGAATACTATGAAATGGTGCGTTCGGGTGAAAAAGATATTGAATTGCGTCTGTATGATGAAAAGCGTCGCAGAATGCATAATGGCGACACTGTTTTGATTTACAATGCGCAAAATCGCAATGATTATATTCGTGCCAAAATCATGCGCCTGCATATCGCGCGCAGTTTTGCAGACCTGGCGACGAAAATCAGCATGCCCCGAACTGGTTTTGCATCGCTAAATGCACTGAAATCCGCAATATCAAAATTCTATGATGCCGAAATGGAATCCAAATACGGTATTGTGGGGATAGAGTTAGAAATAACAGACTGATAATTTTACACCACTGCGTTTTCTGTGATTTCAAATGTATGGTTATCACAATCCAGTTTTGCCATGCATCCCATTGGCATGGGCATGATTGGGTCAGTGTGTCCGATATCAAAGTGTGTTACAACCGGCATATCCGTTAAACCAAATTCCGCCAAGCCTTGCAAAATACGTTTTTCGTATTTTGGATTGTTTTCATTCTTTGGTCGGCCAAATATAATCGCACGCATCTGTTGCAAGATGCCACATGCCCCATAATTACGCAGCCAATATAACACTTGGTCTGGGGTTGGATTTTCCTCGGAAATTTCAAAGAACACAATCTTGTCCTTGAAATTATCAGGATTCCAGATTTGTGTCCCCTTAATCATTTCAATCACTTCCATACATCCCCCAAACAGTTCGCCGGTGACAACACCCGAACCCTGAATCCAGTGCCAACCATCTGTTGGTTGCATTTTGCGGACCTGTGTTTGACCTGCAGGCGTAAACCAATCGACACGTTCGTATGTAAAGCCATCTTTATTTTCTGGCACAATTCCGAT
Organism: Alphaproteobacteria bacterium; assembly: GCA_017935245.1. Classification (GTDB taxonomy): domain Bacteria; phylum Pseudomonadota; class Alphaproteobacteria; order Rs-D84; family Rs-D84; genus Enterousia. The sequence continues at coordinate 728 of JAGBHZ010000018.1, read as the reverse complement.
TGTTGTGTTATCAAACAAGACTTTACGCATGCTTTGTTCAACATAGGGCAATATTCCACCTGCTTCGGCCATTTGCACCAACATTGCTGGGCCATAAAAACTGTTCAGTCCTGCATAATGGCACATGTGGCAATTTACGGTTGTATCAGAATATCCCATAAAAATCTTTGGATTATTGCGGATAATGTCCCAGTCGATATATGGCAGCATACGAATTGTATCATCACCGCCGATATTGGAAATTATTGCCTTAACATCCGGGTTCTGAAACGCCCACATCATGTCAGATGCACGAACCTCGGGGTGTTCGTATAAATATTTTGCATCATCCAGTGCATGTGGTGCCTCAATCACTTTTACGCCAAACGTTTGTTCCAGTTGTCGTTTTGCCTGGGCGTATCTGTCGGGCAACAACCCCGCACCGCCCCATGATAATGAAACGGTCGCAACCACGTCGCCAACATTTAACTTCGCAGGTTTAATTCCCATATTCGCCCCCTTGATTTTATCTTATAATCGTGTGCTTGAACCACTGTTCTTGGAAAGCGGTTTTTTGTTCAATATATTCGTTTGTTGGATTTTGTCCGTCTGGCACAACAATCAGTTTATCATCGTTGTCATTTGTGCGATGAATAATCGCAACGCATTTTCCGGAAAATGTTGCCAACGGTGTATCAACACCCAATACATATGCGTCTAATTCTTCGCCATCGCCCGATATGGTGTTT
>JAGBHZ010000017.1 GCA_017935245.1 Alphaproteobacteria bacterium | reverse complement strand
GTACTGCGTTCGGATTCCATTTCCGATTGTGATTTTATTGGAGCTGGCCCCTCGCTAAGTTTTTCTTTTGCATCCTGTTCGGCCGCGCGTGAACTGTTTTGTGCAAGTTCTGCGGCGGCTTTCTTTGTACTGCGTTCGGATTCCATTTCCGATTGTGATTTTATTGGAGCTGGCCCCTCGCTAAGTTTTTCTTTTGCATCCTGTTCGGCCGCGCGTGAACTGTTTTGTGCAAGTTCTGCAGCAGCTTTTTTATCTGCGTTTTCTTCCTTGCGTTCTTCACGCTCTGCCTGGCGTTCAGCTTTCTTTTCTGCCCGTTCTTCTTTGCGTTCTGCTTTTTTTTCTTCTTTTTCGGCCTGTTTTTCTGTTCGTTCTTCGGCACGTTCTTCCTTGCGTTCTTCACGCTCTGCCTGGCGTTCGGCTTTTTTGTCTGGTTGGTCGCCAGCTTCCAGGGTTTCTAACTCTTTCTTTGCTTTTTGTGTGTCAATTGCACGATTAATCGCGCCCGATGATATTGCGCCCGCCGCCATACCAATGCCCGACCCCAACATTGCGGCGGATGCCGAACTTTGCGCCGCCGTCAGGCGGTATGCATTTTCCTTGAACGTTGTAACATCAATACCAAACCATCCCGGGTCGCAATTAAATGTGCCACCGGCGTATGCTTTTTTTGATGCGTATGGGGTGGTTGAATTGTTCGCAAAGAAATTTACAGTATATACGCAATCCAGACTGCGTTGATCAAACATTGCGCCCATGCGACGGCATACCGATTCCATTTCATCGCGCATGTCGTATAAACGCTGTTCATCACGCTGAATCTGTTTTTCGGCATCTATGCGCAGTGTGCCAAATACATTCATTGTCCGTGATGCCAGGCCGTTATCCATCTGGGTACAATTATCCTGAATCTTTTTGCATTTTGATATTGCCAAATCACCCGCCGATTTCCCCAGGCATTTTGAATATGTTGGGCCGCATTGCGACACGATACATGCATTGTATTCGTTGCCACATTTTATAATTGCGTTGTAATTTGCCAATTGGGCATTCATGTCGCGGTCGGCCTTGATTTCATTGGCGAATAATTTGTATTCGTTACCACTGCATTTCAAATCGCGGCGGCATGTGTCCATTTTGTCGCCCCATGTGGTGTCTGTATCGCCCGCGCATTTTGCAAAATCGTTTCCGCACTTTGCCATCATGCATTTGCGCAGTCCCATATCACACGCGTTCTGGTTCGATGATATTGCGGCACGTGCCGTATTTGTTGCCGTGGTCGTGGCGGCGGATGCGTTTAGTGATTCACGCTGTTTCCGTATCATTTTGGCCAAATCATCATCAGATATGTCGTTTGATGCCGATGCACCACCAATTGCATCATCGAACATGGATGTGCGATCTTCGAATTCAAATGTTTCTTCGACGATTTCTTCGGGTTCGTCGATGGTTTCGGGTTCTGTAACCGTTGGTGCCTTGGTCGATTGTGTGGATGCAACCGGGATGCGCGCGCGTGCAGATGTGGAACGTTTGACCACCGACGCCGCATGGATTGTGCCGACGTACATCACAGAACACATCGCAACAAAGATTGATGCAATGTGTGGAATAAATTTGTTTAAATTGTGTCTTGTGTCGGTCATATGTCGTTCCCCGATGTTAGTTTAGTGTATCACATGCAATCTGGTGAAATTTGCAAAGTTGTGTCGCCATTGCACGTTCTGATTCAAATCCGGCGCCGCAATTGTTTATCATGTTGTTGGCGCATACGTTTTCGATACATTGTTCCATGCCGGTGTTATCGGTGCACTGGGATTTTGTTTTCGCCAATAGATTAGTGCGCGCATTTTGATATGCGACAACAATGTTGTTGATAAGTGTTTCAGCGTTTTCAAATGCGTTGTCGCGCGCCGCAATCAGGTTTTCGCGTATCCCAGATATGTGTTCGTCGCAACCGGTGGCGTCCACACCACATGCCGCAAAAAATTTATCAAAATCAGCATTGGATTCACAGTTTTCAAAGTTTGCGCCACAACGTGTGTCGGTTATTAAACATGCACTGATTTCAGAACTGCACGAAGAATTGGTGCGTTCTTTGGCCGCGTCCGCCGCCAATGTTTTCATTTCGGCCGATATGCCGGCGGCCTTGCACGATTGTTCAATTAATGCGTCGTACACATCGGCAACGTCGTCAACAGTGCAACCGGACACTTTTTTAATACATTGCTTGGCCGCCCATGCATAGCGTTCGGCCGGGTCGGTTGGGGCCTTTTTTAGGTCTTTTTCAGATATGTTATATTTCGTAGATGTGCCAACCGATACCGCACGCATGCCACCCGATTTTGGTTCGCCCGCACTGGCGGTGCCACAATACTGGCATCGGGCCGCCGGATTAGATGATATATTAATCGCGCATGCAGAATCTAAACAACGTGTTAAATTTGCACGTGAACAAGATGTCGCCGCCCAAGAATTCCCGGAAATCAGCGCAAATGCCATAATTAAAAGCAGTCTTTGTGTTTTCATTTCTCTCTTAGGGTAAATTATATCAAAATTGAGACATGGAAAAAAGCGAAAAAATAACCAAATAAACTTTTGTTTTGACAAAGGGTGTCCTTTTGTCTAGAATTCGAAGTGTTAATAAGCAAAAAGGATTTAAAATGGCGACAAAATCATCAAATAACTGGTTGTTGGTCCGTGTTGTTTTGCCGGCAACTGTGTTCGCAGCAATGTTGATGGGTTGTGGTGCGTGTCGGAATGTATCTGATAAAGATAATGACGGCGATCGCGCGGCGTTCGTAGTGGACAGTTTGTTAAAAGAAAATCGTAAGTTAACAGATTCTTTGGCGACGGTTGGGGCGCGTCTGGACAGTTGTGAAAGTGCGCACAAGGTGCCAAAGAAAAGATGTCCGTGTGATAAAAATCCGGCACCAACGCCTGTAAAACCAAAGCCGGCGCCAAAACCAGCCCCCAAACCAGCCCCCAAACCAGCCCCAAAGCCGGTCAAGGTTGTTGTAACCCCGGCGCCCGCCCAGCCCATTAACCAGGTTGTTGTTGATGGTGATAATAATGGCACAATTGTTGTGGGTAATAATAATACGGTTAATAACAATACCGTTGTCATCAATGGTGCAACCCAGGTTGTTGTTGATACCATGGCCCGTGTAAAGCGTGCGCGATACGTATTTGTTGGGGCGGCATCGGCCGAACGTACATATACAAAATAATAAATGCCCCAGATGGGGCGTTTTTTTATCTGGACAGATGAAAGATTTCTGTGTTAAAATATGTGGGACAGAGAGAATTGTTATGAAGTACATTAGAATATTATTCGTTTCTTTATTTTTTGTCCCGTTTGTGGCGCGTGCGGCGCAAAATGATTTTATGGTGGCGGCCCAGTTGCTGGCGGCGGCGCGTAATGCCGATATTCAACAGGTGCAGGTTCTGGTTAATAATGGCGCAGATATAAACTATGTCGATGCGACGGGATTGTCGCTGGTTTGTACGGCGTTGATGAATAATGATACACGTGCCGCGCAAATATTACAGATGTATGGGGCGGACGCATCCCAATGTGATCGTCAGATTAAAAAATATAAAAATCGTACTGTCCCGGAACGAAGTGGTGGATTGTTTAGCGGACTGTCATCCGCCCAAAGCATGACATTAACGGCGGCGGGGGCCGCCGTTGTTATAGGGGGACTGTTGTTACTAACCGATGTGTTTGATCCGGGTAATGATAATGATAACTATGGCCCGTCAACGGGTAATCGGCCCGGTGGTAATAATGGGGACAGCGGGGAAGAGGGGTCAAATATGCTGGTTCAATTGCCGTATGGACCCGCATGCAGCAGTGATGGTACATGTCCAACGGATTTAACATATTGGGGGCCGGACAGTTCGGATCCGCAAAAGGCGGCCGACTTTGCGGCGATGGCGGGAATGAACCCACTGTTGATGACGTATGCGTATGATGTGTTTGCGCGTGGGTATTTGGGGCAATCAATAATTCGCCTGTCAAAAACAAATACGCCGTTTGACCTGAATTCTTTGCCATATCCAACGGGGACAACACCCGGTGGCGGAAAGCCGATTAATGTCGCAACAATTACAACCAATGGTGTGAATTCAACCGGCAGTTTGGGCGATGGATATATTTCATGGGTTGATGCAAGCCAGGTTATTAATGCACAAGATCAATGCAATAAATATGGCGAAGATTCAACGCAATGTAATGCGGCACTGGTGGCGATGACAAAACGGGCACGTAAATTTTATAATCGTACAAATATGACAGATTTGGACGATTTGACCGAATTGGATGGATTTGATTTATCGGGATTTGGTACGGTGTTTGGTGATGCAATAAATTCAGAAAACCTGGCGGTCAAGGTTGTTGGTGGTTGGGAATCACCATCGCGGGCGACGGGGGACTATTATGGTTTTATTCCAAATGGGCAACTGACGATTTATCGAACGGGTGGTGGGATGGTGTTTGATGAAACGGTTGGGGCGGTTACAAATGCAGTGGATGCCGAAACATGGTCTAATAATGATACATTTACAATTGACGGTGTTACATATACAATTTCAATAAATACAAATGCAAATACATTTACGGCGACCGACGGGGGGGCAAATACTGTATCGGGGGCGGTAAATGAAAGTACGCTAAATTTTGCAATTGATGGTACAAATTATATTGCGCAATTTGGTGGTGATGTTAGTTCTTTGAAGGTTGCAGATGTTAAAAATTTCGAAGCAATGTATAATGCGGCGAATTTGTCGGTTAGTGGGACACCATGGGTGAACGTTATTGCAAATATTGCCCAAAACCCGGGCGCGACCAGTAGTGGGTATTTAAAATTTGGTGATTTTCATGCATTGGCGTCGGGTCTGACAACGGATGCGTCAAAACTAAGCGACTTCCAGGGATATATTGACCAATATTATAATCTGGATACGTCAAATGATGCATCGGTTAACAAGCCGTCTTGGTTTGCAGAATCGTTGTATAATGTTGTTGGTAACCAGCAAAACCAGATTATTGTGAATTCGGCCGGTGCATATGAATATGGGGTTGGTGATGGTAAATCGATTGAGGCACTGGGGGCGACATTTGAAAACTATGCGCCGGTGTTATATCCAAATCTGGAACATTTATTTGTAACGGTCGTGGCGGTGGAAAATACCAAGGGGACAAATGTTACAGATATTAATGGATATCCAATATCAGGTGGGAAAATCAGATTGGCAGATTGGTACAGTGGTTTTGACGCATCAGATGGAACGTACGAGAATCAATTTGCATCCAGAAAATGCGGCATGTCGATAAGTGGGGGACTGGACCCGTGGTGTTTTGCGGCGCCGGGCTTGAATTCAGAAATGGCGGTTGCGTCAATGGCCGGTGCCATTGGTATGGTCCAGGGGGCATTTAACGGTATGACATTGCCATCAAATGAAAAAAATATTAATAAACTGATGTTCAAGTTGTTGGCACTGACGGCGGATGGACCATATCTGGGGACAAAACCGGGAACAACGTCGGGCTGGACAGACCAGGCGGATTTGATTTCCTATCTGCAATCAATGTATGAATTGCCGGGGGAATATGCGGGTATCAGTGATGATGAATATCTGGATGTGTTCAAGGATGTATTTGGATATGGCATGATTAACGTAGAACGGGCAACACGTCCGGGAACAAAAATTTATTACTATAACGGGACAGATATTGTATCGGCCGATGGGGACAAACTAAATACGTATTGGCGTGCGGCAACAAATACAATGTTCCGGGCATCGGGTGCGTTGAATTTATCGGGGGCGCGTATTGGTGCGGCGGTGTTTGATTTGCTGGAAAGTGCAGATGGTTCAATGCGTATGCCACGCGTTTGGGAATCTGAATTCGCAATGGGAAATACGTCAAAACGTGGTCTTTATATGGGGGATGTGTTGGGGGATTTCAAGGTTCGTGGTGATGGGCCAACGGTTAAGAAAATTGGTAATGTGTCCCTGGGGATGGCGGTGTCAGAACGCGCATATGTTGATAATATGGGGGGGCTGGATAATTTGGCGTTGAATTATGAAAATGATAATTGGGGACTGGCTGCGTCGTATCAGCGTCATTTCACAGATGGACAATCCCGTTTTAGTGGTATGGCAAATCCAATTTTAAACCTGGCGTCAAATGTGGTTGCAACGGGTGCAGAATATAAAGTAGGGGATTGGGCATTTGGTGGACGCGGATATTCTGGGTTTGTAACGGACGAAGGTTTGCTGGAAAATGACCCAACAATTTCGGCCCAATTTGTGCCGGGTACATTGGGGCATATCAATGGTGCAGAAAGTCATGTGTCATATGCCGGGGATAAATTTGGGGTTACAACGTCGTTTGGTGTTGCGCGTGAAAGTGATACCCTGTTGGGGGCGGCAAGTCATGGACTGTTGAACATGGGGGCAGGGAATACAACATATGTTGATGTTATGTCGCGCTATGATATGTCGGATGATTTTGGCGTGATGGCCCGTGCGACATTTGCGCGTACGACGTCGGATGCCGTGGGGCCATTTGTTATGGGGTTAAGTAGTATCGAATCAAATGCATTTGCATTTGGGGCAAATATTGGAAATCTGGAATTTTCAATTGCCCAGCCATTGGCAATTACAGATGGTGCGTTAAAGTATGCGCATGCCAAATATGATGTCGTGGAAAGTGATGATGGAAACTATGATTTGGTGGTGCGTGATGCGCATGTGGCAAATTTATCAATGCAACCAGATGTTCGTGAAACGCGCTTGATGGGAACATATCGACATCGTTTTGGTGAATTTACCGATGGTGCATTTGGCTTTATATATCGCATTAATCCAAATAACACAGACGAATTTGGTAATGAATCAATATTTATGATGAAATTATCGCACCGATTGGGGATATAGTGTAATGGATTGATACTTGACTAAGAAAATGCCTGGGATATAATAGCCATCCCAGGTTTTTTAATTACGGATGTTGTAATGCATATTTATAATATAAAACAATCTTTAAAAGAAAAATTTTATGGTGTGCCAAAAATCAATGGTGGTACGCCGGATAATGATGCGCGTGCGCTGGCATCGATGGCATCGTATATCGTGAAAATGGTTGCAAATGACGGTCATCATTATTGGTATTTTTTTATGAATGATATAAGGGATCGTGATGTAATTCGATTTTTAATGCGTCGTAATGGTTTGATGCCAGAATTTCACCTAAGTAATTATTTTATGGATTCGCGTCCGGTCTTTCGTGTGCGTCTGCGCCAGATTTCTTCGTGGCCCCAGCAACAAAAGTTTGTTAAGAAAATTGATGAATTTCATAGTTGTGAGAAGTTGGCAAAATCAGATATGGTGCCATATATTGATAAAATTAAAACGGAATTATTTAGATTGCAAAATCAAAAATAAAAAACTGGGCATGTGCCCAGTTTTTTAATCAATTTTAACGTTTATGATTGTTTCGCGTTTTGTTTCATCCAGTGGATGATACTGAAATTCAACATTTGCAAAATCAATTTTATCCATTTCAATCCTGCGCAGTGCGCGATTATACATTGTGTGATAGTAAATTGTTCGATTGGTTAAATCGGTTGCAATTGTCCACTGGGTGGCCGCCGGCATATCGGTTGGGGATTTGCCAGGCGCAAATTGGACACCGGACGGAACATCAAAATTATTTAGAATATGAAATGCCTGGGCTATGGTGTCGGATGCGTTTTTTTGTTGCTGGGCATATGTTTTTAAAAATGCCGCACGAACAAAACGCGATGGTGGGGTAAAATCGCCGGGTAGCCCCAAGAATCCAGAACCCGAACCAAATGCGCGTAATTCAATTGGACCAAAATTGGTTGGACCAGCGCCACCGGGTTTTAAATTTACATAATTATCCAGGTTGGTCATGTGCCATTGGAACCCAGGGGAATTAGTCAAAACACCAATTTCGTTTTCATAGAAATTTGGTACACCATTTACAATTTCAAGAACAACCTGGCGGCCGGTAACGTCGGTTATGCGCCAATGTACCGTTGATGCAGATGGGTCAATGTTGATTATGCGAACATCATTGATTGCAGATTTGACCTGGTCAATGGTGGCAAAGCGCGACAGAATCCATGAAACAACCTGGAAATCGGCCAGGGATATATCCCGGGATGCTTCGTTATATGGTTCGTATTCGCCATAATTTGGAAAATAGAACAGGGCCGCGGATAAGCCGGCCTCGTTTGTGCCGTCAATTATAAATTCTGGTTGTTCAACCGCCAGACCGGCATATCCATAAAGGGCGGAAAATTCCAGACCTCCACTCTTGTTGTCGGGTAACAATGATTCTTGGCTGTAACCGCGTGGTACAATTACATACATGTTATTTATTTCGGCGCCCGACCAATCCATTGTGCGCGCGGTTACAATGGTTTTGTCGGTGGATTGTAACGTGATACCCGTGCATGCATTTGCGTTTTGAATAATGGCAACACATGCGGCAATTATAGAAAATATTTTTGTTGTTTGCATAAAATGTCCCCCATTGATATTGTATGTATTAATTATTTATATATTGGGGGATTTGTTCCACAGGAACGTATGACTAGTCAATTAATAGGTTGCGCCATATTGCCATAACATCGTCGTGGTTGGCGTACATAGATAAAAATTCAATTGTTTCATCAATTATGTTTAATTGGTGGGCGGACCATCGTAATTCGGCGCGACCCCGCAGGGTGTTGTCAAAAAAATCACGGACGGATTTGTCGCCATCTTCATGTGTAATATGATTTTGTTCAAAATTCGCACTGTGCCAATCGCAAATCATTTCAATCAGTGTGATATCAGATACGGCCGTCATATCGGTATAATGTTCGATATGGTGTGGTTGCATGCGGTGGTGTTCGGCATGCATTTCGTGCCATAACTGGCGACGGGCATCACTTAACACAAATTCGGGATGATATTTGGCATAGTTAACATATGCATAGGCATCACGCATGGGGCCGTGGTTTTTATCGTTGTCGTGTTCTGGGAAATGATACCCCAGCAATCCTGCATAATAATTCAGGCAATCGATGTGTGCGGCGGTTCGGCGATAATGAAATTCCATAATGGTACTAAGTCTTATGTGCATAGTATGGATTATATCATAAAAGTGTAAGGATTTTAATTGTAAAGTAAAACGCAAAAATTTTAATTTTACATATTTTTTACAGAAATGTACTAATATGTCATGTCGATATACTTAGCAATTAACCCGCTAAACGGCGGGTGTTTTTTATACCTACAACTCTTATTTTAGTGCCTTGATGTAATAAAAACCATTACGAGGTTCTTGTATAATATCTAGATTATGTTCGTTTAGATTAGATTTAATTTCATCAAAATATGCCTCTATTTGATATGTGTCGTCACCATGTACTTGGTACATTGCTTTGCCATCAAGTACATTTGTAATGTTTGTTACCATATCTGGTGACGGTGTCATAATTTTTCCGCCATCGTCTACTAGTTCTGTATAAATTGAGAAAGTGTCACTTCCCCCTCTTTCTAACATAGAATCAAAGAATCCTTTATAGGGGTCAAATTCTTGGACAATAAGTCTGTTTACACTCTGTGTTTTTGCCGTTGTTGCCCCAATTCTGTATGCAGATTGTTCTGTTGCATTCTTTATATATGCGTCGTAATCTACGTCAGATTGAACAGTTGATCGGGACGCAATCGTGTTTTGCAGTTGGGCACCTAATGCGCCGGCATTTGGATTTTCATAGTCTATGGCATGCCCACCAACTTCGTGCGATAAATCTTGGATAAAAGATTCAAATGTTTGCTTTTTACGAAAATCCATATGCGTCTCGCTTTTTAGTAGTTGCCAATTTTCATCAAGCGTTTTGCGATAGAACGCATCAACACCTTCTGGCAAATTATCATCTTGTAGCACTTTCGTGTAAAGTGATACGTCAACCCCATTTAACTCTTCTATATCTCTAATTAAATCCGTTGCGAATTTTTGCCTTTCTTCTGGTGTTAGATAATCAAATCTGTCCTTGTACTGTTTGTATGTTGGATTACTGTTAATTAGATTGTCAATTTGTTCCGCACGCAGACTTGCAACTTCGTCCACAACTGATTGATTGAGAAAATGTTTATATATCTCTTCTGTTGTTTCGATTTTGTCTTGCACAGATGTTAAATCTTGTCTTTGGCGAACAAAATTTCTGAGCTCTGGATTAAACGTTGAATAAGTGCCTGCAAATCCACTATTTGACTTCGGCACCCCTTTCGCATAAAGTTCTCGTTCTTGCCGTAAAATATTTGCAAAGTAAGGATACTGTTCTGCCACCGCATCAAACGAACGTGTTGACTGAAAAAGATTCATTGCTTCTTTATTAGCTAACAAAAACTCATAACGTTGTTTTATCAGTTGGTTTCTATATTCTATATCTTCCCACGGAATCCAACTTTTTGACATTTCTTGAATTTCATCCAATGTTCCCATTGCCTTGAAATCATCAAACGACTGATTTCGTGGGGCATATTTTTTCCATAAATCATAGTATATTATATCGTCACCGGTCAATTTGCTGGGGTCTATTATATCCAATTTGTTTGCATTGGCTACGGCTTTTGTTTTGTTGGGCAGCTGGCGCTTGACAGCCATTTGAGCAGATGTCAGTGTGTTCTCTGGTGCATTGTCTATGGATTGTATGGCGCGTGTGAATTTCTGTTTAATGGCGGCGGTACTTTTGGCCACACGACTGGACTTTGATATTGCCCATTTGGTAATACCGGTTATCAACGATGCCAGTTGCAGGCCAATGCCAACCGCACGCCAGACCTGTTCCGGTTCCCAAGAATCGGTATCAAAGAACCCCAGTTTATTATCCGCCATATCTGTACCATTTACCAACATTGTTGCCCAGATTTCGTCATCGTCTGGGATAAGGTTTGCCAGACGTGCCATTTCGCTGTCAACTGCGTCCGCCTCGGCCGCGGTCATGTCGTTTTGCACGTTTGCCATGCGTTGCAGGTTTTGCGACAGCATTTCCCGGGCGCATGTTGCGCTTTTGCATTTATTACTTTCAACCAAGAATTTGTCCGCCATTGCATCTATCTTTAACTGGGCGGCAACCTCGATACCAGCACCAACGGTTTCAATGGCGGTAAATGCAATTGCGGCCTTGGTCGCGGCGGCTGTACCCGCAGCCGCGGCGGTGGCCGTACCGACGGTCGCAACGGTAATAACAATACCAAAAATCGCACCGCCAACAATCATTGTGATGTTTACACCACGTTGCAGGTTTTGTGCAGATGTAGATGATGGCAACACACAACTCTCGGTTTCTTTGTCCCATTTGGCGGCCTTGCATTCGGGGCATTCTTTCAAATTTGATTGGCGCAGGATGTTGCACTGTTGTTCGCCCAGGCCGATACAACGTTCGCCACTGTATGTGCCACCGGTTACGATACAAGACATACCCTGAACGCCGCCCTCTACGGTTTTCTTCCATTTTTCATTTATGTCGTCAAAGACAAAATCAATCTGATTGTCGCCAACACGACATGTTTTTATGTCGTCTTTGAAATCGGTTATGCCATTTCGTGCGCAACCAGTTCCGGTATATGTGTTAAACCCAGAATCACATTTGACCGATGATGCCGATACGCCCGCGCGTTCAGCGACATATTGTTTCAGGTGTGTTTCAACATTGGGTGCGTTTGTAACCTGAATTCCATGACAGAATGCAAAGTTATCAATGCCGTATGCGGTTTTTAGGTCTTCTTGCGTGGTGATTGTATTAAAGTTTATTTCACATTTTCCATTTTTATATTCTGCTATATATCCAAATTTAGCCATAGATTGGTTTATTTTTTCGCATTTTGCATTATCCGCTGCGCAGGATGCCCCCCAACATGTGGCGGTGCCACTGACATTTGTGCCGCCGCCTGTACAGCTGGGCGTGGTTGGTTTTGCGTCATACATGCGACAGATTGCATTTAGGATACTGTTTTTTATTGTTTGGTCTTTTGGCTCTTCTAAATCGTCAAACACGAATTCATAGTATGTGTTTTGGTTATGTGATGTACACATCAAGGTGTAGTCCAACATTCCCCTTTTGTTAGGAGTGTTTTTGCACTGAAGTGATGTATCACCATGTTTTAAGCGTGCATATTCTTTGGCCAATGTTTGACCTGGGGTTAAATTGACCTGGGTTCCACCATAGACTTTGTTTGTAAAGAAATCATCAACGCAAATATATCCGCTTTTGCCTTTGTATTGTGTATCGCATGCATGAGAGAATTTTATGCTTGCCCTGCGGACCATGGTGTTTACGAATTCTTCACATTTAGCCTTGCCGTCTGTTTTTTTGATGTCCCATCCCGCAATTGTACAAATGTCCCATAAAGCCTGGGCGGATATACCCGTGCCATTTGCTGTTTTTAGTTGATTTTTATATTCGTTGATTACGTTAACCACTTTGTCTGATGCGACAAATTCTTTGGCAATGGAAACAACTGTGTCTGGATTTATGTGTATGTTTGCCAGACATGGTGCCGTGAAAAAGATTGATAAAAGGGTCAGGGCTATTTTTTTCATTTTTTACCCCGTGTGCTTAATTTTTTTTGTTTTGTTGTTTTTTCAATGTCTGTATCAGTGTGATTAATTAAAACATTCCCAACCGCCCCACCGGCAATACCAACCCCGCCAACAATTGCCCCGGTTTTTAATTTCTTGGCAATTTCATCGCGGGTTTCGGACCATTTTTTAGCATCTTCGCCATTGGGGTTTTGTAATGCGCGTGCCAATGATGTATATGCACCGGACGTTTTATCAACCGCAACATCGTCATACAATCCCGTTGTTGCAGAATTCAGAATCGGTTCGGATTCAATGCCCGGTTTCATGCCCAATTGTTCCTTGCGCGTCTTTAGGTCATTGGCCAATGTTACATATTCTGCGTACAATGGGATTAATTCCGCCGCGCCCGGTAATTCAATATTTGTTTCGCCATACTTTATGTTTTGTCCATCGCCATAGTTACAATGAAATGTGGCCAGATAGGCACGCATATCGCGTTCGGCATCTGCATCTGCGTTTTGTTCGGCCATTGCGGATGCCATTTGCATGCCACCAATGCCCGATGCACCAATGGCCAGACCACCAAGCATGCGATTGGCAAATGATTGTTCTTTTTCCTTGGCTGCTTCATAGGCTTCATAAAATTCGGCTAAAAAATCTTCTTTTTCTTTGTCTGTTGGGTATGTTGCATCTTTTTCCAGCTCTTGTAATTCTTGGACCAATTCATCCAGATTTTTTGTTTGTGAATTTTCGTGAAGCACCTGCAATAGATTTGCCGATGCCATAAATGGGAAAATTAAAAAAAATAAAAAGCTGAACCGCACAATCCCTCCATGTAAAAATTAAACCGCCATGGGAATTTTTGGCGGTCAGGAAGTTCAGAAATCAGTTCAAAGCAAATGATTCTGTTAATCTTTCGGTTTCCCGTATTTTATAATCAACAGCTCCCCGACTTTGGTCAGGGATGTTATGGTGCTATGCACACCAGCTTTGAACACGGCTTCTGACAGCCCAACTTCGTTTCCCATTGGAGTCTGGGTGAATTATATCATATGCTTATATATATTTCTAGACAGAAATTTTCTGCTTGCGTTGGGAAAATAAAAGTCCTATAATCCGCGGTGCTTGGGGCATAGTTTAATGGTAGAACTCCGGACTCTGACTCCGTCAGTGTTGGTTCGAATCCAGCTGCCCCAACCAAAGATTCAAACGCCCCGTGTGGGCGTTTTAATTTTGGTTTGTGGTGTGATGGTTTGATGGCATGCAACAATGATTTGTTGCCGTGGTTCGACAATGAGTAGGTTTGACAAGTATTGCGTAGTCAAACCGTTAGGAATGCCCCGCAGGCATTTTTTATGCCGAGGGAATCAGCTGCCCCAACCAAGATTGACAAGCCCGCCGATAAAGGCGGCTTTTATTTTGTTTTCTATTATTTTCACCAAGTTCGAAAGTTTAATTTTAGAAAAATGCAAAATTTTACCACTTTCGAACTTTTTTATTTTTGGGGCAATACAAAATAAAAATCTGCCTTCCTTATCGGTAAAGATTGATTGTTGGAATTGTATAACGAATTATCTTTTTCATAAATAATCTCTATTTCTCCGATACCAATGCCAGTATCGGTTCTTGTATCATTTTTATGTGGATATTGTGTAGAATCTATTACCTGAATTTTTATAGTATTTTTATTTGTTGCCAGTATTTTTTTGACAAACATACAATGTCCATTTCCATCAGGAAATACAATAACCATAATAGAGCCAGCCACAGGTTTGTCTATGAATTGCCAATATTTTAATTCTTTTTTATGTTCATGAATAAATGAAAAATCTTTACAAAAAAATCTGTTTATTTTTATAAAATCATTTTGTTTTAAGAAATGGCGTAATTCGACCAATGCGCGTTTATAACCCATTTGTGCCAGGCACCAATAAACAAAACCACTGCAATCCATATGAAAGAATTTTGTGCCGTCAAATTCTTCCGTATAATTAGAGTGATTGTATTCAGAAATAAAATTTTCTGCGAATAAACTATCAAAAAAATCAAGATTTGTTTGCATCTGTCTTATTATATCAAAAATATACTTTAATGTAAATCTATCAAATTTATCTTATCTTTCAACCCTTCTATTACTTGTCCAATCTCTCTTAATTCGGCTCGCGAATTGCACAGACTGCACAACCAAAGATTCAAACGCCCCGTGTGGGCGTTTTATTGTTTGTATTAAGTTTTTGTGTGTTTTTTTGCTTGTTTGGGGTGGGGGGATATGATAAAATGTTGTGAAAGAGAAGGGAAAAATAGCCATGAAAAGATTTGTTGCAGTATTAAGTGGATTGCTGGTAATGCCCGCATTTGCAGAGGTTGCGCCCATCTACTATGACGACATGATTGAATATTCTGATGTCGAAATGTTCGACGAAGATGTTCCGGTCGAAGAAGATGTCGTTGTCGAAGATGTGGTGGTGCCGGTTGCGCCAGTTGCCCAGGTGCGGTCTTCGTCGCGTTCAACGTCGGGTCGTGCATCGCGTGCGGTTCCCCAGACGGCAACAACGCGTACATCGTCTGTGGCGCCATCGCGTGCGGTTGCGTCCCGTGCGGCGGCAAATATTTCCCAAACACGTAATGCAATGACACGTGGTACGGCGTCGCGTGCGGCGGTAACGCGCGCGGCAATGAATCCGCAAAAGGTTTCGGCGCGTCGTGCGGCCCAGATTGCGGCCCCGGTTGTGGCGGCCCGTGCCGGTGCGGTAACAACATCAATTACACAAACGGATACAGTAAATACGCCGTTGTACACCGGTCGTGTCGCGATGCGTAATACGTCGTCGGCACTTTCGCGTGTTCCGACCGTTCGTGTTAATAATTCGAATGAAAGTGAGGTTGTTGTAGAAGATGTAAAGGTGTCAATGGATGAATTGGCCCAAATTACTGATTTTTGCAAGGCACAATATACCGATTGTATGGATAATTTCTGTGATGTTCTGGACGATAACCAGGGGCGCTGTTCTTGTTCCAAGAACATAAAAAATTATGCCAAGACCGAAGAAGCCTTGAAACTTGCAACTGAAAAATTACAAGATGTTGCACAAAAGATTCAGTATATCGGCCTGACGGCGGATGAAGTGGAAACATTGTTTGCCCAGACCGCGGCCGAAGAAGCAATGCAGAGCAATAGCGACAGTTCGCAG
>JAGBHZ010000016.1 GCA_017935245.1 Alphaproteobacteria bacterium | reverse complement strand
CTGGGTCATTAGGGTCGATAGTGTCTTTACAAGCTTTTTGGAAACAGGAAGAAATATTACCGATGCAATCTTGTCTTGCTTTATCTTCTGCGATAAGTTCTGCGGATTTAACCTGGGGCGCTACCTCGCGTAGGAAAGTGTTGGGAAAGGGGGCGGGGCCGCAAGGCCCCGCCTGGTAAGAAGAAGTATAACAGTAATGAAAATATTGTTAATATGTGATGGGATTTTTAAAACAGGCTTATCAAAAATATCCCCAGGCCCGCCGCAATTATTGCGCCAAAGGTTAATGGCCAAAAATATTTCTTTACAATTGTGTTGGCGCGTTCCTGGAAATAATAAAGCAGGGCACCAATTATCGCAAAACGGCCCGTGCGGAATATCGCAGATACCCCCAGGAACAGCCACATTGGATACCCGATAAAGCCCAGCCATATTGCCAGTAACTTGTACGGTATTGGGGTTACCGCCGTTAAAACAATTATCAATATTCCGTATTTGGTGAACATTGGCTTAATCGCGGTTTCAATTAATTCAGGATTTGAAAACGTTTCAATTAACCAAATGCCAACCGAATCGTATAGCCACATACCAATCAAATATGCCAATGCACCACCAACCAATGACCCCAGTGATGCCGCAACTGTTATCGGCAAGGCGCGTTTCTTGGACGCGACGATGGCGGGGGTCATGAATACTTCGGGTGGAATAAAGAGAAATATAGATTCACAAACGGTCAGGAAAAATACAATCCATGAATATGCCGGACTTTCGGATTTCTTTAATATGTGGTCGATAAGTTTCATTTCACATCCCTGTTTTTTATCTATAAAAAATTGCTTGATTGTAATTTATATTTTACAATAATCAATTATATCACAAACAAAGATAAATAAGTATGGCAAAAAGACAAATTAATTCTAATCGTGGGGAACGTATCGCAAGTAAGGTTCAGACACTGGTTGCGGAAATTTTGCGCGACAACTATGGTGATGATGCGATTTTATCGGGCGTGTCGCTGGTGGGGGCGGTGGCGCATGGGGGGCTGCAATTTGTGCGCCTGTATTACTATTCCCGTAATGAAGACAGGGGCGCGGTGCAAAAACGCCTGGATGATGTTACGCGTGGGGTGCGTTATGAACTGGCCGCGCGTATGAATCAGAAATATGTCCCAGATATTCGATTCGAATATGATGATACGCTGGAAAAAGCCGCGCGTATTGATGAGTTGTTAAACAATTTGTAAATTTTGATTTTTGTGAAAAATACACCTTGCGAATGCGGCAATACTATACTAGTATATGCGCATAAAGCATAGGTGTATTTTTATGAAGCAATCTAATATCCGGAATTTTTCAATCGTTGCACATATTGATCATGGTAAATCGACGCTGTCGGACCGTTTAATCGAATTTACAGGTGGCCTGGAATCGCGCGAGATGAAGGCGCAAGTCTTGGATTCTATGGATATTGAACGTGAACGCGGTATTACGATTAAGGCCCAGACGGTGCGATTGAATTATACCGCAAAGGATGGACAGGAATATCAACTGAATTTAATGGATACGCCGGGACATGTGGACTTTTCTTACGAAGTGTCGCGTTCGCTGGCCGCGTGCGAAGGGGCGCTGGTTCTGGTCGATGCAACCCAGGGGGTCCAGGCACAGACGTTGGCCAATGCGTATTTGGCGTTGGATAATGATTTGGAAATGTTGCCGGTGTTGAAC
The DNA here is from genome assembly GCA_017935245.1 of Alphaproteobacteria bacterium. Classification (GTDB taxonomy): domain Bacteria; phylum Pseudomonadota; class Alphaproteobacteria; order Rs-D84; family Rs-D84; genus Enterousia. The sequence continues at coordinate 12,281 of JAGBHZ010000016.1, read as the reverse complement.
AAGATTGATTTGCCGTCCAGTGATGTTGCCGCCACGCGCGAACAGATTGCGGATGTTATTGGCCTGGACGCGAACGAAGCGTTGGCCGTATCGGGCAAGACCGGCGCCGGTGTCCCAGAATTGTTGGAAGAAATTGTAACAAAATTACCGCCGCCGCATGGTGATGAAAATGCGCCGACACGTGCGTTGTTGGTGGATTCTTGGTACGATTCGTATTTGGGGGTTGTGATTTTGGTGCGTGTGGTTGATGGTGCGTTAAGCCGTGGGCAAAAGATTAAATTTATGGCAACGGGTGCGGAATATGTGGTTGATAAAATCGGATACTTTACCCCGAAAATGGTTAATGTTGATACGCTGCATACCGGTGAAATTGGATTTATTATCACGGGTATGAAGACAATTCACGACTGCAAGGTTGGGGATACGATAACGGATGCAAAAAACACAGGTGCCGAAATGTTGCCGGGATTTAAGCCGTCTGTACCGGTGGTGTTTTCATCGTTCTTTCCGGTCGAGGCAGATGATTATCCCGCGTTTCGTGAAAGTTCGGAAAAGTTGGCATTAAATGATGCGTCGTTTATGTTCACGGTGGAAAAGTCATCTGCGCTGGGGTTTGGATTAAGATGCGGATTCTTGGGCCTGTTGCATATGGAAATTATCAGTGAAAGATTAAGCCGCGAATTTAATCTGAATCTGATTAACACGGTGCCAAGTGTGCTGTACAAGGTTTATTTGCGTAATGGCGAATGTATCGATTTGGAAAATCCCGCCGATATGCCAGAGGCAACACGAATCGAGAGAATCGAAGAACCATGGGTGCGTGCCACGATTATGATGCCGGATAAATATATGGGGGGGATTATGTCGCTGTGCGCGGAACGACGGGGAATCCAAGAAAATATTTCTTATGTTGGTAATCGTGCGGTTTTGGTTTATCAGTTGCCGTTGGCGGAAATTGTGTTTGATTTCTATGACCGGGTTAAATCTTTGTCATCGGGATATGCATCGTTTGACTATGTGGTCCAGGGGTATCAGCCATCTGATTTGGTCAAGGTTTCAATCCTGGTGAACGAAGAAAATGTAGAGCCATTATCGTTTATGTGTCATCGTTCGTTCGCAGAAAAACGCGGCCGCCAGATTGTGGAAAAGTTAAAAGACCTGATTCCGCGTCATCAATTCAAAATTCCTTTACAGGCCGCAATAGGTGGAAAAATTATTGCACGCGAAACGATTGCCGCATATCGCAAAGATGTTACGGCAAAATGCTATGGCGGGGATATAACACGTAAACGTAAACTGCTTGAAAAACAGAAAGAGGGTAAAAAACGTATGCGCACATTTGGCAACGTCGAAATCCCACAATCTGCGTTTATCAATGCGTTAAAGGTTTCATAAAGGGTGATAGAAAATGTCAAACTGGGTTAAGTATTTAATAAAAACACCAATTGTGCAGATACGCAAAGATGTTAAGGAGTATAAAGAACTGGGGCGTGCGTGTCAAAATTGGGCCCAGTTGACATTTGCGGCGAAATCATCGTTGGTTCGTACATATGATTGTTGTGAAGATTTGTTTCTTGGGTCGTCGTGTATAAAGCGACAGGTTATGTTTTATGACACAAATGAAGATGGAATCGATGTTCCGGTTTATAAATATTCGCACTGTGAAAAATTTGCGCCACGTGATGATGAACAATTGTGTGAAGTGCGGGGGTGTGCGTGTTGGAATCTGAATAAAATTTATTGTGCAAATAAAGACAAATATAACAATGCGCAAAAACAAAAAGCAGAATTTTGGAAGAATAAATTCGAAAACGTAAAATAAAAACAAAAGGGGTCGCCCATGGCGCACCAGTTCTTTTTTAATCCGTATATCTTGGATAATCTGCCGGCGCCGCAGACCGGGTTTGATGTGGTTCAAGATGTGTCGGAACCACGCCTGCGGATGTATATTACCAGTCGGGGGGTAAAAACATTTTTTGTTCGTAAACGGGTAAATCGAAAAGATAAAAGAATTATAATTGGCAATTATCCCGATGTCGATATCGAAGATGCGCGCAGTGCCGTGCAGACCGTGTTGGATGCTGCAAAACAAAAACCGGTAACGCGTCGGCGCAAAATAAAATTTCAAAAATTTATGGATTTGTATCTGGAAAAGTGTGTGCGGCGTGGCGAAGATTCGCGGACAAAACTGGAACGCGCAATTAAACGCCACCTGGTGGGGTTGTTTGAAAAAAATGTTTCAGAAATATCGTCCACAGATATACAAAATGTAATTGAAAATATTAATGGACCTGCAATTGCCGGACGTATGCAGGAATTACTGCAAAGTGTGTTTAAGTTTGCGCTGGAAAATGGATACGTCAAAAAAAATCCGGTTGTTGAAATACCGCGTGTTGAACAACAGCGACGTGTGCGACCATTGAACAGAAACGGTTTGTTGCGATTGATTGCCGCGATTGAAAAAATGCAGGATCAAAATTTGCGGGCGGCGTTCTTGATGTTGATTTATGGGTTTGCACCAAAATCTAAAATCTTTGCAATGAAATGGGAAGATTTAGATTTTAACCATGATATGTGGGGGGCGCATCCGTTGTCATATCGTGCGATTGTTTTATTACAGGATTTGCCACAGTCGGGGAATTGGGTATTTCCGGGACGGGGTGGTTTTCATATCATTGATCCGCGGGTTGCGTGGGGGCGGGTTGCCAAGTGCGCGGGAATTGAAAATCTGACCATGGATGATGTGTATAAATTCTTGAAACGGAAATTGAAATGGGCGCCAGATAAATCAGATTTCCAAGAAAATATGAATAATTTATTAGATGAATTATTGGAATCTGAGTGTGCTTTATAGAATATGATTTTTTTGTCAATTTGTTATAGTTTGTTATAATTTCTTGACATCATATGGCTAAAATGATAGTTTTATGTAATGACGTTCCCAAGGGGGACCAACAATTCAAATAAAAAAGGAAAAAAAATGTCAGAAACATTTGAAAAAGTAAAAAAAGTTATCGTTGAAAAATTGGGTGTTGATGAAGCCCAGGTTACAGAAACTGCATCTTTTGTTAATGATTTGGGTGCAGACAGTCTGGACGTTGTTGAATTCGTTATGGAAGTTGAAAAGGTTTTCGATGTTGAAATTCCAGACGAAGAAGCAGGTAAATTGCAGACAGTTGGCGATGCAGTTAAATATATCGAAGCACACCAGAAATAATTTTGTTTTAGTGTGTTTAATTCTTTGGTCCGTCATTGCAATATGTGATGACGGATTTTTTTATTGTATTTTCTGTCCTAATCGGGCATTATTGTTGCGTCGTTTCGTTAATGTGATAAAGGATTATATCTTATGAGAAGAGTTGTTATTACAGGTATGGGAATTGTTTCGCCGGTTGGAACCGGGGTTGAGTTTGCATGGAAAAATGTCGTTGCCGGAAAATCAGGTGTTCGTAAAATTACTGAATTTGATGTAGATGATTTGGCGTCCCAAATCGCCGGTATCCCAGAACGTGGGATAGGGGCCGGACAATACAACCCAGACAGCATCGTTGAACCACGTGAACAACGTAAGATGGATAAATGTATTATCTATGGCATGGTTGCCGCGGACGAAGCAATTAAAGATGCGGGATTAATTGAATATGATGGGAACAAAGAACGTATTGGCGTTTCCATCGGCAGTGGTATTGGTGGATTTGATACCATCTATGAAAATTGTATCGCGTTACACGAAGGTGGTCCACGTCGGGTCAGCCCCTTCTTTATTCCAAAGGGGATTATTAATATGACGGCGGGTCATGTTTCGATTAAATATGGATTCAAAGGACCAAATATTTCAACGGTAACCGCATGTGCAACCGGTGCCCATTCGATTGGCGAAGGGGCGCGTTTAATTAAATATGGTGATGCAGATATTATGATTTGTGGTGGTACTGAAGGTGTGGTTAGTCGAATCGCCCTGGCGGGATTTTCGGCAATGCGCGCATTAAGTACGCGCAATGATGCACCAGAGGCCGCATCGCGCCCATGGGATAAAAATCGTGATGGTTTTATCATGGCCGAAGGCGCCGGTGTTTTGGTTCTGGAAGAATATGAACATGCGGTTGCGCGTGGTGCAAAAATCTATGCCGAGGTGGCCGGGTATGGTCTGTCGGGTGATGGATATCATATCACGGCGCCCGCGCCAAATGGCGAAGGTGGCAAACGTGCAATGATGGCCGCAATCAAAGATGCAGGATTGACGCCGGCGGATGTTGACTATGTTAACGCACACGGTACATCGACCGGTTTGGGCGACGTTGGTGAATTGGCCGCGGTCCAGGAACTGTTTAATGGCGCAGATGTATGTATGTCGTCAACCAAGTCTGTAACGGGACACCTGTTGGGGGCGGCCGGCGCGGTAGAGGCGATATTTAGTGTCTGTGCGATTCGTGATGGCGTTGTTCCGCCAACAATTAATTTGGATGATCCCGAAGATGCGGTTGGTAATTTCAACCTGGTGCCACATACGGCGCAAAAGCGTGATGTGAATGTTGTACTTAGCAATAGTTTCGGATTCGGTGGGACAAACGCCAGCATCGTCCTTAAAAAAATTAAATAAAAAAATAAATTATAATAATTCATCTAAAAACAAATCGGGAATCTCATGTAGCGACGTGTACACTACGATTCCCGATTTGTTTTTATCTAAATCATTCTAATTGATTTTTTCCTAAGCAAGGATTTGGTGCTGGGGGAATTTTTCTTATTTTTGTTTCTGAACAAAGTGTTTATATAAAAATCGTTGGATTTTTTGCCGTGGCCCTTCACCAAATGCAAAGAAGTTTTTTGGTATGTCGGGATATCGATATATTTTGATGTACCCCAATTCTTCGCCACGCAGTATTTTTTGACCCACGTCTGGAATTTGGATTGCTTTGATTGGTTTAACTGTTTCTGTGGAAACATATTCGATTACTGTAAAAGATTTATTAGGGTGCAGTTCTGTTAATTGAAATGACCCTGGGGGTAATACATATATTACACCAGATGTGCCACAATATGTCTTTTCAAAAGAACCAGGAAAGGATTCAACTATTGTTGCGGTGTCGTTTTCAATGCCAAAATAATTATTGCCTTTGTTATAAACGGCATATCGCAGGGCGGATGCAAAATTTGGTGTGGCAAAAACATATGGCGTGGACTGATAGCCATCCAAATGCGGTCTGATTTCTGGTAAATTTTGAACCGTGGTTCCGTGATATAATTCCATAGACGAAATTTTATAACAAAAAATATTTGTGTCAACTTAAAAGGTTGTGGGGGCAAAACAATCCCCCAGTTTGTCTGGGGGATTTGTTATTTTTCGGTTTCAGGTTTGTTTTCTTCTTCCTTCTTGTCTTCGTCTTTGTTCAGGCCCAATGTATCACGAATTGGTTCGATAACATTTTCTTTGATTGGTTCAATGACGTTTTCTTTGATTGGCTCGATAACGTTTTCTTTGATTGGATCGATAATGTTGACCTTGGCACTGTCCAGTGTGCGGATAAGGGCACGACGAATTTTCCCACTGATTGTCATTGGTAACGAATCGACGTATTCAATAACGCGCGGACATTTGTAATGTGCGGTGCGTTGCTTTACATGATTGATTAGTTGGCGTGTTAATAAATCAGATGGTGTAAATGTTTTGTTTAAAACAATTGTTGCCTTAATCGCCTGGCCGCGGGCGGCATCGGGAATGCCGGTTACGGCAACTTCGCGTACGGCGGGATGTTCGGTCAGGACACTTTCAACCTCGAACGGGCTGACACGATAGCCAGCGGATTTAATCAAATCGTCATTACGGCCAACAAACCAAAAATATCCATCGTTATCCCGATATGCGACGTCGCCGGTATGATAATATCCATCGCGATACACATCGGCGGTTTGTTTTTCGTTGTTGTGATATCCCTGGAACAGGCCAACGGGCCGTTTGTCTTTTATGCATACGCATATTTCGCCGACACTGCCATCTGTAATGGGGCGACCGCGTTCATCCAGTAACTGGACATCCCAGCCGGCGGCCGGCATTCCCATAGAGCCCGGCTTGGGTTCAATCCATGGATTGTTGAACAGCATGACGCATGTTTCGGTTTGGCCAAATCCTTCGCGCAGTTTGATGCCCGTTTTTTCCAGAAAGCGGTCATAGACTTCTGGGTTTAGGGCTTCGCCGGCAATGTCAGCATTTTTTAATTTTGATAAATCGTATTTTGACATATCGGCGTGAATCATCATTTTGTATGCCGTCGGTGGTGCACAGAATGATGTAATGCCGTGTGTGGAAATTGCGGTTAATAAATCATGCGCGTTAAATACGCGTGCAAAATCATATATAAATACCGTTGCACCCGCCAGCCATTGGCCATACATTTTGCCCCATGAACATTTTGCCCAACCTGATTCAGATAATGTAAAGTGTATATCATTGTCATCCAGGCGTTGCCAGAACAGGGCGGTGTTAATGTGTCCCAATGGGTATGTAAAATTGTGGGCAACCATTTTTGGCATGTTGGTTGTGCCACTGGTAAAATATATTACCATGGTGTCTGTGTTTTTATTGGGGATGCGCGCAAGTGTATCGGGATAATATTCCAGTGCGGATTCGATTTCTGTTGATTTAATTAATTGTATATCTTTGTCATCGCCAATTGCAGATTTGATTTCATCCATTATTTGTCCGTCATCAAATGCGATGATTGTTTTGACGCCGGCGGTATCGATGCGATATTTAATGTCTTTGGATTTTAATTGGTTGGTCGATGGAATTGGAATTGCGCAAATTTTATGCATGGCCATCATTAAAATCCAATATTCCCAACGACGGCGCATAAATAATAAAACGGTGTCATTGCGCTTTATCCCGCGATCGGTCAGAAAGTTGGCAACCATATTTGAATATCTGGATAAATCGCGAAATGTAAATGTTTTTGTTTCGCCACTGTCATCTGTCCAGATTATGGCAACTTTATCCGGTGCCTGGTTTGCAATTTCATCGATAACATCATATGCAAAGTTAAAGTTGTCAGGAACATTTGGCACCGCGTTTTCTTTGTAATCATCATAATTATCAAATGTATCTTTGCTTAAAAACCGTAGTGCGAACATATTTTTTTCCCTTTGGTTTGCAAGAGTAAATATGGTGTACAGGTGGCGAAAATACAAGTAAAAATTCAAAAAAATTAGGTTGATTTTTTGTCTTATCCGTTGCATAATCACGGGCGTTCGGTTTTAGACGGAGTGTAGCTCAGCCTGGTAGAGCGCTACGTTCGGGACGTAGAGGTCGCTGGTTCGAACCCAGTCACTCCGACCACTAATAAAAAAATGGCCCCAATGGGCCATTTTTTTATTAGTGCGGGAGTGATGGTCGATACCAAACATTGTGTACACACTGTGCGGTTCGAGCCGTAGCGTTAGCGCAGGCGAAAGGGGCCCGCCGCCAAAGCGGTGGGAATTATAGCCCAGTCACGACACATATTTATATGGCCCAATGGGTCATTTTTTTATTAGTGCGGGATTGATGGTCGATATTTTATTGTGGCCTGTTTGCAAAATGATTTTTATCTGTCATAATACGCGTTATGAGAATGAAAAGATTTTTCCGAAAAAATAAATCGATTGTGGTTGTCGCGCTGGTTGCGGCGGTGGCGTTCGCATTGATGTTTTGGCAGTTTGGTATTCGTTCAACGGTTGTTGCGCCGCGTACATTTATTATAAATCGTGGGGCGTCGGTTGGGGCGGTGGCACGTGAACTGCAACGGCATAACATGGTGGTGTCGCCGATGACATTTAAGATGGCGGTACGTATGAATGGCGGGCGGGTGCAAAGTGGCGAATATGATATTCCCCGTGGGATAAGCAGTTGGGGCCTGGCGCGGATGTTTGCCGATGGGGATGTTGCCGCAACAACGGTTGTTATACCCGAAGGATTGACAGTTAAGCAGATTAAGCAGTTATTGTTGGGGGCATCTGGCCTAACCGGTGGGGTGGAATGTGGTTCAGATAAATCTTTGCCGGTGTGTGATTTGAAAGACGGTGATTTGTTCCCAGACACATATCGGGTGGCGCGTGGGACGTCGCGGTTGGCGGTGCTGGAATTGATGCGAAAAAAAATGGTTGCGCTGGAGGCGGAAATGGATCGATATATTCGTCGTTTGCCAAAACCGTTAAAGACATGGGATGATGTTATTGTGCTGGCGTCTATTGTGCAAAAGGAAACACCACGGGAATCAGAAATGCCAATGGTGGCCAGTGTTTATATTAATCGATTAAATAAAGGAATGCGATTACAGGCGGATCCGACGGTTGTATATGCGATAACAAATGGCCTGGGGGATATGCAGGGGGCGCCGTTGTTAAAAGCGCACCTGGGGGTGGACAGTCCATATAATACTTATAAAAACAAAGGTCTGCCGCCGGCGCCGATTGCAAATGTTGGGCGTTCCGCGATAAGTGCGGCGTTAAAACCCGCCGATACAAAATATCTGTATTTTGTTGCCGACGGGCAGGGCGGACATAAATTCGCCCGTGATTATGAAACGCATAAGAAGAATCACGCAGCCTGGCGTAAAATAAAAAATAAATCAAAATAATATATATTCTTGCTTTTCGGATAGTTGCAAGAAAGATGACGGTCTGAGATTTTGTCAAAATGTTGTTTTGCGTAAAGTCCTAAAAATACGGCGGTTTCAAGCGGAATTCTTATTATTTTTTCCTAGATTTTCCTTGACAATGCGGGGGGGCGCGGTTATAGTATATTCGCTTTCTGTGTAAATAAGGAAAGTAAAAAACACAAAAACCGCCTGAGAACTGCAGATTTATAATCCGGCCTAAGTTGTTGAAATAAGTCTGATTAGGTGGCTTTTGCGCAAGGTAAAAAACAGGTAGAAAACAAAGAGATTTTGAATGCCAACAGTAAACCAACTGATTCGGAAACCTCGTAAAAAAGTCGTGGTAAAAAGTACTGCGCCTGACATGATGGAAAACCCACAGAAACGTGGTGTTTGCACACGTGTTTATACGACAACACCGAAAAAACCTAACTCGGCGCAGCGTAAGGTTGCCCGTGTAAAATTGGCCAATGGCCGTGAAGTAACAGCCTATATCCCAGGCGAAGGTCATAATTTACAAGAACACAGCGTTGTTATGATTCGTGGTGGTCGTGTAAAGGACTTGCCAGGGGTTAAATATCATATCATCCGTGGTGTATTGGATACCAAGGGTGTGGATAGCAGAAAACAGGGTCGTTCTTTGTACGGTGCAAAGACCAAAAAATAATAACAGTTAAACCAAACACATACGAACAGCGTGTGTGAGTAATCTGAAAAAAATCAGATGAAGAATTAAAAAGGATAAAAATTATGTCAAGACGTAAAGCAGCAGCGAAACGCGTTATCTTGCCAGATTCTAAGTATAACAATCTGGTTGTTGCGAAATGTATTAATATGGTTATGTGGGACGGTAAAAAAGAAGTTGCCGAAAACATCGTATATGGTGCATTGGAAAGATTGAAAAAAATTGCAAAAGACGGTGATGAATTAGCGGCATTCTTGGAAGTAGTTGACGCGTTAAAACCATCTGTTGAAGTAAAAGGTCGCCGCGTTGGTGGTGCAACATATCAGGTTCCATGTGAAGTTCGCCCAGCACGCCAGCAGACCCTGTCTTTGCGTTGGTTGGTAATGTTCGCACGTAAACGTGGTGAACGTTCTATGGAAGAAAGACTGTTTGGTGAAATGCGTGATGCCTTGGCGGGCCAGGGTGGCGCATTTAAGAAGAAATTGGATACACACATAATGGCAGAAGCGAACAAGGCGTTTGCTCACTTCCGCTGGTAATAAAATACAAAGGAAAAGGAAAGATACATGTCAGTCGGAAAAACCGCACCTTTACATATGTACCGCAATATCGGCATTATGGCCCATATTGACGCGGGTAAAACAACAACTTCTGAACGTATCTTGTTCTATACGGGTAAAACATACAAGATTGGTGAAGTGCACGATGGTGGCGCAACCATGGACTGGATGGAACAGGAACAAGAACGTGGTATTACAATTACGTCTGCGGCAACGACATGCTTCTGGCGTGATCATCGTATCAATTTGATTGATACACCGGGACACGTGGACTTTACAATGGAAGTAGAACGTTCCTTGCGCGTGTTGGACGGCGCGGTCGCGGTATTTGAATCTGTGTCCGGTGTTCAGCCACAAACAGAAACAGTATGGCGCCAGGCAGATCGTTATGCCGTTCCACGTATTTGTTTTGTAAACAAAATGGATCGTATTGGTGGTAATTTCTTCCGCTGTGTTGATATGATTCGTGAACGTTTGGGTGCAAATCCATTGGTTCTGAATTTCCCAATTGGCGCAGAATCTGATTTCCGTGGCGTTGTTGACGTTGTTGAAATGCGTGGCATTGTTTGGGAAGATGATATGGGCAAAGAACCAATCGTTACCGAAATCCCAGAAGAACTGAAAGCCAAGGCCGAAGAATTACACGAAAAATTGATTGAAGAAGTTGTAACCTTGGATGATGAAATTATGGAAGCGTATATGGAAGGCACAATTCCAGATACAGCAACCATCAAAAAATTAATCCGCAAGGGTACAATTGGCCAGAACTTTAATCCGGTATTATGTGGTACGGCATTTAAGAACAAGGGTGTTCAGCCATTATTGGATGCAATTGTTGACTATTTGCCAAGTCCGTTGGATATTCCGGCGATTTCTGGTACAAAAATGGATGGCGAAACGGTTGATTCGCGTAAACCAGATGCCAAAGAACCATTCAGTGCGTTGGCATTTAAGGTTGCAAATGATCCGTTCGTTGGTAATTTGATGTTTATCCGTATTTATTCTGGTAAATTGGTATCAGGTTCATACATTTATAATTCTAATCGTGATAAGCGTGAACGTGTTGGTCGTATGCTGTTGATGCATTCAAATAATCGTGAAGAAATCAAAGAAGCATCGGCTGGTGATATTATCACATTGGTTGGTATGAAGGAAACAATTACCGGGGATACATTGTGTGATGAATCTAATCCAATTTTGTTGGAATCGATTCATGTTCCAGAACCAGTTATTAGTATCGCAGTTGAACCAAAGACCAAGGCAGATATTGAAAAAATGTCTCTGGGTCTGCAAGCATTGGCCAAAGAAGACCCGTCGTTCCGTGTATCGGTTGACGAAGAATCAGGTCAAACAATTCTGGCCGGTGTTGGTGAATTGCATTTGGAAATTTTGGTTGATCGTTTGTTGCGTGAATTCAAGGTTGATGTTAACGTTGGTGAACCACGTATTGCATACCGTGAAACATTCCGCAAACCGATTACTGAAGAATACACACATAAAAAACAGTCTGGTGGTTCGGGTCAGTATGCCCAGGTGAAAATTGAATTTGAACCATTAGAACCAGGTGCAGGTTACGAATTCGAAAACAAGATTGTTGGTGGTGCGATTCCAAAAGAATACATCCCAGGTGTAGAAAAAGGTTTGAAGATAGCACAACAGACAGGTGTTCTGATTGGCTATCCGACGGTAGATTTCAAGGCAACATTGGTAGATGGTAAATATCACGAAGTTGACTCTAATGTATTATGCTTTGAAATTGCGGCGCGTGCGTGCTTCCGCGAAGCGATGAAGAAAGCGGCGCCAAAATTGTTGGAACCGATTATGAAACTTTCGGTTAATACACCAGAAGAATATGTCGGGGACATCATTGGGGACTTGAACAGTCGTCGTGGACAGATTAACGGTATTGAAACCCAGTTTGGAAATCAGCAGATTTCTGCGTTTGTACCGTTGGCTAATTTGTTCGGATATGTCAAGACATTGCGTTCTTTGTCGCAGGGGCGTGCAAATCCGTATATGGAATTGTCGCACTATGATGAAGTGCCGCAGAACGTCGCAGATGAAGTTATCAAAAAGCTGACGAAATAATAAAAAAGAAGAAAGAAGTTTTAAACTTAACAAAACAAGCCTAAGGAGAAAACTAATGGCAAAAGAAAAGTATGTAAGAACCAAACCGCATGTTAATATTGGTACAATTGGTCACGTTGACCATGGTAAAACAACATTAACAGCCGCTATTGTTCATTACTTTGGTGTTGGTGCAGACGCACAGAAAGGCGTTACAGAAATCGATAACGCACCAGAAGAAAAAGCACGTGGTATAACAATTAACACAGCCCACGTTGAATATGAATCAGAAACACGTCACTATGCACACGTTGACTGCCCAGGACACGCGGACTATGT
>JAGBHZ010000015.1 GCA_017935245.1 Alphaproteobacteria bacterium | reverse complement strand
GTCCACCATGAAAAATGACCACGAAAGTGGTCTTTTTTTTGTTTGCTTTTTATTATGTTTATCCCAGGAATTCATACCTGTGCAAATATTTATAAAGCATTGATAGAATTAGGGTGTTGACATGAAACTAAATAAAACAGAAAACAAAAAACCTAAAAGGAGAGAAAATGAAAAAATTAGCAATATCAACACTGGCGGTGTTATTGGCGTGCCCAGCGTTCGCTATGAATAACCCAAACCAGGGTAGCAGTTGGACAATGTGGGGGATGGACCCGTATGTTGGACTGCGCGGTGGTGTGTCGTACACAAATTTAAACTATCGCTATAATGGTCAAAAGGAATCTTTGACGGATACAGTATTACAGGGACGTGCGGCATTGGGGCTGGAAGTGTGTGATAAAATGCGTGCCGAAGTTGAATGGTCTATATTCGGTAAATTGGAAGATACCGAAAACTTTGGCAGTGTTGGTGATGCCCAGATTAAGGCAAAAATGCAGACCGTGTTAATGAATGGTTACTGGGAATTTGGGCCGTATGAAGTTGTTCGCCCGTTCTTTGGTATGGGTGCCGGGGTTGCATTTACAGATATCACACGCAGTGGTACAAATGTTCCGCACCACGGAAACAGCAAAACATCATTTTCAGCAATGGGTACAATGGGTGTAACGTTTGATATGAAACGTTTCGCGGTTGACCTGGCGGCACGCTATAATTATGTAGATGTTAATTCAGGATTACATAACTTTGGCGGTGATGTTGGTATTCGCTTTATGTTCTAATAATGTTTATCCGTTCATATGTACGCCGACAAATTGTCGGCGTTTTTTTATGTGCTAATTCAAATTGTACAACAATTGTGTGGGGATGATGGTATTAAATATGTACGGATATTTAGCGTGGTAAAATAAAATCCCCATGTCGGGGATTTTTTATTTGGTTAATTGCGCCAATGCCAATTTGCCCAGAAATGCCGATTCGATATCACCCAACAGCGACAGGTCGCCTTCGTTTAAATCGTCATCGTTTTGCAACTTTTCCAGATATTCAATAATTGTGTCGCACATCTTTACCAAATCTTTGCTTATCAATTTTGGATTTAATAAGTCGGCTTTAAAGACATCTTTTTTATTTAATGCCATAAAGTGCGATTCTGCAATGTTGTCGGCATATGTATCAAGATCTTCGGCCAGACGATCGAATAATAAATGTTCTGAATACGAATCGGTGGACCAATGATTTATTTTGCATGCGTATTTAAACGCGATTAAATGTTGCATAAGTGTGTACATGGTTTAAGACCTCCCTTTTTTTGTTGTTTATGTATGATAAAAATATCAATTTTTTTATGCTTGTTTTATAGGTGTGTTTTCCGTTCTATACGCATGATTTCCGGCGATTCCTAGGGAATCAAACCTGGCGAAAAATGGATAGAAATATAATAAAATATGTTTCGTAACCATAAGGAAAAACAAAGGAGAATACTTATGAAAAACACAATGAAAAAAATGTTTATGTTTGCATCAATAATGGGTGTTGCTGTGCTGCTTAGTGCATGTGCAGGTTGCCCAGAAAAAAAAGCACACCACCATCATAAAAAGGCCGTATATGCACAGCCGGTCGAAATGGTTGAAAGTGATACAATTGTCGTTTATCAGACATATGAAAATGCCGATGTTGATAAAGTCTATGCAAAAATGTACACACGCAGCAGTCATGGTGGCACATCATATATGGGGCATATCAAATTCCATGATACGGACAATGGCTTGAAAATGGTCGTTGATTTGAAAGACCTGCGCCCAGGTGTGCCATATACAGTTAAATTGGCCAAGTGTGGCACGTGTGCATATGGTGAAACCGGTTGCTGTAATAAAACACCAATTAATGTAAAATTACCAATGCTGGAAACCGGGGTTAGCCGTAAATTAGACCAGACATTTATGATTCAGGGTATGAGTGCCGCACAATTAAACGGTGCTAAAATCTGGCTGGAACGTGATGGCGGATACAAGGCTGGATGGGGAAAACTGGAAAAATAATTTAAGTATATGTGCATAGAATAGCGTCCCGATAAAACGGGACGTTTTTTTAATTTGTAGTGTTTTTTAGGAAATATATCTTGTATGCTTGGTTAAAATAAATACAAGGTATAAATTTGTTTGGACCAATTGATATCCCAATGTACTTTGATACGCCATTGACAATATATGAAAATATATTTGTTGCAGATGGTGGGGTGTTGGATGCGCCAATTGTTTATGTTGATGATACACTGACGATTGAAAATCATGGAAAGATTGTTGGAACAATAAATGTTTGTGATAATTGTACGCTGACAATAGAAAACGCAGGTGTGTTTAATGCGACCTTTGATTTGGGCGATAATGCAGAAATTGTTCAATTAGTCAATTCAGGTGATGATTTGACACATGTTGGATTTAATACAAATTATGCTGTTGTTGTTGATGGTGCAAATAATATAAATTTGAGGCGTGTGGTTGATGCTGGGGATGGGGCAGAAACAATAACAATAAAAAATTCCGTTGTTGACATTGATGTGGCAAACATAGATGCGACAAAACTAAGATTTGATGGTGTGGTTGGTTTGCGGATTGATAATCTTGATGAATTCCTGGGACGGCCAATTCTAAATAATATTAAATCAGATGTGTTTGCATATATTGATGCCGATATATCAAACCCAATGTTTTCAGTTGTATCATATGTGGATGATGATGATTTATATGTGAAAATGGTTCGTGAAACAGATTATACAAAATTTATGCCACACGATATTGGTGGGTTTATAAATTCTTTGCGTGGAACACGGGATGGCGAATCGGTTTTATATGCACTGGATGGTGCAAATACGCGGTATGAACTGAATCAAATAATGGCGGATTCCATGCGTATAGCGCCAATTAATCTGATGCGGCCGGTTCGTATGTTTAATGCGTTTAGTTTGTTTGATTTTGATTCTGATACAGGTTTTGGCGCGACGTATATAATGACAGATGATTTGTATATGTATGGTCCGGAATTTAATGTTGGAATCCATAGTGGGGATTTTGATTTTGGAATTCGTGGTTATTTGAATTATCTAAATCAGACCGATGGATATGATAAAGCAACCGGTATTATGTATGGCGGTGCTATTCATGCAAAATATATTCATGAATATGGTTTTGTTCGTGGTTTGTTTGGTATGAATTTTACAAAATTTAATATGGATCATGTCTTTGATGGAACGCGTGCAGTTTCTGGGCCGGTGGGAATGTCCACATATGCCGCGCTAGATGTTGGTTATTGTTTTGATTCAAAGCATGGCGGATATGTTGCGCCATTTGTTGGTGCGATGTATGAAGGTATTAAAATTCTGTATCAAAACGAATCGGATTTTGTTGGCCGCGTTGGTATAGATGCGGGATATAGATTTGATGTTCTGGGGATTAATTATAATTATTCGTTAAGGGTTGCGACAAATGCACTTGGTAATCTGATTCTGGGTGGTGGTATGCGGTTTATGTCCAATATGGATATGATTGGTGGGCATTTAGATTTTGACTATACAGATAATAAAATAGGGCGGGGATATAAAATCACCGCCGGTATAGATTTTAAATTTTAATTTGTCTATTTGGCAATTTTACCACGCAGGGATGCCTTGTTCGCGGCGGTGATTTCAATATTGGCCAATGTTGGTACATCACCCGTGTCGGGGCGGGCCACAATGCATTGTTGCATATATGGTGTGCGATAAACCAAATGACGGCCCGTTTTGTCGGTCCCTTCGCACAGGCATGATAATGTTTTGCCCACGCAACTTTCGTTAAAGGCGCGTTGAATTTCATTTAATGTTGTGTCCAGGATTGCCAGGCGCGCCGATTTAATGTTTTCTGGGATTTGATTGGGCATAATGGCGGCGCCGGTATGCGGGCGCGGTGAATACTTGAAGCAGTATGAATTTATATATCCAACGCGTTTTGCAATATCGACCGTTTGTTCAAAATCCGAATCGGTTTCACCGGGAAATCCAACAATAAAATCAGACGATATTTGAATGTCCGCACGTGCGTTGCGTAACTTGTTTATTATTGCCATATATTGTTCAAGATCATATGGACGATTCATGCGACGCAATACATCGGGGGCGCCACTTTGAATTGGCATATTTAAAAATGGTAATAATTTTGGTTCTGTTCGAAACATTTCAATCAGGTCGTCCGTCATTTCTGTTGGATAACTGGATGTAAAGCGTATACGCATGATTTCTGGGATTTTTGCCGCTTCGCGAATCAAATCAGACAGGCGATATGTATGCCCGTTTTCGTCGGTGTATTTATATCCGTTAACATTTTGCCCCAGGAAACAAATTTCCACCGCGCCTGTTTTTGCGGCGTGAATTGTATCACGTACACAATCTTCGAATTTGCGTGATATTTCGCGGCCACGTGTGTATGGAACGATACAGTATGTGCAACAGTGATTACAGCCTTCTTGGATTGGAATATATGTGACAGTGGGTGATTTTACCATCTGGGGCAGGGAATCGAATTTTTCAAGGCCCCCTAAATCTATATTCAATAATCTTGCATCTGGATTGTTCAGAATTTCGGGCAGTTTATGATAGGATTGTGGCCCCAAAACAAAATTCAAATCGGGTACGCGACGAAATGCATCGGCGCCCGATTCGCGCGCAACGCATCCAACAATCCCCATCAATGCAGATGGCTTTTTTGCGCGTCTGATACGCCCCAGTGCAGAATAGACTTTGTCTGTTGCCTTGGCGCGGACGGCACATGTGTTCAATATAATGATGTCAGCATCAGAAACATCGTCTGTACGCACGAAACCGTGGTGTTCCAGCATTGCCGCAATGCGCCATCCGTCATAGACGTTCATCTGACAACCAAATGTTTGAATATAGAATTTTTTCATTGGCATTATTATTTGTGTTTAGTGCGTTCACCACGTACTTTGTGTGTTTGCTGTGTTTTGAAGTTTTTATATTGTTTTTGCGCGTGTACGATGTCTTCGGGTATGGTTGCAACAGGTTGTGATTTATATGTCGTTCCCAAGATTGGATCTGTTGTTGCAACAATTACGTTTATTGTATTTTTTTTAGCCATAATTTACCCCTTTTTTAGTTTATATTTTTTTTGTATGTGTGTGTTTGAATTGATGTTGGATTTGGCGATATTTTGCGTTGCAATTGCGCCATGCGTTTTTGGCCGCGTATTCACGTTCGCGGGCGCGTACCTGGGCGCGCGCTTCGTCTGTTTTCATTTCGTTTAAGATATGCAACATTGAATACACTTCGACCTCGCTTTGTTTTATTAGTTTTAGTGCAAAATCCCGTATAGTCATTGTTATGCCAGTTTGTTTCGCAACATTTCATTTACAACAGCTGGATTGGCGGTGCCACCGGTTGCCTTCATGACATTGCCAACAAAGAAGCCCAGCAATCCCACCTTGCCAGATTTATATTGTTCAACCTGGGCCGGGTTTTTAGCGATAACTTCGTCAACGATTGCTTCTATTGCACCTGTGTCGGTCATTTGTTTCATGCCAAATTTATCTGCGATTTCGCGTGGTGTGCCAGATTCTCCGTCCAGCATTTTGATAAATATTTCCTTGGCCTGTTTGCCGTTAATTGTGTTTTCGCCCAGCATATCAACCAGTTCGGCCAAATCTGATGGCGTAATAATACGCATTTCATTAACGATGCCTGATTTTTCGTTTTTTACATCCCAGTTTTCAGGGTGTGCGAATAATTCACTTATCATCCAGTTGGCAACCCCCTTGGCACGAGATGCGTTACCGGCAACGGCCGTGTCGTACCATTTTGAAATATCCGTTGTTTCGGTCAGGCGCGCCGCATCATATTCAGACAGCCCGAAATCATGCGTATAGCGCGCGCGTGTTGCGGATGGTAATTCCGGCATGGTGCTGCGTATGCGTTCAATTTGTTCATCAGATATTTCCAGTGGCAATAAATCTGGATCTGGGAAATAACGATAATCCAGTGCGTCTTCTTTGCTGCGTTCAACAGATGTTGTGCCGTCGTCTTGGTGAAAACGCATTGTGTCTTGGGTGACGGTGCCGCCGTTTTCATAGATTTCAATTTGACGGCGTGCCTCATACTCAATCGCAGTTTTAATAAATTTGAACGATACCATGTTTTTCGTTTCGGTGCGTGTGCGGAATTCTGTTGAACCCACCGGACGGACAGATACATTTACATCGGCACGCATAGAGCCTTCTTCCATGTTTGCACGTGATACGCCCAAGGCACGTGCAATTTCACGAATTGCACGCAGATAACGTTCCGCTTCGTCTGGGGATGTGATATAAGAATTGTTTTCAGGATTTTTTGTGTCCAAGAAAGTCACGATTTCAAGCAACATTACCCCCGTACGGTTAAAGTCAACAAATGATTTTGTTGGATGCATGTCGTGTTTGTTTTTTGCGGCGTCTTGTTCCATGTGGGCGCGTTCAATAAAAATCTTCTTTGGATTGCCGTCGTCACCCATAATTTCAACCCAGCCACGACCGACAACGGGCGCTTCGTCGGCGGGTTGTGAAATCTGATACCCCTGGGGCAGGTCAGGGTAAAAATACTGTTTACGTGCAAATCGACTGTGGCGTGAAATTTCTGCATTTATCCCCAGACCGAATTTGATGGCCTGTTCGACGCAATATTCATTTAATACCGGTAACATACCGGGCATTGCAACGTCAACCATGGAAACCTGGGTATTTGGGGAAACGGTCGGATTATAGTCGGCGGATGCGCCACTAAATAATTTAGAATTGGACAGTACTTCGATATGTGTTTCAAGTCCAATTACCAGTTCCCAATCACATGTTTTGCCTTTTATCGTAAACATTTTGTCTTTTTCCCTTGCTTTTTTGTTTTTAGTATCTTATTATTGACCTCGCGTTGGCTAGGTAGCTCAGTTGGTAGAGCAAGGGACTGAAAATCCCTGTGTCGGCGGTTCGATTCCGTCCCTAGCCACCATCTTAATCAAAGCGGCCGTTTTTACGGTCATTTTTTATTTCCCCATAATTGTTGTTGGGCGGTTGTCAATTGCGGCCGCGGTTTCAATATGTTTCGCCAATTGCAGAACGCGCATGTCGTCAAAACGATTCCCTACAACCTGCATCCCCAGGGGCAGACCGTTTTGTCCCAATCCACATGGGACACTGCATGCTGGTACACCCGCCAGGTTCATCGCAACCGTGAATAAATCCAATGCATAGAATTCCAATGGTGATAATCCAGAATCTAATGGCATTGCCGTGCCGGCAGATGACGGGCATACAATCAAATCACACTGGGTAAATGCGGTATTAAAACTGTCTGCAATCATGCGACGAACGCGGGCGGCCTGCATAAAGTACACATCGTATGATTGACTGCTTAATACGGCGGTGCCGATAATCATGCGACGTTTAACCTCGTCACCGAAACCGGCGGCGCGTGTCTTTTTGAATGTGTCATAGATATCTTTACCTTCGACACGCAGACCATAACGCATGCCGTCATAACGGGCGAGATTCGATGATGCCTCGGCCGGGGCAATGATATAATATGCCGCCAATGCATCCAAGATGTTTGGAATTGAAACCTCAACAATTTCGGCGCCCATTGATTTCAGGTCGTTGATGCGTTTTTCAAATAATGTTTTCATATCATCTGAAATTTTAACATCGTTAAATTCGCGGATAACGCCAATGCGTAATTTTTTGCCTTCGCCCAGGATTGGTTCCAGTGGTGCGGTGCATGTAAAGCCGTGTTTGCTGCTGGTTGAATCTTTTGGATCATGACCCGCCATGGCGGACAACATTAATGCAGTATCATCAACCGTGCGTGCAATTGGACCCGGTGTATCAAGGGACGACGCAAATGCAACGCATCCCCAACGTGAACACAGACCGTATGTTGGTTTCATGCCAACCAATCCGGTAATCGCGGCCGGAAAACGAATTGAACCACCCGTGTCGGTACCGGTCGCCGCAATGGCCAAACCGGATGCGACCGCGGACGTTGAACCGCCCGAAGAACCGCCGGCGGTTAAACGATTTTCCATTTGCCATGGATTGATTGGGGCACCAAAGAAACTGGTCTTGCTGAACGTTCCCATTGCGAATTCGTCCAGGTTGGCCTTGCCCAGTAAAACAGTTCCGGCATCAATAAATTTCTGGGAAACAGTCGATTCGTATTCGGGAACAAAGTTTTCCAGCATGCGTGATGCCGCCGTTGTGCGGATACCGCGTGTGGCAAATAAATCCTTCATCGCGATTGGTGCACCGTCCAAGAATTTTGCATCGCCCGCCGCCCGTCGTGCATCAGATGCGGCTGCATCGGCCATGGCGCGTTCCGGTGTTGTGGTGATATAGCAATTCAAATCCGCACCATATTGTTCAATGCGATCCAGATAGCACCGTGTTAATTCCACGGCGCTAATTTCGCCACTGTTTAATTTCTTTAATGCTTCGGTAAGGGTCAGGTTTATCATAATTTTACTCTCCGTCCATAACTTTTGGTACTGCGAAATAACCGCGGGATGTGCCGGCATTGTCGGGTGTGTTAGCCAAAACCAAGTCGCGAATGTTGCCATCGGTCACCACGTCGGCGCGACGCGGTAATTTGTATTCCGCAGGGTTTAGCATTGGTTCAACACCGGTGGTGTCAATTTTTTGTAGTTTGTCCAGCCATTCAACGACCGAATCGATATTCATTTCGGCCAGTTTTTCGTCCGTAATTTCGATTTTGATTAAATCTGCGAATTTTTGTAATTGTTGCTTGCTAAATGCCATTTTCAATCCTATATTTACAAAGTAAAGGAATTATACAATGATTTTGCCAGATTTCAAGGCTTTTCCGCGCGTGGGGCGCATTATTGGTGTTGACTGGGGCGCACGTCGCGTTGGTGTGGCGGTATCTGATAAAACGCGCTGTTTCGTTTTTGCGCGTCCCACGATAAATGTTGGGCCTGGTGATGATGTGGCCGCAGTTGTTGCACGTGTGGCAACCGATGAAAGGGTGGGTGGTATTGTTGTAGGGTTGCCACTGTATCCAGATGGCGCGGAAAGCGACACAACAAAAATGGTTCGTGAATTTATAAATGCTTTGTCGCAGAAAACAGATTTGCCAATTGTAACGGTTGAAGAAAACCTGACATCTGTTTCGGCCCAGGAATCAATGGGCCGTGTTCGGGTTCGTGATATCAAAGAAAGGCTGGATTCAGAATCCGCACGCGTGATACTGGAAAATGCCATCGCATTAATAAACCGGAACTAAAAAAAGTTCCGGTTTTTATGCGTATAGATTGATTTTTTTAGTCTTCGTTTTTATCTGGAATTTTTCCATCCGCAGACAACAATATTGCAATCCAACGGGTGTTGTCAAACTGGGCCGTCACAATATATAAACCGACCAGGATTGGAACACTGAAAAACATACCGGCAATGCCCCAAATCATGCCCCAGAATACCAGGTTGATTAATATGGCCAAGGTTGACAGGTTCAAACTTTTACCCATCAGTTTTGGTTCCATGATGTTGCCAAATAATATCTGTAATCCAATTAAACCACCGGCGGTCAGTAATGGTAATTCCCAGCCTGGGGCAACGGTAAATGAATACAGTATCGGCAATGAACATGCCACAATCGCACCGATTGTTGGAATATAACTGGTTATAAATACGATAAATGCCCAGACACCTGCAAATTCTAGACCAATCATTTGTAGCCATATATATGATGCGACCCCAGTAATGCCAGATATTACAGTTTTCATGAATAGATATTTTTTCATGTTGTTATCGATGCAGTCGATTATATAGCGCATCTTTCTGGCACGGGATTTGTTGGGAATCAATGCGGTAAATTTCTTGTTAAATGTGCTTTGTTCGATAAACATGAATATCATATATACAAATATCATCCCAATTGATGTTGCAAAGCCCGCCGCAGATGCACCAATGTTGGCGGCAACCTTGGTAATATTGGGAATCATGTTGGCGTCAAACTTTAACCCAATCGAGCCCGATAAATAATTACCAAATGATACCAGTTTAGACTGAATCGCGGGCAGGGCGGTTGCCAGTTCGCTAAACATTGGTTTTACCTGGGTTGCAAAAAGGTATATTATTCCACATATTGCCCCCAGTGATGCGATGTATGCAATTGTGTAAAACACGATATCCCATGTGCGTTCACGCCGGTTTGTGGGGTTGGTGAACGGAAATATGCGGCGGAAATAGTCGGATATGGCATTAATTAAATACCACACAAATGCTGCGACCAGCAGGGGGATAAAAA
This sequence comes from Alphaproteobacteria bacterium, assembly GCA_017935245.1. Lineage (GTDB taxonomy): Bacteria > Pseudomonadota > Alphaproteobacteria > Rs-D84 > Rs-D84 > Enterousia. Next base: position 42,013 of record JAGBHZ010000015.1, on the reverse strand, counting down.
TTGATCGACCAATCCACAGCAAAAGTATAATCAAACCAAATGTTAATATTCTGTTCATTTTATTCCCCCCCCCTGGGATATTTAATGCAGCATGTATGTCGTCAACAAAGTATATGCCAGCATTATAATATTGATAATTATTGCGGTATTTGCATATGCGCCACCAATGTTTTTAGTAAACGCTTTGGGGCCAATGCGAATCGCCCATATCGCAAACAGCATTGTTAACGTTAATGTTAACAACACAGGTGCGGGACCTGCAAAAAATCCAGATAGGCCAAGCAAAATTGCAAATGCAAAACCGGCGTTGGATGGGCGTGATAATACCCAATTTGTTATTTTTGCATACCATGATGTGTGCGCGACAATTGTTGGATTCTTTACCGCTTTTGTGGGCAGAAAATAACCCGGTATCCATGTCATCGAAAAACCAAATGGTATCGATAAAATAATTTTCCACATTGGGATTTTTATATCAATTGCGCGCCAGAATTTAGCCCAAAATCCACACAGGGCAACGCCCGCAATGTACAATGATACGAATACTAATAAAATGGCAATTATAATTGATAATATTACGCCGGTCTGGGACTGCATTAGCGAAAATAACCAAAATCGAATCGGTATGATATAGATTGCAGTAATTAGTGAGGCCAGTGATGCAAGCGCAACAATTAATGCCTGGGCGTTGTGTATGTTAATAAAACTGGTGCGGTCCATGTTTTTGCCCGGCAATCTGCGCAGGGTTAAAATTGCCGCGCAAATTGTAGATAATGTAATTAATGTTCCGATTAGTGTAAAGCCGGTGCCATTGTCGCGTGCGAACATGCCAACAACAATTGTAACGATTACCATAAATAAAAATGATATGGTCGCAAAGAAGATTGGTCCCGACAATAGCCATGATTTAAGTGTGTTTTTTTTGTTCATTTTATTGTTTCCCCATTGTTTGATTAGATTATATCATTATTCTATCACAATTTGTCCCGATGATAAAGTTGTTATGTCGGTTGGATTAACGCGATTGGTAAAGGTGGGTTGGTGCGATATAAATAAAAACGTTGTGTTGGGCATAGACGCGATTGTTTGTGCAATCTGGTCTTGGGTCGCGGTGTCGGCGCCGGAATCGGGCTCGTCTAATATGGCCAGTTTGGGTTGTGTCAGAACCAGTTGTAATAACATTAACCGCTTTCGTTCGCCACCGGAAAAACCAACATTAATGTATCGATTTAGCCAATCTTTTGGAATGTCCAGTTTTTCGCGCGCAGATTCCAGACGCTGTAAAAAATCACCCATTGATAAATCATGTCCGGTATTAAAATGTGTATGTGCAATGCATGAGTGTTTTAAAAAACTTAACACTGTTAATCCGGGGATTTCGGGTACGTTTTGGGCGCCCAGAAAAATACCCATTAATGCGCGTGTTGTTGTGTTTTCATTTGTAATTTCATGACCATCAAAAATTATGCTGCCTGAATCGACGCTATACGCAGGATTTCCGGCGATTGTTTGGACCAGACTGGATTTTCCAGAACCGTTATGGCCCGCCAATAAATGACGTGCGCCATGTGCAATGTTCAGGTTAATGTTTGTTAATAATTTTTTTCCGTCCAGTGATACGTTCAGATTTGTTATTTTTAGCATTTTTAATCCTTTGATAATGCCATTTGAATTAACTGTTTTGATTCAACCAAAAATTCCATTGGCAGGCGTGATATAACCGGTGCCGCCATTGCGCCAACAATTAGTGCAATTGCAGTATCACGATCAATCCCCGCCATTTCAAGATAGGTTATTTGTTTTTCGTCGATGGCACCGGTGGTTGCTTCGTGGGATTGGGTGTTGTTTGGCGCGCCATGTATTATTCGGGGTATCGTGTTTGCAACCGCGTTTGTGCCAATTATGCGTGTGTCGCACTTGGACGCGTTGGCGCATCCAGTGCCGGTAAATGATACAAGGGACCGAAATGTTTGTTGGGATGCGTCGGTTGCGACGCCATATGAAACAATATTGGATTTGGTGTTGTTGCCAATGTGAATCATTTTTGTGCCGGTGTCGGCCAATTGACCACCGCGTGTGATGGCCAGGGAATAAAAATCACTGGCCGCATCATTGCCCGCCAGAATTGTTGATGGGTATTTCCATGTTATGGCCGAACCAATTTCAACCTGGGTCCAATATAGTTTTGCGCGTGCATCACAGCGGCCACGTTTTGTTACAAAATTTAATATGCCGCCGGTATTTTTTCCGTCTTTGAAATCGCCACCAAACCAATTTTGAACCGTTGCGTATTTTATAGTTGCGTCGTCGTGTGCAATAATTTCAACAACACCACTGTGTAATTGGTGATTGGGGCGGCGGGGGGCGCTGCACCCTTCCATATAGGTTAATTTTGCGCCACGGTCTGCAATAATGAGTGTGCGTTCAAATTGTCCGATTTTTGCAGTTTCTATTCTAAAATAACTGGCCAAATCGATGGGGCATGTTACGTTTTGTGGAATATATACAAATGTGCCGTCTGAAAATACGGCGGCGTTTAGTGCCGCAAAGAAATTGTCGGTTGCCGGCACCACCGTGCCCAGATATTTTTTGACCAGGTCTGGGTGCTGAATTACCGCGTCTGAAAAGGGTAAAAATATTATTCCGTGTTTCTTTAATTCGTCCATGTATGATGTGTGTACAGAACGACTGTCGATTACGGTGTCGGTTGCCATACCCATCAGGGCGCGCTTTTCAGATTCTGGTAATCCCATTTTGTCGTACACATGCGCCAGGTCTGAATTGTCAATTGGTTTTGCTTCGTTGTAATAATTTAATGCGTCGTAATCAATTGGTGAGTAATCAAATTCTGCCCAGTGGGGTTCGGTCATTTTTTTCCATGCATTAAATGCCGATATGCGCCAATCAAGTAACCACGCGGGTTCATCGCGTTTCTGCGAAATTTCACGAATAAGATGTTCGTTTAGTTTTGGCAATTAATCACCCTGGGTTGCCAGTTGCTTTGCCTGGGCAAAAAATGTTAACGATTTGCCAAGCAGGCCATCTGTAAATGTTGCAGACAATATTCCGTCGGGTTCGGTCGCGTTCAGGTGTGCCAAAAATGCATCGGCACGATGCATATAGTTGTCAACACTGCGGGCGATTTCAGAATCCAGTTTTATTGCACGACGTAATTTTTCAAGGGCAAATGGATTGCGTGCGTATTCGTCCATTATTCCACCCAATGCACGCCACAGTGGATGTTCCGATGTGGCGCGTGGCATAATGTCAATGGACGCCATAATTGGAATCAGGTTTTGCAGCAGGTCTTGGTAAATCATTTCTGCATTTTCGGCAACCGCATGTGTTGCAGATTTGTTTTTAAGTACAGATTGAATTTTTACAATCAGGTTGTATTGATGACTTAGTGTTTTGTTCATGTCATTTATGCGGCCATTTATGCGATATATGAATACAGATATTGCAATACAGATACCGATAATTATAACAAATGCGCCCAAAATTAACCAATCTTCCATGTTTTATCCCCCAATAATGTTGTGTTCGTATGCCAGTATAGCACCTTTTGCCGATTCGTGCGATTTTATCTTGGGCGGATAAATTTTTGTTTGTTTTATGTGTGTTTTAGCCCTTGCACAGATTCGGTCAAATTGATATAATAATTATTAATTAAAGTAAGGAAGGATACAAATATGTTCCGCAAAGTATTGTTTGCAGCAATGTGTGCAACCGCGGCCGGGTACTGCTTTGCCGCTGAAAATTTACCACAGGTCGTTACATCAGAGGTCTTTTATTCCCAGGATAAAATTGTTGATGGCGGGATAGAAGAGGTTCAAGAATCTGTTCAGATTGACGAAGTTCAAACGGTGGACCAGTATATGGATGTGCCGGCGTGGCCATTGGCGGGTTCGGATGCCGATGTTACAATTGGTTGCGATTCAATTAAAAAAGATAAGCAATCTGATAATATTCGCATCGTTTCAAAGATAGGTTCAGATTTAGTGGTTGAAAATAACTTTAATGTGCCAGCCCGCAGTATGGAAGGTACATGGTCGGGTGGGGCAAATATGCTGCACGGGTTACAGGTTCCGGCCGGTTTTGATGACGAATGTGCCAGTGGTACAGAAATGCCGTTATTGTCCCGCGAAATGTTAGAGGATGACGGCGGAACGGTTTTGACCGTATCACGCAGTAATCGCAAAAATTGTGGCAAATATGCCGATGGTTATGCGGCGTTTGCACAACGTGCGGGCATAAAAACAACCGTGGACGCAAATGGTAATGTTGTGTCAGAAGCCGAAGTGGCCGAAGTTATTACAGATGAATCAGGCGAAGAAATTATGGTGGCCGAATCAGCCGATGCAGAAGCACCCAAAGTTATCAAAGACCAGGTGCGTTCGTGGGTTGTTGCAAATGGCCAGACGTTGCGTGATGTGTTGCAGTCTTGGTGTGATAAAGAAGGCTGGGATTTGGTGTGGGCAACATCGCGCGAATATCCAATCCAGGCCAGTGCCGTGTTCAAGGGACGTTTTGTTGATGTGGCGTCGGCGTTGGTGCGTAATTTTGGGCGTGCAACACCGGTGCCATATGCGAAATTCTATAAGGGGAATCGTGTGTTGGTAATTTCAACGTCTGAACAATAAATGCCCAGGCATATATTTTTAGGGGGAATGTAGTGATGAAAAATCTGTTTAAAATTTTGACGATGTGTGGGGCGGTTTGTGTGTTGGTTGCGGGATGCGCAACCAAAGAATCAGCCAAGGTTGCCGCATCGGTGGATAAAGATTTTATTAATGCATATGATGCATTTGAAATGGCAAAAAATCCACGTGCCAAGGTGGCAACGGGTGATACCGTTTCTATGTCCGAAGGGGTTTGGCTGGGGGATACATCAACGGTGTTGGAACATCGTAATAATTTACCGGCAAAATTTGAAACAGATACCGGGGTTACGATTTTGTTAAATGAACCAGTCTCGTTACAGGTTTTGGCAAATGATATTTATTCGGTAACGGGTATCCCGGTTCGTATCGATAGCCAGGTTAATTCTGAAAAATTACGCAAAACGGTAAATGTTGCATATACGGGACGCCTGTCGGGGCTGTTGTCCCAGATTGCGACAGATTTAGATTTGCTGTGGTACTATGATAATAATGCAATTGTGTTCTATGAAACAGAAACACGTACATATACATTATATGCACTGGGGACGGATGTGTCGTACCAGACCGCGGTTGCAACCGATGATGGAAACCAGGTGTCTTTGGAATCAACATTAAAGGAATGGGACGAAGTTGAAAGTACAATTTCATCCATTATTGGCAAGGCGGATAATGCAGAATTTACCGTGTCGCGCAGTTTAGGCACGATTACAGTTACCGCGCCACCATCGATTTTGGCACGTATTGGCGAATATATTGATAAGCAAAATAAACGTCTGTCGCAGTTGGTAACGATTGATGTTAAGGTGTTACAGGTTACGTTATCAAATGATACGGCGTTTGGATTAAATCTGGCCGCGGCAATTAATTCAACGTCGGGATTGAATATTGTTGCAAATCCGAAAAATAACCTGGCATCGACCGAGGCCAGTTCTATGAACATTGCGGTTTTGTCTAATACGGTGTCTGCATTGACCGGTGCCACCCATATGGAAGGCAGCAATACAGTCGAAGGCGCATATACAAATGATCAAATCATGAATGGTTCGTTGTCGGCCGCCGCAGGCAGTAATGCGTTAATAGAAGCACTGGCCAAGCAGGGCAAGGTTTCACTGGTTACAAATGTTGGTGTTACAACGCGTTCGAATCGTGTCGCCCCGGTCAGCAATACCCGCACAACCGGCTATATTAAACGTTTTGAATCGCGTAATTTTACAACCGTAGAATCCAGTACCGTTGACCAAGATGATTTGGAAACAGGATTCACAATGCAATTGTTGCCAAATGTTCTGGAAAATGGACGTATATTGTTGCTGTTCCGTATGTCGGTTCGCGAATTGCTGCGTATGTCAACCCAGACAATTGGCGAAGTAACATTGCAATTGCCAGAGGTTGAAGAACGTTCCTTTATGCAAGAAGTCATTATGGAATCGGGTCAGATGCTGGTTGTTTCGGGCTTTGAAAAGCAGACCAATGAAGATACGCGCTATGGTTTGGGGGATCCGGACTTTATGGCGCTGTCTGGGTCGCGCGAAACCGCATCCACGCGTGAGGTTTTGGTTGTTATCTTGACGCCCCAGGTATTGGTCAGCCCAATGGATTCAGAACGTAGTATTCAGCAGCATTGGGGCGCCCCATTAAATTAAAAATTAAATATAATAATTCATCTAAAAGCAAATCGGGCATCTTATGTAGCGTCTGTACACTGCGATGCCCGATTTGTTTTTATCTAAATCATTCTATTTAATTTTATCCAGTGCAAGGGGGGTAGGCGATTTTTGTATCTCACGTAACTTCTGTACGCTTCGCCATTTTGCCAATTTAAACTCATTGCAACAAATGCGTACCAGCAGCATGTATTTGTCGCCCAATCAGCCAATAACCCCGATGACAATGGCGTTTAAAATGGCACGAAATACACGTATATTTCGGAAATTGCGTCGGCGTGCCAAAGAATCACGTTCGGCCTGTTTCAAGTTGGATTAAAAATTGCCCCAATATGGGGCGTTTTATTACGACAAAAAGTGCGCACACGGCGCACAAATTTGTTTGCGTTAACGCATATTAAGCCATTGCAGATACTTTCTTGGTCAGACGTGAAATCTTACGCGCGGCACGCTTTTTTGGCATAACCTTGCCAGCGGATTTCATAATTTTGCTTTCTGCATTGCGGGCCGCTGCAACCGCGGCGGCTTTGTCGCCAGATTCAACGGCAACCAATACTTTCTTGGCCGCTGTTTTAACCGCACTGCGACGGGCTGTGTTAATTGCGTTCTTTTTGGCTGATACCAAAACTCTTTTTTCAGATGACTTGTGATTTGCCACTTTATTTTCCTTTTATTTTCGTCATGTTTTTGTTATTTTATAGAAAAGAAACACAAAAGCAAGGAAAAATAACATGATATTTTACGTATTTGCAATAATTATTGCCTATTTGCTGGGGTCTATCCCAATGGGGTTATTATTTACACGATTAATGGGTAAGGGCGACCTGAGACAGGTGGGCAGTGGTAATATCGGCGCAACAAATGTTATGCGCGTGGGTGGACTGCGTATGGCGGGACTGGTTTGGATTTTGGATATGGCCAAGGCAATTGTGGCCGTGTTCATTGGTAATGCCATTGGTGGCGTGGCATTTGGCGCATGGTGTGGATTTGCCGCAATTGTTGGACATTGCTATCCAATTTGGTTGCGTTTCCGCGGGGGCAAGGGGATATCTTCGCTGTTTGGTGTGTTGTTGGCGGTCAGTCCACTGTCATTTGTTGTTTGTGGGATTGAATGGTTGTTGGTTGCGCTAACATCTGGTATCTCATCATTGGGGGCGGTAATTGTTTTTTGTTTAATTCCAGTGCTGGGGTTTGCGATTTCGTATTCTGTGGGGTGGCCTTTTTTGGCGATTGGGCTGCTGTGTATGTGGCGGCATCGCGCAAATATCGGTCGATTGATTCATGGTACAGAATCAAAGATAGAATGGAAATGGAAAAAGTAATTTAAAAAAAGGGACCGTGGTAAACGGTCCTTTTGTATTTTATGGCTTTATTTTTAATGTATTTTGTGGTATAATGTATCCGATATCACAAGGATGGGAGTTATGAGGGCTTTATTTGCGTTTATTGCAATTTTGTCGATTTCAGTTCCAGCGTTTGCTGCAACGCCGGTCACGGGACGGGGACGTGCGTCAATGGCAAATCAAATGGATGGACGTGCGGCGGTGTCTAAGAAGTATATTGGTAATTTGGCCGCGGTCAATGGTGGGGATGAGCAAAAGCCAGAAGTGGAAGATACCACAAAACCCGAAGTACCAGATTCGGTTAAACCCGAAGAAGAAAAACCAAAAGATATGCGTGAACGCGAAAAGGCGGCATGTATTCAAAATAATATCGGTGTTGGGGCAACGTTTGTTTGGGCGTCAAAGTATAGTAATACAGGAAATTATTCTTCGATGATTGAAGATGTTGAATTCCCGGAAAATAATGTTTGTTTTGTTAAGGTTGGGTTAAAGTCAGATGATGCACGTATTGATGTGTCGGATGTGCCAACAAAATATTTCGTTATGGGCGAAACAATTAAATGTGGCGCGTGGGCAAATGAAAATACATTGCGTGAACGCATTCTGGACGCCAAGAAAAAAGGACGTACATGGGCGACCGTTGGTGGCGCGGTTGGTGGCGCGGGAATTGGTGTTGGTGCAATGGAATTGTTTGGTAATGAATTAATTGGCGGCAAGGTAGAAGGCCAGGCCGCATTAGAAGACGAAGAACTGCTGTGTTCCCAACTAAAGGTGTTAAAGCAAGAAAAGTCATCAAAGTATAACGATATTATGGATGCGTTACGCACTTTGCGTGATCAATGTAATGATACACAGTGGGCAAATGCACCAAAAAGCGATGCGGTTAATAAAAATTGTGAAAAGTACGATTATGATGCATTGTTAAAATGTTAAAAAAATCCCCCGCATGGGGGATTTAATTTTTATCTTTTATCATTATATATAAATTCACTATACTGGTGGCATGATGGATTTGTTTAACACGTTGTTGATTTTACGTACCCCGGGGATTGGACCGGCACGGTTTAATGCGCTGGTTCAAAAATTTGGGTCGGTGGATGCGGCGGCCGATGGTCTGGGGGCGGATGTGGCGCATGTTGATATGGTGCGCCGTGAAATGGATCGGGCCCAACAGTTGGGGCTGCATTATATATCTGATGATGATGTGCGGTATCCAGGCGTGTTACGTGAAATGAAAAATCATCCGCCACTGATAACGGTACGCGGGAATTTGGACGCTTTGTCTAGGCCAACTGTTTCAATTGTTGGAACGCGTCATGCAACGGCGGCCGGTATGCGGTTGGTGTCTGATCTAGCCGAAGTGTTTGCAAAAAATTCATATGCGGTCGCATCTGGGATGGCGATGGGAACGGATACAGCGGCGCATCGTGGGGCATTGCGTGCCGGTGTTAATGCCGTAACAATTGCGGTGCTGGCCGGGGGGGTGGATTATGTGTGGCCACTGGAAAACGAATCGTTATATTGGGATATTGTGGAACGCGGGTGTGTAATTAGTGAAATGCCTGTTGGTTTTGTGCCGGTTGCAACAAACTTTGTTCAGCGAAATCGAATCGTGGCGGGGTTGTGTAATACATTGATTCTGGGGGAAGCGGACATGAAATCGGGGTCAATGACAACGGCACGATTCGCAATTGAATATGGACGAGAACTGTTTGCAATCCCATCACATCCATCAGATCCGCGGGCAATGGGGCCAAATTCATTGATACAAAGTGGTGATGCAAAACTGTGTATGGGGCCGGGCGATTTTTTTGATGAGAATAAAAATATGCATCAAAATAAAAAAATCGAAAAAAAATCCGATTCAGAAAATAGTCTGATTGATGCGTTGGGAACAATTCCAGTGTCAGAATCTGTATTGGCAGAAATTGTCAAAAAATCTGTTTCGGAAATTAAGAGCCAATTGGTTGTATTAGAATTACAAGGAATAGTGCGAAAAGTTGATGGTGGATATATTCGTGTCTAGGTCTTTTAATGTATATACAGTGTATATACAAAGCCCAGAAAACAGGCAAAAAAACGAATCGTTGTCAAAAAAATAAATGTTAAAAATTGGTTTTTATTTGGTTGTAAATTGAAATTAATCTTATAAATTATTTGACGTATCCAAAACGATAGCAATATCGAAAAACAAAATAGCGAGAGGGAAGTTTAAGACAAACATAAACACTAAATTTTTTCAAGAAACCCGCAGGTTTTAGAAAGATTTAGCGTTTGTGCGTGGGTGTCTTGTGCAAACCAAACGTGGGTGTTGGATGCGGCACAACAAACGGGAAGGAAAGGAGAAAAAGATATGCAGGCAATGGCAACAAAACAAATGGTAAACATTGATGTTATCAAGGGGGCTGTTGCCGAAAAAATTGATGCCGCGTGTTTTACATCTTGGATTGCGCCGATTGCGTTTGATATTGAAAATGGTGTGTTAAATTGCGGTGTGCAGAATCAATTTTCTTTTAACTATGTAAATTCTGCATATGGTAATGTTTTGCGCGGTGTTGCAGGTAACTTTGGTTTGCAATTAAATTTGTTTGTAGCAAATGCAAAGCGTTCGGTTGTGGCTAATGTTGCGCCAATTGCAAATGATAACAATACCCAGACATATTCACCAGCCATGACAAATGAATCAAGTGTGGTGGCATTTGATACATTTGTTGCAACAGATGATAATTTATTTGTACTGTCGGCGTGTAAGAAGATTGCAGCAGGGGCGGCGGCATTTTCACCATTGTATGTTCACGGGGGCGCCGGTTGTGGTAAATCTTTGTTGGCGGAATGCATTAAATCGGCGTCTGCGGGTCGCGTTATCATGATGAACGGTGGGCAATTTGTTTCTGAATTTACACGCAGTTTGCATGATCGTACCGTTTTTGCATTCAAAGATTATTGCCGTAATTGTGATACTTTTATCTTGGATGATGTGCAAAGCCTGGCCGGTAAAAAGGCGACAATGGATGAATTCTTGCAGTTGGTTATGGATTTAAAAGCGGCGGGAAAAAATGTTGTTGTTACAGCAAATGTGGCACCAAATAGCCTGACGGGATTTGACAGACGTGCGCAATCATTGTTGGCGTCGGGATTGGTTGCGGATGTTGTGGCACCAAATGCACATGTAAAATCTGTGTTGTTGCGTCGTGCCGGTGTTGCGGCGGATGTTGCAAATGAATTGGCAAATCGTATCGCAAACGATGGACACTTGGTTGCGGGTGTTGCGACAAAAATCAAAACTTATTCTGAATTAATGGGTGCAAATGTTGATATGGATGTTGCAGCACGCCTGTTGTCAGATACATTGGAACGTGCAAAGACACCATTGGCAATGGTAAAAAATATGTGTGAAAAATTGGGTGTTTCATATGATGCGGTATGTGGTTCGGGACGCAGTCGTAACCTGGTCTTGGCACGTCAAACAATGATGGCGGTATTAAAGGGTGCAACGGGATTGTCATTATCTGAAATTGGAAATTATGTTGGTGGTCGTGATCATGCAACAGTTTTGTATGCGATTAAACAAATTGAAAAACAAAAGGCAACAGATTTGGTATTAAGTGCACAAATCAATCAATTGATTGCCGAATGCAAATAATAGAGTACCGCCATTTGGCGGTTTTTTCATTTTGTCGCGCATTGTTTTTATGATAAAATGTTGTTGATAGTATGTGGGAGAATGTGATGAGAAAGATTTTATATGTGATTATTTGTGCGTTGATTGCGATGCCGTCTTTTGCCGCTTTTGAAAAAGGTTGCGGTATTAATGGCGTAAAAATTTCAGGATTTCAGACAAAAAATGATAACGAATTTTTGTATGAAAATTCGGCGGTTTATAATGCAGTACCAGATGAAAATGGAACGCATACAGATTTACCGGCACGTGTTTGGGAATGTGATAATGAATATTGTTCAAATCATACGGTTGTTCAGATGCCGGCGGGGCATTATTTTAAGGGTGTTCGTCAGCCGTCTGCAAACTGGTATAAATGTCTGGAAGATGAATGGCATCCGTTTGCGTGCGGCGAAGGATATATTAGTTTTGATGGCGTCCAAGGGGCCGCAGATAACGAATTTTTGTATTCTAGTAAGGAGGCATTCGAAGCAGCACAACGGGCTAGTAACTTAGGACAGGATGGTGCAAATATCCCAGGTGAGGTTTTTGAATGTGATAACCGGCACTGTTTGGGGCGTGTTACAAAGATGATGCCGGCAAATCATTATTTTATGGGACAATTGGTTGATCATGCGGTTGAATACAGATGCTATATCGGTGTCGAGGATAGGTGGGAGCCAATTGTTATGGCAGATGACGTGCCAACATGTGGTGAAACATATATCAGTTTTGATGGCGTCCAGGGGGCCGATGATGATGAATTTTTGTATTCAAATCAGACTGCATATAATAAGGCGCATAATGCGTCCGTGCAGAGATTAGATGGCGCAGATAAACTGGGCGGAATTGTGTATGAATGTGATAACGACCATTGTCCAAATGGAACAATAAAAGATATGGGGCCGGGACATGTGTTTGGTGGTGAGAAGATTAATGAAAAAAGACGATATATGTGCAAGGCAAATATTGGGGGAACAGATCGTTGGGTGTTAATGACGGATTGGGATAATGGTGGTGGAACCCCACCACCGCTGGACAAGACGTGTCGTGAAAAACGTGCGACAGATACGGGCAAGGCATGCTGTGATATACCGGCCAATATGGCGCGCTATGATGCATTAAATGATAAATGTATATGTAATGGTAATAATGATTTCGTAATTGAAAATGGGCGTGGTGTCTGCAAGCCACGTGAAAATGGTGGTGGGGATAAAATTGTTTGTCCCGATGGTAGTAGCGAGGCATATATTACGCAAGAATCATGCATAGGCAAGGGGACATTTGAATGCACAAAGTTGGCAAATAGTGGTGTGCAGTGTCTGTGTGGTAAATGTGTACCGAATAATGGTGGTGTACAAAAACCGTACGATTGTGATGCGGATACTTTGGCACAAATTAATAAGTGGGCCCAAGAATGCAAAGATGAAAATAAGTATTCAGAAATCTTGGCGCTGATTGCGCGTATTCGGGAATATTGCACCGATGGAACACGGACAGAAGCGGGATTCTTGGCATTGGTTAGTCAATTGCGCGCATTAAATCCAGAACAATGTGCAAAAAATACGCTGGTTTTTGTGGGGGCGGCAACCGCAGAGATAGAAGGTGCGATTTCGACATTGGACGTTGCGTTGTCTGATTTAGACGTCAGCAAATGGAAAACCGCGGATGGTAAATTTAATACGGCACGTCTGGCATCGGATACGATTGCGGGTGTTGTGTTGGGTACAGCGGGCGGCTTAATAACCAGTCATGTTGTCAAGAAGCACCAGGTAGAAGAAGGCTTTGAAGATATAAAGTGTGTGATTGGTGGCCAAAGCGTTGCCGGATGGGGTGATGAATTTAGTGTTGGTGTTCAATAAAAAAATCCCCGCAACTGCGGGGATTTTTTAAGAGCCAAAAATAAAATCATTTTTTATTTACAGTTTTCAAGTAACGATTCTTGGGTTGCTGTTTTTTTGTCTAATTCCTGTGAAAATCTTTCAAACAATTGTTCGCGTAATTTAATCTGTCTGTTTAAATCGTTGCGTGATGCATGATTCAGGTGCGACATATAATCGCCATCAAATTTATCATAAACATATATACCGTGCGGGAATAATAATACAACCGGTTCATTTGTCGTTTTATCCAGGTATTCGATAATCTGGCTTGAAATTTTTTCGCCCAGGATGTCTTTGAATATTTTGTGCTGGGCGCCTGTTTCACAGGCCAATGGGTTGGGAAATTCGGTTGCGCGCATCCAACCGCCGGTGGATTGGGTTTGTTGACCGTTCTTTTTCACTATGGCCAATGGTGTATTCTTGCTTAGACGAAATACTGAATATGGCATTAGCGATGAAAAAGAAATTGTATATGTGTTTTTCTTTTTATGACTTTTGTGGTTCGTTGATAATTGTTGTTTTTGCATTTTTAATTCCTTGTCTTTTGTCGTGTTAGATTATAGTACGGAAAAATGCATGGTCAAGTGTGTAAAAATAAAAAACACCGAAAATTCGGTGTTTTTTGTTACACAAATAAATCTTTTACAAACTGGGCGTGTTCGGTTATGAATTTAAATCTAAATTCAGGTTTTTTACCCATCAGTTCGGAAACAATTGTGCGTGTTTTTTCGGTGTCTTCGGCACCATCTTCGGTGCGTGGCGGCAAGTCAACACGTATCAGGCGGCGCGTTTTTGGCGACATGGTCGTTTCTTTTAACTGGTTCGGCATCATTTCACCCAATCCTTTGAATCGCGAAATTTCAATTTTTTTGTTTTTATATTTTGTTGCCTTTAATTGTTCCAGTTCTTCATCTGTATCAACGTAAATAGATTCGGTGCCACATGTTAATTTGTACAACGGTGGACATGATAGGTACAGATGCCCCCCATAAATTAATTGCGGCATGAATTGATAGAAAAACGCCATAAGTAATGATGCAATATGACTGCCATCGACGTCGGCATCGGTCATAACGATTATTTTTTCATAGCGTAATTTATCTTCGTTCCAATCTTTGGCCGTGCCGGCACCGATGATATCGATTAGGTCATTTAATTCTTTGTTATTGCCGAATCGTTCGTCGGAATTTGATATAACGTTTAAAACCTTGCCACGCAGGGGCATAATTGCCTGGGTTGCGCGGTCGCGTGCCTGTTTGGCGGTGCCACCGGCCGATTCCCCCTCTACAATAAATAATTCGGTTCCTGTAATACCGTGTTTAGAGCAGTCCGCCAATTTTGCCGGCATACGAATACGTTTTGTCGGGGTTTTGCGGGCAACGTCTTTGACCGCCTTGGTCTTGATACGGGCGTTGGCCAAATTAATTACAAATTCCAGTAATGCGTTTGCCGTCTTGGGGTCGGATGCCAAAAACATTTCCCATGGATCGCGCAATGCATTTTCGGTATAGCGTGCAACCTCTGGATTAGATAATTTTTCCTTGGTCTGGCCCAGGAATTGCGGCGTTTTGTAAAATACAGATACAATTGCGGCGACCGAATCAAATACGTCTTCGCCGATAATGGTTGCGGCGGCTTTGTTATTAACCTTTTCACCGTATGCCTTTATCCCCTTGGTAATTGCGGATTTAAACCCGGTTTCGTGTGTGCCACCATCGATTGTTGCAATCGTGTTACAGTATGACGAAAAAAATCCATCGTCAGATGCCGCGCCATTTTCATCGGTTAAAAATGTTAAGGCCCATTCAACACGACCCGAATCGTCTGGGAAATCAACGCTGCCACTGAAAATGCGTGGCAAAATGCGTGGCTTGGAATCTGTTTTTTCGGCCAGGAAATCTGCCACGCCATTTGGATAAAAGAAAGTTGTTGTGGTCGGAATTCCCATATCCTCGGTCAATAATTCGGGATTGCATTGCCAATCTATTTTAACGCCGCGGGACAAAAATGCCTTGGCCCGGGCCATACGGTAAATTTTTACCGGCTTGAATGTGGCCGATGTGCCAAAAATTTCATCATCAATTGTAAAGCGGATTTTTGTGCCGTGTTTGTTGGTTGCGTCCCCACGTGTCATTGGTGATGTCGTGATTCCGCGGGAAAAGGTTTGATGCCAATTGTATCCGTCGCGTGCAATATCAACAATCATTTCAGATGATAATGCATTTACAACCGCCGAACCTACACCGTGCAGACCGCCACTGGTCTTGTAAACATTATTATTAAATTTTCCGCCCGAATGCAGGGTGGTTAAAATAACCTCTAATGCGGATTTGCCAGGATACTTTGGATGTTCATCAACCGGGATACCACGACCATCATCGGTGATTTCAATCGTCTTGGAATCGATTAAGTTAACCGTAATCTTCTTGGCAAAGCCGGCGACGGCTTCGTCAATAGAATTGTCCATAATTTCAATCGGCAGGTGGTGCCATGCCTTTTCATCGGTGCCGCCGATATACATCCCCGGACGCAGGCGTACGGGTTCAAGCCCCTCTAATACCTGGATATCCGATGCGTCATATGTGTGTGTATTTTTCTCTGTCATAATGATGATATTATTAGAACATTTTTAAATTTTTGGCAAGTCCAAAGAATTTAAACCTAAAACGTATTTGGGACTTGATTTTTTTGTGGCGGAATCTTATATATCCTGTAACGAAAATTACAATAGGCACATTAATATGAATAAAAATCCATATGAAGTCTTGGGCGTGGCACGTGATGCGTCGGATGTCGACATTAAAAAGGCGTATCATAAACTGGTTATGAAATATCATCCCGACAGAAATCCAGACAACAAAGACGCAGAAGAAAAATTTAAAGAAGTAAATAATGCGTTCGATATCCTGAAAGATCCCCAAAAGCGTGCGGCATATGATAGATTTGGTGATGCGGCGTTTGCCGGGGGTAATGCATCGGGTGCGGGATTTGGTGGTAACCCATTTGGTGATGGTGCGTTTCATTTTAATATGGGTGGCGCGGCCGGTATGGAAGATATATTGCGCGAAGCAATGCGTGGATTCGGATTCGATGGATTTGGTGGCGGACAATCACGTGGCGCGTCCCAGCGGGCGGGACGTGATTTGCTGGACGAGGTTGTAATTGATTTGCGGGACGCTTATTTCGGTACAACACATACTGTAAAATTTTCAAGTAATGTAGAATGCGAAAAATGTCATGGAAATGGTACGGCCGATGGGTCGGCCGCGCCGGTA
Organism: Alphaproteobacteria bacterium; assembly: GCA_017935245.1. Classification (GTDB taxonomy): domain Bacteria; phylum Pseudomonadota; class Alphaproteobacteria; order Rs-D84; family Rs-D84; genus Enterousia. Next base: position 25,526 of record JAGBHZ010000015.1, on the reverse strand, counting down.
TGTCCAACATGCGGTGGGGCCGGGGTTGTTCATGCACGCCAGGGATTCTTTGCAGTGGAACGACCATGCCCAGATTGTAATGGATTGGGACACAAGATTGATAAAAAGTGTTCGTCGTGTGATGGAACCGGTGCGGTTCATAGACAACGGACGTTGGATGTGAAAATTCCCGCCGGCGTCGAAGATGGTACGCGACTGCGTCTGGCGGGCCAGGGCGAAGCAGGCAGTGCCGGCGCACCCGCGGGGGATTTCTATTTAGACATTCGTGTGCGACCAGACAAACGCTTTGTGCGCCAGGGAAATGATTTGATTATGCGTGTTGATGTGCCGTTCACAACACTGGCGTTGGGGGGTGAAATAGAAATTGAAACAATTGATGATAAAAAATTAGCAGTCAAGGTGCCAAGTGGAACCCAGGTTGGTGAAAAACTGCGTGTGCGGGGGCATGGTATGCCAACACGTCGTGGGGGCTTTGGGGATTTGTATGTCGATATTGCAATAAATATTCCAGCAAAACTGACAGAAAAACAAAAAAAGATTTTAAATGAATTTGCGGGAACAAAATCTGATAAAAAGGGTTGGTTCTGATGATAAAAGGTCCCGTGGTCGCGGGATTTTTTATTGCGTGTTAAATAAATTTTGATATATTGGTTCGCACAAAGAAGGGAAAACGTTATGAAGGACAAAAGGTTTTTAGCAAATGTTGATAAAGACGCACTGTGTTTTGCGTTCGCTGTATTGATTATGATGGGAATTGGTGCGGTGGTTGCAATGGGGAGAAATGGGAATGCCGTCAAACCCATGCCAAAAAAAGAAAATATTTTAGATAAAATAAAGTCTGAACGTGATACGATTAATGTACAAGAAGTAAATATTTTGGATTTGATTTCTGGAAAACAAAAATAGGTGGGGATGATGAAACAGAATAAAAACATTGCTGATTGGTGGAGAAACTTGAACCCTTATGATAAGGGGCAGATTATTTATCTTGCTGCTTTAACAACAGTAGTTGGTGGTGTTTTGGTCTTTTGTTTGCTAACGGGTATTGTTCCGGGATGTGAAAAAATAGAAGATAAGCCAGGTGCAAAAGATTTAGTGGATGACTTTGTGCCCCGTGATGGTACATGTGTTGATTTGCCGCCACGAACTAATACGGGGGATACTTTTTATGTGTATGGCCGTGATGTAAAACGGGATTTTTTACTTTTAAAGCCAGTGCATGGCAGCCTTCAAAAAAGTAAAATTGTGGGGGCAGATAAGGTTCAATCCGGTGATACAATCGTTGTTCATCCGAAACATAAATTTTTAATGAAAAATATTACACAGCGTAATATGGAAAAACAACGCTAGGGCTTGTGATTATGAAGGTAACAAAAGAAACAAAGAATCAAATATGTGTGCTGCTGATGACTGGCTTATTAACGGTTGGGGGTGCGTTTGGTGCGCAATGGTTGTTTAATAAGTGCTTTGGGAATGATGCGGAAACATCAAAAAAGGCAATATTGGATGCGCAGTGTGAGACAACAAATAAAGTTGACTCGTTGTATATGTATAATTTACAGAAAAATAGATAGGATTTGAAATGAGTAATTGGGAAAGGAAACATAAAGAATTACATGGCGCATTGGTTAGAAGATCAAATATTGCATTAATGGCAACGGTTGCTATGGCGGCGGTATTGGTGTTTGGCGTTGTGAAAATGCATGAAAGAGAAGAACAAAAGTTGCTAGAGAAAGAGTATAAACAGTTACAAGAAATACGAAAACAGTATTATAAAAGACAAAGATAAAAAACCGGCGAAATGCCGGTTTTTATGCGTATAGAGTGTTTTAATGTTTTTTTATATATTCTTGTTTTAATTTTTCAGTGGTCATATTTTTAACAAGTTCGTATTCAGTCTGTGATTTCCCTTCTGGGGGTGTTGTTGTTTTGATCTCAATAACGATTTCATCGCCACGTTCCACAGGAAGGTTTGTAAATTTACGTATTTCATATTCATAGCCAGATTTGTTTGTAGCGTATGTAGTGCTTTTGCAATATTTGGCACGTGGTTTATAATCCAGAACCAATACTGTATCCCGTTTGGTTTCTATTTTTATTGTGTCAACGTTTTCTGTGGTCGGTTTAAATGTTTTGTCGTGTTCGTCTTTTGCCCGTTGTTCGCAAGACATTGCCAGTGGTATTGTTGATGTAATGGCAGCAATCAAAATGAAACTGATTATGTCGTCGGTTTTGATTTTCATTTAATCTTTCCTTTGTTTAGTAATTTTTTGTATTATTATTGTAAGACAAAAAATGTTAATGTCAAGTGTTTGTGCTAAAAATAAATCCGGCAAAAATGCCGGATTATGTGCGTATAGCAAGATTTTTATTTGATTTTTTTCAGGTGTCCCAAGAATGTAATTGTGTACTGGGTTGCGGACCACAGACTGGCCACCAGTGCCAACCACAGGCAAATTACGCCGCCGTATGACAGGCCAAAGAACGCATAAATTGCGAACATTTCCATGTTTGGTAACAATACCAATTGTGGCATACATAACCCCAGTAACAGGGCGCATGTTGCAACCATTTGCAGTGTTGTTTTTATTTTGCCCATGGAAAAGCGTGCCTTGGGCACCGGCATTTCAATTTTCTGGGTGCCCAGGAATTCGCGCAGGCCACTGATGTATAATTCACGTGAAATCATCAATATTACCGGGATGATAATTGTCCATGCGGGAAAGTTTGGAATAAACATTGGTAAGAAAAATGTCAAGACCAATGATAATACAATCAATGTGTTCGCAACCAATAATTTGTCGCCGATATGATCCATTACGCCGCCCAATTTGCTGACACAATTATATTTGCGGGCCAGGTATCCGTCAAAGAAATCAGATAATGATGCCAAGACGTACAGGATAAATGATGTCCAATACCACCCCAGTAATAATGTCGGAATAATCGCAAATGCAGATGCAATGCGAAATGCGGATAAAAAGTTAACAAAAGATTTCATATGTTTTTTCTCCTTTGGGTTAATAAATATATGAATATGGTAATTATAACACTTCTGAATGGAAATGGGCATATATTTTTTCGGCGGCATATTTCCCCAGGCCGGGTACATGTCTTAGCGCGTTGATGTCTGCGTCCATGATTGCGCGAACCGAACCGAAATGTTGCAGCAGGGCACGTTTGCGGGTTGGACCAATGCCATCAATTTCATCCAAAACAGAAGCCGTCATTTGTTTTGCACGGGTGGTGCGATGATATGTTATTACGAATCGGTGCGCTTCGTCCCGGACGGCACGTAACATTAGAAACAGTGGACTGTCCTTGGGCAGGTCGTGATAAACAGTGCCGTCTGGTAAAATAAAATGTTCGTCGCCATCGCGCACGGTGCCCTTGGTTACGCCCATGACGGGTATGTCGCCCGCGTTGCGATTGGCAATGTTCCATTGGGCCGGGCCGCCATCCACAATTATTAAATCCAATTTTGGACCATGTTCAATTGCGCGTCGGACAAATTCGGCCATCATGGCAATGTCATTGCCGGCACGTGATTTGTCAATCAATTTAAAGTGTCGATATCCAGATTTATCAAATCCGCTGTGTCCAAATGTTATCATGGCACCGACAGGTTGTTTCCCAAACAGATGTGAATTATCGAATACACCGGCGCGTTCAATTTTTATCCCCAACCATTTTTCAAGGTCAGATACGTTTTTGTCCCAGTCTGAAATCGCGCTATATGCATTGTTTTGGCGCTTTCCGCGGTTTGATGTGTGGGTTAGTGCGATGATTTTATCACGGATAACCGCCGCAGATTCAAAGTCGTTGGTGTCGGAATATTTTTGCATTTGCTGGGTCAGGTCGTTTATTATTGGGCGACTGTCCCCGGTTAAAATTTTTCGCGCTATACGCACGCTTTCTGCGTATTTTTCGTGGTCTGGGAAGCAACATGGCGCGTTGCAACGGCCAATTTGATGTAACAGGCATGGTCGTGTGCGATTGCGCATAAATGTATCGGTGCACGTGCGCAGACCGCAAACCTTTTGAATTATTTTTATTGTTTCGTTAAGGCTACTGACCGATGGGTATGGACCATATACATCACGACGCTGGGAAATTTTGCCGCGAAATTTTAACAGACGTGGAAATTCGCCCGATGTTAATGCCAACATTGGGTACATTTTGCCGTCGGTTAGCATTATGTTGTATTTAGGCTTTTGGGTTTTTATTAATTCTTGTTCGCGCAATAATGCGTCCGATTCGGTTGCAACGGTTTCCCAATCAACACGCGCGACCAGGGTGCGCATAACCTGTTTATGTAATTCTAGTTTTGAGATGTCAATGTATTGATTCAGGCGATTTGATAAATCACGTGCCTTGCCCACGTAAAGCAGGTTGTCATCGATGTCGTACATCTTGTACACACCGGGGGCATGGGGCGCGTTCGTAATTAAATCAGAAAATTGAATATTCATAATCTTTATGATAGAATAATAAAAAATAAATAGCAAATGGAGGTAATACGTATGAAACAAGAATCTGGACGTTCAATGATTGAAATGTTGGGTGTGTTGGCAATTATGGGGGTTATTACCGTCGGGGCAATTGAAATGATTCAATTGGCAATGAATACACAAAAACGCAATACTGTTAACGAAGAAGTTCTGCAAATTGTAACCCAGGTACGCAATATTCACGGGGAATATGATGATTTTTCGAATATAAATAATTCGACAATATTTAATGCAATTGGTATGTCGGATACAAATCCATATGGTGGCAAGTACGAAGTGGCTGTTGATTCTTCAAATCCACGTCAATTTGTGGTTAGTATCACAGGGCTTAGCAAGAATGAATGCGAAACGTTTATAACCAAGGCATGGTCCGATTCGATTGGGTACAAAATGTCAAACGGTAAAAGCAGTGGCGCATCTGGGACGTGTACAAATGGCAATGGTAAAAACACGGTTCAGATAACGTATGGTGAATAATTTTTTCGGATAGTTGCCGGGGGATTGGTATGGCCGAATTAATTACGATTTCAAAAACGGATGATGGAACGCGTCTGATGCGATGGTTTATGCGTCAATTTCCATCGCTGCCACAGCGGGAATTTTATAAACTGTGCCGCGGCGGTCAGATACGTGTTAATTCCAAGCGTGTTCATGGACGTGAAATTTTGAATGCAGATGATGTTGTGCGCGTGCCGCCAACCATGGCGGGGTTCGCAACACAATTACATAAATCATCGTCGGGGGATAAATTTTCACTGGCAGATTTAGAAATGCTGCGTAAATGTATCGTTCATAATGATTCCGATATTGTTGTGTTTAATAAACCGGCGGGATTGGCGGTGCAGGGTGGTACGGGAATTAAAAAATCTGTTGATAAAATGGCGGCGGCGTTGTTCCCATATGACAAGATTTCGTTGGTGCATCGTTTGGATCGTGAAACCAGTGGTCTGTTGGTTGTCGCAAAGAATCAGCGGGCGGCACAGCATCTGAGTGCGCAATTTCAAAACAAGGATGCACACAAGGAGTATTTAGCATTACTAAATGGTGCGGTAAAGCCGTTGCGTGGTGTAATTGACAATTATATGTTAAAAGGTCAGGTTTTTGATAATCCAGAACGCGTTAATAATGGTACAGGACAACGGCCACAGCGTGCTGTAACACACTATCAGGTTTTGTCCAGTGCAGGAAATTTATCGTGGGTTTTGTTTTCGCCGAAAACGGGGCGTACGCATCAATTGCGATTGCACAGCGCGTTCACATTAAATGCACCAATTGTTGGGGATAATTTGTATGGTCGTAATAATAAGGAAGATGATGCATTGCGTTCAATGTTGGTAACAAATAATCTGTTCTTGTTTGCGTATAAATTAACTTTTCAGCATCCGTCATCGGGGCGCATGATTACCATGCGTGCGATGGTGCCAGAATTTATGATGCCTGTGATTAAGTTCCTGGAATTAAAGATGCCATAGGGGTGTTATATACAAAATATGGTTGCAAGACGTAGTGTGTTTTTACAGATTTTACGTGTAACAGGCCTGTTTTTAATGGGACTGGTGGTGGCGATTATTGTCGCGTTAAGCCAGGTTGATTTGGAATCGCTGCGTGGGGATATTGTTTCGGTTTTGCGTGATGCAACCGGTTTGCCGGTTGAAATTGATGGGGCGGTGTCGTGGAAATTTTCACTGCGACCACAAATTGAACTAAATCAGGTTCGTATCGCAAATGCAGATTGGGCAAAGCACAAGGATGCGTTTCATGCAGAAAAAATTGATGTTACATTAAACTTGGTTTCGTTATTTCGTAATCGACCAACAATTCAAAATATTGTTATTTATAATGCGACAACATGTATAGAAACAAATGCAGATGGCGTATATTCGATTACACCGGCCAAAATTGCAAATAATACAGATGGTCAAAATATGCCCCAGACAAAGTATCCTTTTCGTGAAATGGGATTGGGTGGGATAGAAATTAAAAATCTGCGTGCGCATGTGTTCGAAGAAACATATGATTTGGCGGGGGTGTCGGTACGCTATATAAAACGCAAAGATAATCGTGAATATGCAGGGTGGTTTAAATCGATTGATGATGTTGTTTTTCCATTTATTATAGACTTTTCTGAATATAACCCAGAACGTAAAATTTATCCAATGCGAATCGCAATTTCAACGGGGGGCGATGCGTTGATTGCAAATGTGGCCCTGGAAGGGACCAGTAAAACCCCAATCGATTTTATTGTCAAAGGGGATGTGCCAAACGTGGATGCGTTGGGAAAAATATTTAATATGGATTTAAAAAAGTGGCCGGATGTTGCTGTAAATATGGCCGGTGGGTTCGATAGAAGACGGGTTGTGTTTCGTAAATCTTCGGTTGCATTTAATGGGGCTAATGTTGATTTTTCAGGGGAATATGATTGGGGGCGTGATGCGTCAAGAATCAGTTTAAATATAAATGGTGGTGTGATCGCGCTGATGGATTTGTTCCCGGGATTGTATGGTAAATCATGGGTGCGACCAAAGCGCGATTTGAACGTGTTCAAAGATATCCCACTGCATGGTAAATTCTTTGTAAATCGCAATGTGAATATTAATGTGGATGTGGGTGGACTGGTCATATATCGTGAATTGGTATTAAAAGATTTAAAACTGGCCATCAATATTGCGGATAATCATGGTACGATTAAATTAAATTCTGGGGTGGCCGATGGTGGGGTGCGTTTGGCCGCAGATTTAGATATTTCCCCAGATGGTCATATTGATATGATAATGGGGGGGATTGGCGAACGGATTTTTGTTGGCGATCTGTTGGACCAGTTGGATTCTTCTGATTTAATTTCAGAATTGCCAATGAATTTCGAATTGTATGTTCGGGCAAATGGGTCAAATTTATCGGAAATAATGAAAACAATTACGGGGCCGGTGCGTGTGTATTCAGTTGGATCGGGGTATGCACATTCTGCGCTGGTTGCGTATATGTATGGTACGGATTTTCTAACGTCATTGCGACATAGTATCCAAGATTTATTTCGGTCTGAAAAAAAACATGATCAAATCAAAATTTCGTGTGCGGCGATTAATGTTAAGTTACGTGATGGACGAATTGAAACCGAACAGGGGGTCGCAATTGAAACAAATGCAGTAAATATGCGTTTGGCGGGTAATCTGGACCTGGGCGAAGAAGAAATGCGGATGGCATTAACCACGGTGCCGGTGCGTGGAATTAAATTGTCCCTGACGGGCAAGGTTGTGAACTCAATCGAAGTGTCGGGTAATCTGGCCGAACCAAATATCGCAATCAGTGGGGCCGCCGTCGCAGGCAAGGTTGCGTCGGCCACCGGTATTGGGTTGCTGTTGGCGCCATTTACAGGTGGTATCGGATTGGTCGCAGGGGCCGGGGTTGGATGGCTGGCGGGTGATTTGTTGGAAAATTGGTTGGCGGATGGTACGCCATGTGAAACGGCGCTGGAACGTGGTGCACCGGCATATCGGGATGACGAAGCCTGGATAAATGCACCAATGGCAGATTTGGTTTCTGGAATTTTAAATTAAAATACTTAGTAATCGATTTTTTAATAGGGTGTTTTAACCCTTGCACCGAATCGGGGTTTTTTGGTAAAGTCTAAGCAACAGGAGTGTAGGATATTACACATACATAAAGGAAACAGGAGCGTATTATGGAGTTTTCAGTATTTCGTCAGGTGTTGATTCGTGCGCTGGGGCATATGCAATCCATTGTGGAAAAACGCGCGACATTGCCGATATTGATGAACGTGAAGTTAGAGGTTGCAGATGATTTAATTATGTCTGCGACAAATGTTGATTTGGAATTGGTTGAACATGTTGCGGCCGATATCACACTGGGTGGTAAAATTACTGTGCCGGTTCAGATGTTATATGACATTGTTCGTAAATTGCCAGATGATGCAGAAATTAGTTTTAAACAGTCTGGGGATCAGTTAATTGTTTCCAGTGGTCGTGCGGTATTTCGTCTGCCAACGTTGCCGGCGGAAAATTTCCCGGCCATGGCGGGCAGTAATCTGACCACTAAGTTCCAGATGACAACAGGGGATTTGGCGCACCTGATTAATCAGACAAAATTTGCGATTCCAACCGATGATGTTCGTTATCATTTGGGGGGTATCTATTTCCATATTTCTGATGACAGTGGCGAAAAACGTCTGACGGCGGTTGCGACCGACGCACAGCGTATGGCATTGTGCGCAATGGCGGCCCCGGTGGGAAGCAGCGAAATGCCATCGGTTATATTGCCACGTCGCGTAATTGGCGAATTGTCTAAGTTATTAGAAGATGCCAATGTTGATGACGTAATGGTTGAATTATCAGATACCAAGGCACGCTTTACAGTTGGCGCCGCAACATTGACCAGCAAATTGGTTGATGCGCAATATCCAAACTATCGCGTTGTTATTCCAAAGGGTAATGACAAGATTGCAATCCTGGACAGAAAATCATTTATTAATGCGGTTGACCTGGTTTCGGTGGCCAGTGTTGATAAAACAAAATCTGTACAATTAACGTTCAGTATGAATAAATTGGTTGTTAATGCGTCCAGCCCAGATGCCGGTACCGCAACCCAGGAATTAGATATTGAATACAATGGTGATGCATCATTCACAGTTATGTTTAATGTTAAATTCTTGCTGGATGTTGCCGGACAGATTGAGGGCGAAAAATTCCAGATGGAAATGCAGGATCCGTTGTCGCCGACAATATTTAAATCGACAAATGCGGATACGGATGCGTTATACGTCCTTATGCCAATGCGCATGTAAAAAATTAAATATAATAATTCATCTAAAAGCAAACCCGATGGACTCGCGTAACTTCTGTACGCTTCGCCATCGGGTTTGCTTTTATCTAAATCATTCTATTTAATTTTATCCAGTGCAAGGAGTTGGGTGGTTTTTGTATCTCGCGTAACTTCTGTACGCTTCGCCATCGGGTTTGTTTTTATCTAAATCATTACATTTAATTTTTATCGGGTGCGGGGGTGTTTAATAAATTGCAATTAGGTTTTTTTGTGCTAGAATCTGGCCTGCGAAATCAAAGGATTTATTATGACGTTGGAAAAACTGTCGCCGGGTAAATTGCCACCGAAAAAGATGAATGCAATTATCGAAATCCCGGAAAATGGACATGTAAAATATGAAATTGACAAAGAAACAGGCCTGTTAAAGGTGGACCGTATCCTGCATGCGCCAATGGCGTATCCGGCGAACTATGGGTATTTTCCGGGAACGCTGGGGGATGATGGGGACCCGTTGGACTGTGTGGTTGTTTGTAATGCGCCGTTGCGTCCCGGTGTTTTGATTGAAGTGCGTCCAATCGGTGCGCTTTTGATGGAAGACCAGGCCGGTGGTGATGAAAAAATTATCTGTGTGCCACGTGATAAAATCGATCCATATTACGAAAAAACAGAATTTATCGAACAATTGCCGGGAATTTTGCGTTCTAAAATCGAATATTTTTTCCAGCACTATAAAGATTTGCAGCCAAATTCTTGGTCCAAGATTTTGGGATGGGCAGATCGGGAAACCGCAGATAAACTGATTATGGAAAGTATCGACAGATATTGGGCGCGTAAACGCGAAATGCAATAAAAAAACTTGCGTTGGGGCGTGATATTTTTATAATCAATTCAGAAATTTAACAAGGGGTATAAATTATGGCATCTTATATTGCAAATGATATGCGTGTGGGTTGGGTGATTTCACACAATGGTAAACGTTATTCAGTAACATCAATTACCAAGGTTAAACCGGGCAAGGGTGGCGCATTTGTTCAGGCGGACCTGCGTGATATTGATTCTGGGAACAAGGGTGGTGATCGCTGGCGTGCCGAAGACAAGGTTGAAAAATTAATGGTCGAAGATTTTGAATGTCAATATCTGTATTCCGATGGCAGTGATGCGTTCTTTATGAATCTGTCTGATTATGAACAGTTCACAATGCCGGTTGATTCATTGGGTGATATGATGAAATTCTTGGCGCCGGAAATGTCGGTCAAGGCAAACTTTGTAGAAGGTCAGCCGGTATCGATTTCCCTGCCAAAGACGGTTATTGCAACGGTCGAAGAAACCGAACCGGCCTTAAAAGGTCAGACCGTTTCATCCAGTGGTGGCAAACCAGCAATCTTGGATAACGGTGTCCGTGTTCAGGTTCCGTTGTTTATTGAACAGGGCGAACGTATTGTTGTAAACACAGAAACATTGGAATACGTCGAACGCGCCAAATAAAAAAATAAAATATAATAATTCATCTAAAAGCAAACCCGATGGACTCACGTAACTTCTGTACGCTTCGCCATCGGGTTTGCTTTTATCTAAATCATTCTATTTAATTTTTATCCAGTGCAAGGGGTTGGGTGTTTTGGGCATCTTATGTGGCATTTGTACACTACGCCATTTCTAACCCGTTTATCTATACCGTTATCTTTTATTTTGTTCCCGGCGCTAGGAGATGAGGGGCAGTTTATTATCACTGCCCATAATATTTTTAATCTCATCAATGCAAACGTTGGTCATTTCTTTTGTGCCGGCCCCCAGATATTCACGTGGGTTAAAGTTTGCAGGATTGGTTGCCAATGACGCACGTACCGCCGCCGTCATCGCAATGCGCAGGTCGCTGTCCACATTGATTTTGCAGATGTTCATTTCCGTTGCGCGGCGTAATTGCTGTGGTGCGATGCCGCGTGCGTTTGGCATATCGCCACCAAATTTGTTGATTGTTTGTACCAAGTGCGCGGGGATTTGTGATGCACCGTGCAAGACCAATGGAAAATTGGGCAGTTTTTCAGCAACGCTTTGCAGAATATCAAAGCGTAATTCTTCATCATCTGATTGGCGTTTGTATGCGCCATGACTGGTCCCGATTGCAATGGCCAGGGAATCAATCCCCGTTGCGGTTACAAATTTTACAACGTCGTCGGGGTTTGTATAAGATGATGTGTTTGATTGTGTGTTTTCATCTTCGATACCAGACAGGGTCCCCAGTTCGGCTTCGACCGAGACGTTGTGTGCATGGGCGTATTCAACCACAGATTTTGTGATTTCGATATTTTGTTCAAATGGTAATTTGCTGGCGTCAATCATGACGGATGAAAACCCCATATCGATTGCGCGAATACATGCGTCGACCGAACCGCCGTGATCCAAGTGCAGGGCAATTTGTTCATCGGGTCCGATATTTGCGCCACGGATTAATCCCATCAGCATTTCATCACCCATATATTTTATCGCGGATTGGGACGCGGCCAATATAACGGGACCATGTGTTGCGCGCGTGGCCGATAAAATTGCGTTTAATGTTTCCATGTTATAAAAATTAAAGGCCGGTACGGCATATTTGCGTGCAATTGCATCAGCAAACATGGCGCGTGTGTTGACCAGGCCAAATTCAGTGTATTTCATATTTAAATCCTTTTGTGGTTATTATATCATAATTGCTGCAAAAACTTGACTTTTTTATCTCTTTTGCAACAATTGGTTTAAGCTGGGGGCGCGGGCAGAGATGGCAATATAAGCAAAGGGTGTTTTTGATGAAAAAAATTTTGATGTCTGTTTTTGCGTTGGTTGTGTTGTCGGGGTGTGCGGGATACTATGATTATTATAAAAGTGGTGTTCGCTATACCCAAGATGGCGAAGATTGTATTTTTTACAGTGCGGAACGTGGGCGCTATTTTAATGATGAAATTCGTTCACTGGACGCGGATAAAAAGGTTGTGTACAAGAACACAAAGTGTGAAACGTTGTACAATATTGATATGATGGGCATGGCCCCACGTCATGATCGCAAGATTGTTGTCCCGGCGGCAAAAAAATCATGTGGTTGCAAGGCTTCGTGCAAGTATGTAAAGGTTAATTAAAAAATTCCCCGCGGTTGCGGGGATTTTTTTTAATATTATTTGAAACAATGTGATTTTTGTGATAAAATACAAAAAAAGAATAAGGAGTTTTTTATGAAAAAACAGATGAAAATGATTGGTTTTGCCGCAATGATGGCGTTTCTAACGGTTGCAAATGCATCTGCGGCCGCCCAGTTGACAGAAGGGGTCAGTGTGTGTGGATTGATTGAAGAATTTATTGGTGTATTTAAGTTGCTGCGTACATTGGCGTTCTTGGGCGCTGGGTTTATTATTGCCGGTTGGGCATGGGGTTATATTTCCAAGCCAGATGATATTAAAATGGACGACGTAAAGAAAAAGGGTGTAAGTTTGTTGGTTGGGTTTGTATTGTTGTTTAGTATTGGTACGTTCTTGACCATTATTACAAGTGCAGCCGGATTAAAGGGTATGGGTTGCGATATTTTGGCAACAGGATGGTAAAATAAATTTAAAGATAAAATCCCGCGTTATGCGGGATTTTTTATCGTGCGTTTAAATTTTGTGTGGCGTATGTTTTTATAAATTCGCGTTCCATTGTTTTGTATTCTGATTCAATCTGTTGGATTGATGTTTTATGGATGTCTTTTTCGGGTGTTATTTTATATTCGGATATCATTTTCTGGCGCGCGATGGTTAATTCCCGAAACAGTATTTGTGCAAATGATCGCAGGTCGCGCGCATGTGCAAAATCAAATTTATGTATCGCGTTATCAATTGCGTGTCGGCGATAGTACATCGATATTGCGCCCATGTTATCGGCCAATGGTTTATTGTACCCCAGGTTGTATGCATCGCGAACAAGGCCTGGGTCGCGTTCGTCATAAAAACATTTTGTTGTTTCGTTATGAAACAAGGCATAGTTCGCCCCCAGGGTTTTTAGTACCCCCTGGAGATTGCGTTCAGATTCGCGTAATTTTTGACGCTGATAAATGCGGGCAAATCGATATGATGTGTCATAGATGGTTTTGAAATCTGCGTTTGGCATCATAAAATATGTGCGGGTAAATATCAGATTGGGTTTGTTGCGAAATATGCAATAGCATGCATAACGACTTAATTTAATGTCTGGGCCCGTTTTGGATATTTGATTGTATGGTGGATGGGGGCTGTGGATTGTGTATTTGCGTTGATATACGGTAACGTGATTTTTGAAAAATTCGTATGGGGCAATTTTTTGTTTCTTGGCGGGGGTTGTGTCAAATGCCTGGTATGCGTGTTCGAACATGTTGTCTGGGTCGAACATGGGATGTAAAAATATATTATATAAATCTGTATAGGTCCAATATTCGGTGTTGTTATTGCCGGTGGTGAATAAATCGTATTCTTCGGCGGTGCTGTGGCGCATCGTGGTCAGGGTTTTGAATATATATTCCTTGCTTGGTTGTGCCATGATGTCCCCCGTTGTTTATTTCTTTTCATCCAGATTGGCAAGTGAAAACAGCACCGATGATATTAATGATTGATATGGTACGTGTTGTTCGTCCGCTAGTTCTTTGATTTTATCCAGAATAGGGCGCGGGATTCGCATATTGATTACACAGTCGGATTTATTAAATGCCTTGTATGCGGCGTATTCCCGCAACAGGGATTCAATGTTCATTATAAATAATTGCTGCATTACGTTTGGCATATGCAAACTCCTATACCTTGGACAATACCGGCGTACTTACAAGGAACTATACCATTGTAAATACAATTGTCAATACAAATATGTTGGCGTAAATATAGGCGTTTGGGTATATGGTTGTGATGGCGGGTGTGTTGTGTGTATTTGGGTTTGATTTTTGGTTTTTGTGCATATAAAATTGGCGTATATATTGGAAAGGATTTAGATGTGTTAAAAAAGATTTTGTCTTTGTTTATTATTTGTGTGCTGAACATCTCGCCGGTGCATGCAGAATTAAAGGTTGATATTGTGGCCGGCGCGTTAAAACCGACGTCAATCGCAGTCCAGAAATTTGAATTGGTGGGTGGTGCATCAGAAAAAGATGCCGCAATGATGCGTGATGTGGTTGAAAATGATTTGAAGCGTACAGGACTGTTTCGAATTGTGAACCGTAATGCGTTCCCGGAATATGTAAAAATGGGTAAAATGCCGAACTTTAAATCATGGGCGGCAATCAAGACCCAGGTTCTGGTCCAGGCCAAGTTATTCAAAGAAGCAGATAATTCATATAAACTGGAATTCTATGTTTGGGATGTTGATGGTACCGAACAGATAGAAGCACAATCGTTGGTTGCATCGCGAAAATCGGCGCGTCGTATGGCCCATATTATGGCAGATGCAATTTATGAAAGATTGACCGGGGAAATCGGATACTTTGATACACAAATCGTTTTTATTGCTGAAACGGGGCCGGTGCACAATCGGGCTAAACGTATGGCAATCATGGACCAGGATGGATATGGGATGCGTTATCTGTCGGACAAGGATGATTATGTGATGTCGCCACATTTTTCACCAAATATGCAATCGATTGTGTTTTTGTCATATCATGATGATGACCCGATGATTTGGATGCTGGATCTGGATACAGGTGAACAAAGACGATTGGGGCAATTTGATGGCATGACATATGCGCCACGTTTTTCGCCCGATGGATCGCGGGTGGCGTTGTCGCTGGTTAAACGCGGAATTTCCCATATATATGAATATGATATAGAATCTAAGAAATTGCGCCAGTTAACCTTTGGAAATTCATTGAATACCAGTCCGTCTTATTCACCGGATGGAAAAAAATTGGCGTTTAATTCCGACCGTTCTGGACGTCAACAGATTCACGTTCTGGATTTGGAAACAGGCGAAGAAAATCGTATAACATATGGGGCAGGGCGATATGCAACACCCGCGTGGTCGCCCGATGGCCAGTTTATTGCATTTACAAAAATCGCGGACGATACGTTCTATGTCGGTATAATGAATCCGCGCGGACGTAATGAAAAAATCTTGGCCGGTGGCTGGTTTATGGAGGCCCCATCATGGGCGCCGGGGTCGCGCAGACTGGTATATTATGAAACAGAACGTGCCATTGACGGTATCGAACGCGTCAGTCATATTCGCAGTGTCGATATCACCGGCCAGAATATATATGATATTGAATTACCCGAAGATATTAATGGTGTTGAACCAACATGGTCGCCGAAATTGCCATAAACGATATGAAAAAGTTATTGTTTTTGATTCTGGGATGTTTGGTTGTTGGTGCGGCGGATGCCGTGCCGGCACGGGTGGATTATATATTTGATGGTGATACATTTTCGGCCCAGGTCGCGTTAAGTGATGATGTTGATGTAACGGTGCGTGTGCGCCTGATTAACATAGATACGCCGGAAATGAACGGGAAATGTGCCGCCGAGAAGCAAATGGCCGCACGTGCACGCGATGTGTTGTCGGCACTGATTCCGCGTGGAACCGTGGTTGAACTGGATAATATCAAAGATGATAAATACCTGGGGCGGATAAATGCAAATGTTTTCTTGCCCGATGGTCGTGATGTTGGCCTGATTTTGATTGATTCTGGTTTGGGACGACCGTACAAGGGTGGTAAAAGACGTAGTTGGTGTAAGTAATTCATCTAAAAACAAATCGGGAATCTCATGTAGCGACTTGTACACTACGATTCCCGATTTCTTTTTATCTAAATCATTCTAATTTATTTCTTTTTCTGTGTTATACGCTGTGGCGATTTATTGCCTCTGATATTTCGTCCAGTGATGCGTTTGATGGCAATAATGGTTCAAAATATACGTTCGCGGTGCCCGGGTTCATGCGGCCATGTTTGGGCCAATACAGTCCTGCGTCTGTGCCAACCGGTAAAATTGGTAACTTTAATTTATATGCCAGCAGCAGCAGGCCGCGCTTTAATGGAATCTTTTCGCCGGGTTTGGCACGTGTGCCCTCTGGGAATATGACCAGGGTATATCCATCCAGTACGCGTTTTTCAACGTCTGATGCCAATTTGGCCATATTTGTTTTACCGCGGGCGCGATTTACCCCCAGCATGCCACAGCGCCAAAATGCCCAACCATAAATCGGTATCCACAGTAATTGACGCTTCATAATAAAGAAGGAATTTGGAAATACGCGTGATATGACCGCGATTTCTAATATAGACATGTGTTTGGCCGCCACAATCGATTTCCCGTCCAGGCGTTCGTTGCCGTTTGGCATTTGGGGAATGTCTGCATCGTCGGGGGTGGGGTAATGCACACGATATTTTATGCCACAGATTAATCGGGCCAATACCAATACGCCCGCTGCGTCGGTAAATACCAATATGCGACTTAATCTTTTTGATACCAGCCCAACCAGCAACAATGGCATCCACAATGCAAAATATATGGGCAGGGCAATTTTAAATATTATTGTACGAAACATTTTTTCTTCCTTGGCTTTTTTTTATTAACTTTCTTTGATTCCCATTAATGTTACGATGTATTTTATATATTCTGTGGTCCATCGTTCAAGTCTTTTTGATGCCGGCATCCCAACCAGTGTGGCCGGACACGCAATAATTTCAGTGTTTGGTAATTCATGGCGTATCAGGTGTGTTGCACGGCGCATGTGTTCTTCGGTTGTGATGACGACAATTCGGTCCAGGCCTGCATTTGTTACAATTTGTTTTATTGCGCGTGCATTTTGGTATGTTGATTTCGATTCAGATTCAATTGATGCACGTTGGGTAATGTCGCCAACCAATGGCGCACCCGCCCCGATGATATAAAGGTCTGTGTCGGGATATTTTTGCATTTGGCGCATGGCAAATGGGATGCGGCGCGCGTCCCCAGTTAGGACAAAAATACTGTCGTCGGGCAAGATAACCCCACATGTGTTTGGTGATGACACCTTGAATATCATGCCCCCCAGGACAAATATCGCAACCAGCAAAAAAGAAGGGGTTAGAAATCGCATCTATTGGGCTTTTAAAATATTTAATGTTGTGCGGCGGGTTACAATAATTGCAAATACTATTATTAATATTGGCATGGATATCAATGCAATCCATCCATATCCAGTCAATCCCATCATTGCCATTAATCCAACACGCGCAGAATGTGCAACCGACAATATTAGTAATAAAACCGGTGTCGCGGCAATAAATCCGCATGTTGTGGCCATGGCGGCGATTTTTGCAACAATAATCTGCATTTGGCGGGCAACAAATTCATCAGACGCACCAATCTGGGTCAAAATTTCCAGTTCGCGTTTATGCAACATCGCCGTATTTTGCGCAATATATGAAATAGATATACCAATTGCCCCCAGTGCCAATATCAAAATAAACACGGATATCGCAATCATTTTCCAGCCGGCCGATGTTGAATTTTTTAATGCCGATGCATGCGATAAAAAGCGTGCAGACTTTTCAACCGCGGTTTGAACAGATGCCATATCTGGGGCCGAATTAAATTCAATTTCCCACATCGTCGGCAGATAGTTTTTCAACGCATTTCCGCCGTTTGATATCCATGGCCCCAATAATTCGTTCATTTTTTCAGTACTGACCCGATGGATAGATTTCATTTTATCCCGATTCGTTTCGATTATTTTTGTAACAGTGTCGATATTTTTCGAATCGGTAACCTGGATTGTGGCAAAGTTATCCCACTGGGTATTCCAGCGTACAACACCTGTGCCAATTGATAATGCAATCCCCAATGCCAACACAGATAAAAATGTCAACAATCCCATGATTATCGTCATAAACATAGATTGTTCGCGAACCAGTGAAAATACAGTTGCCTTTTTCATTTATGCGTTTCCAATATCATCAAATTGTTTGGACAGTTCGGTAAAATAGTTTTGTGGTTTGGGTCCTTTCCATATCTTTTTCGATTCGGTTTGTGCCGTTTTTTGACCAACAAATGATACGCGATGGTTTTCGACACTGATTACCGGAAATTTATAGGTTTCCATTAATTTCTTGTTATGTGTTGCCAGTATGATTGTTGTGCCAAATGTCTTGTTCATTTTGATAAACAGGTCCATCAGGCGGGACGCATTTTCATCGTCCAGGTTTCCCGATGGTTCGTCCGCCAATAATATGGATGGCTGAATAATAATTGCGCGGGCAACGGATACACGCTGCTGTTGGCCGCCGGACAGTGATTTTGGATTTGCGTCTGCGTATTTCCCCAGGCCAACCCAATCCAGCACCTTGGCCACCAGGGGTTTTATCTTGTTTTCGGGCACGCCGCGCACCCGCAGGGGCAGGGCCACATTATCAAACACCGTCAAATGCGACAGTAATGAATATTCCTGGAAAACAATTGCCATTTTCTGGCGAATTTTGTTAATTTCATCGCGGGTCATTTCATTTGTTGATTTTCCAAATAACTTAATCATACCGCGACATGGTTTGTGTAATTGGTATATTAATCGCAGTAGTGTTGTTTTACCCGCGCCCGACGCACCCGATAAAAAATAGAACGAGCCACCACCAATATTAAACGATACGTCGGTTAATATTTCGGGGGTTCCGTCGTACTGGGCGGCGACGTTTGCAAATGAAATTGCGGTATTATCTTCCATGTGAAAAAGCCTAGTAAATTTTTTTTATTCCGTCAAATGAAATAAAAAAATGCATTTGATATTTTTTTTCTGTTTGGAACGGGGGGCGATTTTTGGTATAATCTAGGAAAAAAAGGGAGAAGTATTTCATGAAAAAATTAGCGACATTTGGTTTATTGTCAATCATGGCAACGTCCATGGCCAATGCGGCACCGGTTGCGATGCCGAATAATGGTGGCAATGGTTTTGAATTTTCCAATTGGTATATTGGTGGCCGTGTTGCACTGAATATGTTAAGTTGGACAAACGAATATGATTATGGTGGCGATCCAGGGGCATTGGCGGCCAGTTCCAAGGACGAATTTTCGTTTGAAACGATTTTTGGTGGCAATATCTATGCCGGTGCGAACTTTACCGCGTTTGATATGGTTTGGCGTGGCGAAGTCGAAGGTGGGATGTTGGGCCGGTTTTCTGACCAGGACCAAGGCTTTGAATTCAAAATGACCGTGCCATATTTGATTGCAAATGCATACTATGATTTTACAGACGGTTGGTTGCGTGATGGTTGGTATGCTGGTGCTGGATTGGGTATCGCATTGCCAAAGACCGAATTAGATAATGTGTTCTTTGCCGATGGTGATCGCAGTGAACGTGGTATTTCACCGATGTTCGCGCTGATGTTTGGTTGGTCATATGATTTGGATGAACAATTGGCGCTGGATTTACGATATCGTCTGGCGACATTTATGGGGACCGAACACAAACGTATGTTCAGCGATGGTTATATGATGACCAACGATATTGGATGGATTTGGGAAAATTCGTTCGCGTTGGGTATTCGCTATAAGTTCTAAGGGAAAATAAGAAAAAAAGGGTTTGACCCCGATTCGCAAAATGTGGTATTATATATATCAGTAGAGAGAAAACATGAAAACCGAAACAAAAACATCAAAATTGGCAATAATCTGTGCGTTGTGCACGCTGGTGGCGACGCCGGCAATTTCTGCGGCGCCGGTACGTGTGCTGGGTGGGGCCGGCACGTATAACAGCGCGTCCAGTGCGTCGGCATCAAAATCGGCCGCGTCGGCATCAACCCGTGCGGGGGCGTTGCGTGTTCTGCCGACATCGTCCAAGACGACAAATAACGCGGCAAGCGGTTCCACAACCACAACCGGTGCGGCCGGTGGTACGGTAACGGCGACGCGCGCGGCGACATCGCCACGTTTGTCAATTGGTAAATATTTGCCACATCGTGTTGTTGCGGCGGGTTCATCATCAACGAATAAACCATCAGATGATGAAAATATGGATTTTGTAACCAATGATAAATTTGGTAATTTACAGAGTCGTATTGTTGATTTGGAAAAATTTATTGGTGCGATTGGGGATTCGGGCCTGCGCCAGGATATAGACGCGTTGGTTGCGCGTGTTGATACGATGGTTGATGGCGAAGATTTTGCCACGGTCCAGGAAATGGTTTTGTCGATTGAAACAGATATCAAAAAGATTGATGAATTGATTGCGGAACTGCCGGATGATGTTGCGGATAAAACGGTTGTTGATGCCGCGATTAGCAGTTTGGATTCCCGTGTATCATCTATTGCGGAAAAATTGGGTAATGGCGAAATTGCCGATGCCGAAACCGTAGAAGGTTTACAGTTGTTGGTTGGTGCGATAAATTCGGCGGTTTCGACACTGGAATCATCGGTTGCGACATTGCGTACGGATGTTGATAACAATGCGTTATTGTTGGCCGGCAAACAGGACAAGATTATCGAAGGTGAATATGCGTCGGTTAATGCCGCGAACCAGATTATCTTGGACATGGCCAAGATTAAACAAGAAATTGCCGATGTTACCGTGGGCGAAGTAGAAATTAGTTTCGATGAAGCCACCAATGAATTGAAATGGTTGGTTGATGGTGGTGTTGGTGGTGTTGTTCGTTTTAACGATATTTACTATACAGAATCGGAAATTGATGCGTTGGACGAACGTATTACAAAATCGGTTGGTGCGATTAAGTTAATGGCCGAAGAGAATTCAAAACTGATTGCGGCATTGGAAAAAACGGTTCAAGACCATTATGACGAATTGTTGGAATATACGACCAGTAATGCCGCCGCGATTGAACAAAATGCCAAGGATATTGACACCAATGCCGATGCGATTGCCGCATTGGAAACGAACAAGGCCGACATAAGCGAATTGGAAAATTACGTTCCAACGAACCAGGTTTCATCATATGTGTCAAATTCAATAACATCGGAAATGATTGCCGCCAAGATTGCGGATAAATCAATTACGGCGGAAAAATTGACGACGGATGGCCTGGCGGAACCATTGTTGGATGGTGAATTGGCGATGTTGGTATCCGATGGTAATGGGGGATTAACATGGGTTGCATATGCGGTTGAATAAGTCGTTGATATGTAATCATTTGGGATTCTGAAAAAGAAAAACCGCGGCATAAAACCCGCAAAACAAAAAACAAAACGAAAGAAAGGAAAAAACAATGAAAGTAAAAAATATTATGTTCAGTGGCTTTATGGCGGCGGTTTTGGCCGGCGCATGTGGCGCAGCCGATGCAGCAACCGTCTTGGCCAGTAAAGAATTTGTTACCACCGAATTAGGCAAGAAACAAGATACACTGACCGCGGGTACAAATATCGCGATTGACCCAACAACAAATACGATTTCTTCGACGTATGAATATAATGATTCTGCGTTGAGTCAGAAAGTAACGAATTTGGAAACAACGATTGGTAATGCCGAAGGCGGGTTGGTAAAAGAAGTTGCGGGTATCAAAGATGTTATCGATACGTTGGGTGATGCCGATGGTGTTGCAACATTGACAAATGATGTTTCTGATTTGAAAGAAGCGATGGTTGGTTTGCCAGCGGATACAACAGTTGCCGAAGCAATTGCAGATGCGGTTTCTGATAAGGTAACAAATACCTCGTTAACAACAACATTAGAAGGATATACAACGGATGCTGAACATAATGCATTGGCGGGTCGTGTAAGTGCGAACGAAGCAAATATTACGGCAAATGCTCAGGCTATTACAGGACTGCAATCAAGCAAAGCAGATAAAACAGCATTGGGTGCTTATGTAACATCAGAGGCATTGTCAGGCATGGGTTATCAGACCGCGGGCGATGTAACCACAGCAATCGGAAATGCAGATATTGCAATGAGCCAGGTTACAGGTTTGAATACAGCGTTGGGTGAAAAAGCGGCCGCGTCTGATGTAGAATCATTGCAAACGACGGTTGATGGATGGACCAATGAAACCACGGGTATTGCGGCAACATATGCAACCAAGTCAGAATTGGCCGGATATGCAACCGATGGTGAATTGGATGCGGTTAGCGACGTTGCAGATGCAGCAAAAGCAACAGCAGATCTAGCCCTGCCAGCGGCAACATTTACTACGTTCCAACAAACAGTAAATGCCGAAGCAATTGCAGAAGCGAAGAAGGCTGGTACAGATGCCGCCGAAGCATTGAATACCTACAAAGGCGAAGTGACATCGGTATTGAATGGTAAGGTTGATGATGCGGACCTGAACAACTATTACACCAAATCAGAGGCCGATACACAGTTCTTGGAAGATGCCGGTTTGGCAAATGGTTCTGCATACCTGGTAACCAAGGATAGCTCGGGTAATGTTGTTTATTCCGAAGTATCTGTTATTGATGGAAATGGTGATACCGTCATAGGTAAGGCACAACAATAATAACAATAAATAAACATGCCAATCACCGTCGTGGGCAATGGCATAAATAAAACGAAAGGAAAAAAAGATGAAAGTTAAAAATATTATGTTCAGTGGTTTCATGGCGGTGATTTTGATGGGTGTTGCCGGTAATGCATCGGCCGCCGTCCAGATCGCAAGTAAGGCATACGTTGATGGTCGTGTTGATATCGCCGACACAACAACCGTTGCCACCGAATTGGGGAAAAAGGCAGATCAGTCATATGTTGGTACTTTGCCGACTGGTATTACCGCTACTGATATCGTTGGGTATATCCAGGAAAAAACCGCAGGTATTGCAACAGAAGGTGCAATGACAGAGTTGTCTGGTCGTGTAACCGCCGCCGAAGGAAAGGTTACAGCCCTGGAAGGTAAAATGACAACCGCCGAAGGTGATATTGACACGTTGCAGGGCGATATGACCACCGCCCAGGGGGATATCACTTCGTTGAAGACGGCAATGACCGGTACTGGTGAAGGCTCGGTTGCCGCAAAGATTTCATCCGCTATTACAGATTTAAAATTGGCAGATACATATGAAGTCAAGGGCGAAGCAGCCAAGGTTCAGGCAAATGTTAATACGTTGTCTGGTACGGTTGATGGTATCAGCGCAAAAGTAACCGCAAACGAAGGTGCGATTTCAACATTGCAGGGCGATGTTGCAACTAAGGCTGCGGCATCTGATGTAACTGCATTGGGTGAACGTGTAACAACCGCCGAAGGTGAAATTGATACACTGCAATCAGATATGGATGCAGTAGAAGCCAAGGCCGCTGCAA
Organism: Alphaproteobacteria bacterium; assembly: GCA_017935245.1. Classification (GTDB taxonomy): domain Bacteria; phylum Pseudomonadota; class Alphaproteobacteria; order Rs-D84; family Rs-D84; genus Enterousia. The sequence continues at coordinate 2,061 of JAGBHZ010000015.1, read as the reverse complement.
ATGAAACCGCAATTGCAGGCAAGCAGGATGAATTGACCGAAAATCAGTTGAAGGCCGTTAATTCCGGTATTACCGCAGAATTGCGTGCCACATATGATACGGCCGTTACCCAGGCCGCTGCGGCACTTCCGGCGCCAACGGCCGCATGTGCCCAGGCGAATGGAAATTGTGTTCTGTCTGTGATTGGTGGTACTATTCAGTGGGTTGATATTACCGCACCATTGCAATAAATTTTCTTGATTTTAAAAAAATTATGTAAAGGGCAATTTTGCCCTTTACACGATTCGGGGAAAAATGATAGAATAGGAATATCGGAAGGAAAGGGAATATTCTATGAAAAAATTAACTGCTGGAATTTTCACGGTTTTATTGGGTTTGTGTGCGTCGAATGCTGCCGATGCGGCCGTCGCGTCGGCCAAATGGGTTGAACAACAATTGGATACCAAGGTTGCACAATCAGATTATAATACAAAAATTTCTGCATTGGAATCGGCGGATTCGGGTTTGGCCGATCGTGTTAAGACAATAGAAGATAACAAAACTACAGAAATTACAGAAACTAACAAGGGGTCGGATGTGTTGTATCCGTCTGTGTCTGCGATTTCTAAGTATGTTGCCGAAATCACAACTGGTGAAATGGGTAATTTGGGAACGTTGGCATATGAAAGTTCTATTAAGGATGCCCAGGTTGCAGATGATGCCGCAATTGCGCAATCAAAAATCGCAAATTTGACAACAGACCTGGCGGCCAAGGCGGCGCAGTCTGATTTACAAGCGGTAAGTGATTTGGTTGGTACAACCGCCGTTGCGACCCAGATTTCAAATGCGATCGCGGGTTTGAACCTGGGGACGACATATGCGACGATTGAATCGTTGAATGCAACAAATCAAAATGTTACGAATAATGCCACCGCAATTGGTGAAAATGTCGCTGCAATTGCCGCGGTCGAAGCCTTGGTTGGTGAAACATCGGTTGCAAGTCAGATTACAGCGGCGTCGGATGTGTTGACCGGCGAAATTAACAAGAAACAGGATAAATTGTCTGGGTCGGAAGCGATTAAAGTCGAAAACAATGTTGTGTCAATTATCACCGGCGCAATTACGCAGGCGATGTTGGCTGAAAATTCGGTTGATACGGCGCAATTGAAGAATAATGCGGTAACCGGTGATAAGATTAAAGACGGTGCCGTTACAAATGACAAGATTGAGTCCGTAGAACAGGAGAAGATTACCGGCCTGACCGAGGATTTAGCCAAGAAAATTACAACGCCGGATGTTGCGTGTGGAAATCCAGAGGCAAAATGCGTGTTGGTATATGGTACAGACGCAGAAGGTAAATCGGCATACGCATGGGAAGTGATTGAACGTGGTACTGGGGAATAAATCCTGGGGACGCGTGAAAATAGTGTTGGGTATTTGGGGTGCCCGGCATAAATGGGTTTGATTGGACAGATTGAACTAAAAAAACAAAAAAACTAAAAAAAAGGAAGGAAAAATGAAAAAACTATTAACAGTATCTTTGGTTGCGATGATGGCCGTATCGGCGGCACGCGCAGATATCGCGTCAACAACATATGTTGACAGCAAAACTGGTAATGTGTCGGCATCGACTTATGTTTCTGGGTTGGTTAATAAAACCCTGACTGGTGCGGTTGAAAACTTGGATTCGCGTATTGAAGCTATCTCTGGGGAAAGTGGTATTTTGGCAGAATTGGATTTGGACACTGTTACAGCAGCAGGAAAACCGATTGTTTCTGTTTCGCAGGAAAATGGTAAGGTAGCCGCCGCGTTTGGTGAAATCACAAATGCTGGTATCGCAGCAAATGCAGGAATTGAAAAGAGCAAGTTGGCATCGGATGTTCAGGCGTCTTTAGGTAAGGCAGATACAGCGATGCAGTCAATTGGGGACGGTACAGTTACAAAGACAATGTTGGATTCGACAGTTCAGGCGTCTTTAGGTAAGGCAGATACAGCGATGCAGTCAATTGGGGACGGTACAGTTACAAAGACAATGTTGGATTCGACAGTTCAGGCGTCTTTAGGTAAGGCAGATACAGCGAT
>JAGBHZ010000014.1 GCA_017935245.1 Alphaproteobacteria bacterium | reverse complement strand
GATTTCTGTCTGGGTGGTGTTGTTTTTTATAGATATGTCTGAACCTGCCAATCCAACTGGGTTGGAGGGTGGCGATATATATAAATAAGCCCACAATTCACAATAATTGTTTCGAACCTCCAACCACTTGAAATTTTTTCAGTGGTTTTTGTTTTTTCATAAAACATCAGGAGGATTGAAATGAAAAAAATTTTTGTTTTGTGTGTTGGTATGCTGCCAATGTTTGTTGACGACTGTTTTGGGGTGGCAGGATCGTTAATTTCTTTGAATCAAACAAAGTCGGAATGTATTGAAACGTGCGCGAAAACACATTGTTGTACAGATGGGAAGACGTTTACCAAAGGGGTCTGTCCAACAGGGTGGACGTATAATGATGCAAGTGGGCAGTGTTTGCGGACTGCAGAAACCACATATTCGGAATCTGCACATCGCTATACGACGGTGCAATATTCTTCGTGTGAGGCCACAACATCAACAGAAGAAGCGTGGCAATGTGTTAATTACAGTTCGTCGTCAACAGGTTGGACAGGATGTTGTGTGATTAATTCTAATAAGACGTGTACGACAATTTCTTTGATGTAAAGGGGGTAAAGATATGAAGAAGATATTATTTGCCCTTTGGGTGGGGTTGTGCATGTCGTCGGTGTATGCAGATACATGTGCGGTTTCGTCTACGACGTATTCGTGTTATACGGGGTATTATTTAAGTGGTACATCATGTGTGCGATGCCCGTCATCGGGTGGTGTGTATGGAACAACGGTGGATAAAAATACCGGAGGGAGAACCAGTTGCTATATTCCATCAGGTGGCAGTTTCAGTGATGCGACAGGTTCTGGAGTGTTTATGGGTGATTGTTATTATTCAGAGTGAGTGGTTAGTGTTAGTGGTTAGTGAATGCTGTATATCGAAAAAAATACTGGCCACTAAACTTTTTTATCTGGGAATTTAATGTCTTGATTTTGTTGAAGAATAGGCGTAATATAGCCAGTATGAAATTGTTTAAGTCTTTCTTTACAACAACTACTACAACCCCGTTGGGGGTGTAATTTCTGTATTGCGGTGGGCCGCTTAAATTCTTATAATCAATCAGTCAAAAAATAATAAAAACACTAAGGGACAGTTATTATGTCATATGATATTGAAATTATTCGTCATTCGTTGGCGCATGTTATGGCGGCGGCGGTAAAAAAATTACACCCAGATGTTAAATTCGCGGGTGGGCCGGCAATTGAAAATGGGTTCTATTATGATTTTGATACAGAATACCGTTTTTCCGAAGAAGACTTTGCCAAAATCGAAAAAGAAATGCGTGATTTGATTAAATCAAATGGTCGCTTTGAACAGCGCAATGTGTCGATTGATGAGGCCAAAGAAATCTTCGCCGACCAACCATATAAAATGGAATGGTTGAACGAATATGATGCGGCGGGCGAGGCGTTGTCTATTTATACCTTTCGCGATTTTGTGGATTTGTGCCGTGGACCACACGTTGAATCTTCCAAGGATTTACCACGCGATGCCTTTAAAATCCGCAGTGTTGCCGGTGCATACTGGAAGGGGGACGCAAAAAATAAAATGTTACAACGTATCTATGTTGATGCGTTTGCCACACGTGAAGAGTTGGATAATTTCCTGAAAATGCAGGAAGAGGCCGCCGCGCGTGATAATCGCAAACTGGGCAAAGATATGGATTTGTTTCACTTTGAACCAGAATATGCGCCGGGGTCGGTGTTCTGGCACGACAAAGGATACAAGATTTATCGTCGCTTGATTGAATATGTCCGCATGCGCCAGGAATTGGCCGGATACCAAGAAATTTCAACACCCGCGGTTATGGACAGATGTCTGTGGGAAAGATCAGGACACTGGGCAAAATATGGTGAACACAATTATTCCGGTAAAACCCAGGATGGCAAGGTGTTCTGTATTAAACCAATGTCTTGCCCGGGGGGGATGCTGGTGTTTGGACATGGGCTGCGTTCATACAAAGATTTACCATTATATATGGCCGAATTTGGCAAGGTTCATCGCTATGAAGCGGCGGGTGGCCTGTCGGGGTTGATGCGCGTTCGTGAATTTACCCAGGACGATGCGCATATTTTCTGTACCGAAGAACAGTTGGAAGAAGAAGTTGTAAAAATCCTGCGCTTTATCAAGGATATTTATGGCAAGTTCGGATTCGATAAAATCACAATGAAATTGGCCACGCGCAAGGAATCTGAATTCCGTATCGGGTCGGACGAAATTTGGGACAAGGCCGAGGGTGCATTGAAACATGCGCTGGAATCAAACGGGATTGAATTTGAAATTGCCGAAGGGGATGCTGCGTTCTATGGTCCGAAAATTGATAACTATCTGCGCGATTCAATGGGACGCGTATGGCAGTGTGGTACGGTGCAGTTGGATATGAACCTGCCGGAACGATTCGATTTAAGTTATGTTGGCGAAGATGGTGAAAAGCATCGTCCAATTATGTTGCACCGTGCAATGTTGGGGTCTATTGAACGGTTTATGGGAATCTTGCTGGAATCGACGGGTGGTAATTTACCGTTGTGGTTGTCGCCGGAACCGGTTGTGGTAACCCCGATTTCAGAAAAACACGCGGAATATGCGAACGAGGTGGTTAATGCACTGCGTGCGGTGGGTGTGAATACACGTGCCGATTTGCGTGATGAAAAGGTGAACTATAAAATCCGTGAACTGTCGCTTGCAAAAACGCCAATCATCGCCGTTGTTGGTGAAAAAGAAGCCGCCGACAAGATGGTAACGTTGCGTCGTCTGGGGCAAGAAAAGCAGGAATCAATGCCACTGGCGGAATTTGTCGAAATGATGAAAGATGCAGTGAAATTACCATTGTAAAAGCAGGGGGGATAATATGAAAAAAATTACTTTGTTGGTTGCCCTTTGTTCGTTGGTTTGTGTTCTGGGTAGCTGTGCCAAACAGTGCGAGGTTGAACCAATCGTTGCGGAAAATCATAAACTGATTGTGCCGCCGAATTTTGGGCAAATGCCAAAATAATGATACAAGAGATACGGTTTTCGTGTCTCTTTTTTTATTCTTAGGCGTTTGGTTATTCGATTTTTTTATGATATAATATTACCAGAACGATTTTATAAATGGGGGGATTTTACCATGAACGATGATAACTTGGATTTATTAGATTTAGATGATGGTGCATCAATGGATGCATTGCCAGATGCCGCGCCGTTTGCCGCGCCGCGACCAAAAAAACCATGGTTGCTGTTGACGGTGGGATTGGTTGTCATTGTTTTGGCAACATATGTAATTATTCGTACGGTTGGTGGACAATCTTCGTCCGCGATAGAGGTTGACCTGGATGCGCCAGCGATTGTTGTTGATGGCGCGCCGGCACCGGATATGAACGTTATGCCACCGGCACCAAAACCCGTGGCGCAACCACAACCAGTTGCACAACCCAAACCCGCACCCCAGCCCGTTGCACAACCCCAGCCGGTTCAGGCAACACCGGGTGTTCCGGTTCGCGTTGTCGAAGACAGAAAAGAAGTTACATTTAACCCAAATGCGGCACCGGCACCAAAACCGGCTGCAAAGCCCGCGCCAAAACCCGTGGCCAAGGCACAGCCAAAACCCGCACCAAAACCCGCGGTTACAAAATCTGTCTATGATTGGTATGTGCAATTGGGGTCATACAGTACGCGCGCATTGGCCGAAAATGCCCAGCGCCAGATGCAGGCCGCGCATGCAAACCTGTTCCGGGGGCAACAGTTTGTTATCCTGGCCGCCCAGGTCAAGGGGGCAACAACATATCGTTTGCGTGTTGGATTTAAAAATGCCGCCGATGCAAATGGATTTTGTCGTAATGCAAAATCCGATGGATTGGATTGCTATGTCGCAAAATAATCAAAGGGGACAGATATGAGATTAGGTTGGACCGAAATAATTTTAATCGTAATTCTGGTTATGATTTTGTTTATGAGTAACAAAATCCCAGGAATGATGCGAAATCTGGCCAATGGTATTAATGTGTTCAAAAAAGAACTAAAAGATACCAAAAAACCAGAAACCAAAAAGGTTGCAAAAAAAGCACCCGCCAAAAAATCGGTTAAAAAGAAATAAAAAATCCCGCCATGTGGCGGGTTCTTTAGTTTTTACGAGATTCGTATTCTTCTTGCTCTTCAACCGTCATGGTTGCCAATGGGCGCGCCATCATACGTTTAAGACCAATTTCATCGCCGGATACAACACTGAAACCATATGTGCCATGTTCAATACGATCCAGGGCGGCGTTAACCTTTTGTAATAATTTATTGCTGCGTTCGGACATACGTAAATCCATTGTGATATCTTGGTTGTATGACGCGGTGTCCGATTCGTCGCCAACGCCGGCCGATTCTGTTTTGTCCGCCATGCGAACCGCGTTTAAAACATCGTCGCGTTCGCTAAGCAATTCTTCGCGTTGGGTGTTTAAAATATTGTAAAAGTATGCCAACTGTTCCGCACACATGTATGGTTCGGACAATTTTGGTTTGTATTTTGCATCCAATTCAATATTTTTATAATTAACTGTTGCCATTTTGTAATTCCTTTATCCAATCAATAACTGTGTCTTCGTCCATAAGGCCACTGCGTGCCTCAACCAATTCGCCGTTTTTAAATGCTAATACGGATGGAATACTGCGAATACCGTATTTGGCCGGGGTACGTCGATTCGATTCATCAATTTCAAATTTTACAAAGTTCACATCTGGTAATTTTTCAGATACGGCTTCAAAAATAGGGCCAAACATACGGCAAGGACCACACCAAGATGCCCAAAAATCTACCAGCGTAATACCATTGCCAATCATTGTGTCAAATGTAGTATCGTTTGCATGTGTTAATGCCATCTTTTTTCTCCTTATACTTATTGATATTCGGCAAGAGTGTATTATAATCAGCACAAAATGCAAGAGAAAAACAAAATGAATAAATTCATATACTTAGATGCGGCTGCAACAATGCAAAAATCAGATCGACTTATTGATGCCCAGGCTGAATTTTTGCGCGAAAAATATGCAAATTCGGGCCGTGGGGTATGTGCACGTGTGGCGGCGGTTGATAATATGGTCAACAATACACGACGTCGGGTCGCAGATTTTATGAATACTGATTCAGATAATATTGTGTTTACGGCGGGGACAACAGATGCAATAAATCGAATCGTTAATATCTTGAAACCAACCGCGGATACAATTGTGGTGGTGTCTGATTTGGATCATCACAGTGCACGGTTGCCGTTTCAATTTTCTGGCGCAAAAATGGTTGTGTGTCCGTTGGATGAAAACTTGTGCATTGATATTAATCAAATCCCATATGCAGATGTTTTTGTTGTAACCGCAATGTCTAATGTTATGGGGCGCGCGCAAAATATCCCGGAAATCGTGCGCAGGGCGCGTGAAAAAAATCCAGATGTTGTTATCGTTGTGGATGCCGCGCAATATGTTGTGCATCAAAAAATTGATGTAGTGGCGTGGGACGCAGACTTTGTCGTTTGGTCGGGACATAAAATTGGCGCAGATACCGGTGTTGGCGTAATGTATATAAAAAATCCATCACGTTTTGTGTCGGATAAAGTTGGCGGGGGGATGGTAAATACGGTGTCGCGTGATGGGGTAATACATTTTGTTGATGGACCCGAACGATTCGAAGCCGGTACATTGCCACTGACCCAGATTGCGGGGTTGCCAATTGCAATTGATGAAATTCAAAATAATCGGCCAAACCAAGACCTGATTAAATATGCGTATGATGAAATAAAACATATTAAACGTGTTAAGATTTTAACCACACGTGATGCATGTGTGTTGTCATTTATAATTGATGGGATGCATGTGCTGGATTTTGGGGCGGTTGCAGGTGCGCATGATATTTGTGTTCGTGTGGGAAATATGTGTGCGTCATGGATTCATAAAAAACTGGGGGTCGATGGTTCGATTCGTGTGTCGGTTGGGGCATGTAATACAAAAGATGACATAGATGCGTTTGTTAGCCTGGTTCGGGGGTGTGTGAAATGATGGTTGCACGTGATGATGTTATTGGGGCAATTAAAACGGTATATGACCCAGAAATTCCAGTTAATGTTTGGGATCTGGGGTTAATATATAATATTGATATAAGTGATAAAGAAATTCTTATTACGATGACGTTCACCAGTCCGACATGCCCAATGATGGAAGAATTAATGACGCAATTAAAAGATGTGGTCCAAAATGTTTCGGGTGATACACCGGTGCGCGTTGAATTGGTTTGGGATCCGCCATGGGATTTATCGCGTATGTCGGATGAAGCGCGTCTGGAACTGGATTTAACAGAGCAGGGATGGTAACAACATGACGTATGCGGAAATGAAAAAAATTTTGCAATCAGTTACAGATCCAGTTCAAAAACTGGAATTTGTTATGGAACTGGGACAGGGGTTGCCCACGGTTCCCGATGATGCAGTATGCACAGAAATTATTGGATGCGCATCATTTGTTCAGATTTGTCAAAAAGAAAATATGTTTTTCGCGCGGGCCGATTCGGCACTGGTTCGGGGAATCGTGGCAATACTGATTGCAATGATTCAGGGAAAATCATTACAAGAAATCAAAGATTTTGATATTTTATCAGAATTTGCAACATTGGATATAAATCTGGGGGCGGGACGGTTAAATGGACTGAATTCTATGGTTCGTTTTTTTCATAATTTGTGATACACTGTTTGGGAACGGAAACATAGGGTGGTGTGTCTATGAGTGAAGATGAAAAAATGTTTCATATTGGTATATGGGCATTGTGTGGGGTATTGTTTCTTAGCGTTGGTTTACAGGTTTGTTATCGTACGCAAAACCGTACGCGAAATCATGTGCGCGCCGAAATCGTGCGTACGCAACAAGAAATCGCAGATGCCGCAACCCGATTCGAAGGATACAAAAGACCAGAGGTTTTACGTAATCTGGTCGGGGGGGTGGTGCCACGTGCCGCCGCAATTGGATATCAAAAAACTGTAACAATAGATTCTTTGCCGAATAGGGAAATAAAAAATACAGATGTTTGACGTTGGCCAGGATATTTTTAAACGTGGTTTTACCGGAATTCGTGGGGATGTTGCCGGACGTGGACGTATGCGCATTATTTATAAATTGCTGCGGTTGGCGTTTGCGGTATTTATTGTTTGGACACTATACCTGGGGATAAGTGGGACGGATAATTCACGCCGGGCGGTAATGGACGGCCAATGGGTGGTTAGTCGCGCCGATATCATTGACAGAAATGGTGATATATTGGCCAAGAACGTTATGTCGGGCCATGTGGTTCTGCGTAACCGTGATGTTGTTGATAAAGATGCGGTCGCAAATATGATACACCAGGCGTTCCCGTATGAATATTCACTGAATGATGCAATTGGATTGGTTAATTCATCCCGGCGTTTTATCTATATCAAAAAATATGCCAGTGAATATCAGCGCGATATGATTAAAAAAGCGCGCCTGCGGGGATTAGAAATAGAAGCGGTTCAAGATAGAAAATATCCCAAGGGACGTATGTTTTCACATGCCGTGGGATTTGTTGGTGGTGATGGACGTGGCCTGGAAGGGGCGGAACGCGTGTATAACAAATACCTGGTAGAAAACAAGGATGCGTTGCAATTGTCGCTGGATGCGCGTGTCCAGGGTGTGTTTTATGACCAATTGTCCATTGCAATGCAGACATATCGGGCACGTGGGGCCATGGGGATGTTAATGAATTCACGTACAGGGGAAATTGTTGCGATGGTGTCTTTGCCAGATTATGACCCGGAAAATATATCGTTGGACCCGGCGCGAAATCGGATGTTTATGCCAATGCGTGGTGTGTTTGAAATGGGATCTATATTCAAAATATTTAATACTGCATTGGCGTTGGAAAATGGAATTAATAAAGAGTACTATGTCAAAGAACCGTTCCCAATCGAAGATAAATTTGGGCGCGTCGTTCACAGAATACGCGATATTCGCAGTTTTAAACCACCACGTCCAAACCTTAATATCGAAGAAATTATGATGCATTCTTGTAATGTGGGCAGTGCGCAGATTGCGCTGGATTTGCCGGATAATGCACAGCGTGAATTCTTTGAAAAACTGCATTTTAATCAGGCGTTGGATTTGGAATTTGGGCGTACAGAACGTGGTTTAATGCCACAAAAATGGGGGCCGGTTGAACGGGCGACAATTTCGTTTGGTCATGGTATTGCCGTAACGCCAATGCATTTAATGCTGGGGGTTAATGCGGTTACAAATGGTGGAATTTATATTTATCCAACACTGCAAAAACGTGGGCTGGGTGTGGTGCGTGGGGAACGTGTGTTGGATGAAGAGTTTTCATCACAACTGCGCAAGATTATGTTGCGGGTCAACGAAGAGACCAGTGGTAAAAAAGCACGTATTGCCGGTATCGAAATCGGTGGTAAGACCGCAACCGCAGAAAAATATAGTAATGGAAAGGTTGATAGTAAAAGAAACCTGACGGCGTATGTAGGTATCTTTCCGGCAAATGCACCGCAATATACAATATTGGTCGTTTTGGATGAACCCCAGGCAACCAAGGATTCGTGGGGTTGGAAAACAGCCGCATGGAACGCGGTGCCAACAACGGGTAAAATTTTGGATTCTATACTGCCGTTGCTATTTGAATAATTTTCGATTATAATAAGCGTGATAATAAAAAAAGAGTAAAGCGCGTGAAGAAAATAGTAGAAAAATCCATGCTGGGCCAGGCATGGGTGTTGCCGACATATGAAGATTTTGGCCCCGGGGGGGCAGATAATCTGGTTGATAAAATTTTGGCCAGTCGTGGAATCACAGATGTTGAAAAATTCTTGAACCCAAGTATTAAAGAATATATGCCCAATCCATCGGTGTTGACTGATATGGATAATGCCGCGTGTATAATTGCAGGTGCAGTTGTGGCGGGTGAAAAAATTGCAATCTATGGGGATTATGATGTCGATGGAATAACATCGACGGCGGTGTTCGTAAAATATATGCGCGAAATTGGGTGTGATGTTGTGTGGCACCTGCCAACGCGTGAAGGCGAAGGATACGGATTAAATATAAACGCCATCCAAGAAATTGTAGATGCGGGGGCAAAATTACTGATAACGGTGGATTGTGGTATTAGTGGTAATGCAGAGGTTGATTTCGCAAAACAATCTGGGATGCGTGTTGTTGTAACCGATCATCATTCGCCGGATTCGTTAATCCCAAATGCGGATGCGGTTGTTAATCCAAAGCGTGTAGATGACATGTCGCAAATGCAATATTTGGCCGGTGTGGGGGTTGCGTTTTTAACCGTGGTGGCGGTTAATCGTGAATTGAAATCGCGTGATGTAAATCCAGAGTTAAGGGCAAGGTTAGAATCTATAAATTTAATGAATTGGATGGATTTGGTGGCGTTGGGGACAATTTGCGATACGATGCCATTGGTCGGATTAAATCGTGCATTTGTTGCAACCGGACTAAAAGTCTTGGGGCTGCGCCAGAATATGGGATTGCGCATTTTAATGGATATAGCGGGGATAAAAAAACCGTCGGTGTATGCGGCGGGATTTGCGCTGGGGCCGCGATTAAATGCAGCGGGACGTCTGGATTCGGCGGCACCTGCACTGGAATTATTATTAACGGATAATCCGTTGATTGCAAATGCGTTGGCAGAAAAACTGCACCAGATGAACCAGGAACGAATCGATATTCAAAATGCGATTATGTTGCGCGCAATTGATATGGCGGAACGCTGTTGCGAAAAGGGAAATTGCAGTTTGTTCCTGTGCGGGGAAAATTGGCATGGCGGTGTTATGGGAATTATTGCCGGACGATTAAAAGATAAATATAACCTGCCGTCGTGTGTCGCAACAAAATCAGATGGGGTTATCAATGGATCGGGACGTTCAATCCCAGGTGTCGATCTGGGCAAGATTATTCATGATGCATTGGCCGCAGGTATCGTTTCCGAAGGTGGCGGACATGCAGCGGCGGCGGGATTTTCGCTGATGGCTGAAAATGAAAATACGTTTTGTGAATTCTTGGAAAATGCCGTACGTGAACAGTTAAATGGTCAAATCCCACAACGCGAAGTTATGGTTGATGCCGAAATGGATTCGGGTGGGGCAACGATGCGATTGGTGAATAAATTAAATGCGCTGGAACCATTTGGCCAGGGAAATCCAGAACCGACATTGGTGCTGCATGGGGCGGTGTTGCGACATGCATCAGTAATGGGAAATGGTTCGCATTTGCGCGGAAATTTTGCAACCAGTGCCGGTACAACATTATCGTTTGTTGGTTTTAACCTGGTCGGGACGCCGGTGGGGGATTTCTTGCTTGATGATGGAAATATCAATGCTAAGATAATGTTGATGGGTAAATTAAAAGAAAATGAATATAACGGACGTGTTTCGGCACAATTCGTCCTGGAAGATATTGCGGTATAGGTAATGGAACAAAATATAAAAACATTTGTTGAAAAAATTAAATCTGCGAAAAATATCGCAATTATGGGACATAAAAACCCAGATGGCGATTCGTATTGCAGTGTGTTGGCATTGGCAAAGTTAATCGAATTAAACTATGGTTTGCGACCAACGTGTGTATATGATGGAAATATTCCAGAGTACTTGGATGAAATGCCATTGCGTTCGTGGATTAAATACTATGAACGTGTGGATTTAACCGAAGTATATGATTTGGTTATCCTGTTGGATTATGGTACGCCAAAACATATTGGGGGGGCGCAACCAATTGTGGACAGTGCGCGATTTATCGTTGAAATCGATCATCATCAAAATGATGAAAAGTTGGGAACACTGTGTATTGATGATGAAGCGGCCGCCGCAACCGGCCAGATTTTATATGAAATTATGCGGTCGGTCGGATGGAAATTTGATAAGGATGTTCTGGATTTGTTGGCCGCGGCGATTGTTACAGATACAGGTAATTTTAAGTTCGTGCGTGATGGTCGTGTAATGCAGATTATGGGGCAATTGGTCGATAATGGGGTTGTGTTGCGTCATTTGTTTGAGGCGCTACGTAATAAACCGCGCAAGGCCGTTGTCGTAGAATCAGGGGCCGCATCGCGGGCAGAGTTCTTGTTCAAAGGACGCCTGGCAATCGCGACAATACCACACAAGGATTATAAATACCTGGACGGGCGTGGGGATACGGTGTTGAATTTGCTGGGGTCGATTAAGGGGGTGGAATATATCGCACTGCTGAAAGAACAAAAAGAAAATCAAACAGGGGTATCGTTGCGCAGTCGCGGTAATCCAATTAATCATATTGCCGAAGCGTTGGGTGGCGGTGGACATATGTGTGCCGCCGGTGCGGTTGTGAACGATTCGGTTGAAAATGTTCGTAATAGAATTGTTGAACTGTTTCGGGGGGAGTTAAAGTAGATATGAAAAAAATTTTAATTCTTGTTTGTGCGATGTTTATTGGTGTGGCAAATGCCGCGGTGGATTCATCGTTGGTGGAACAGGCCGAAAAATATTTAAATTCAGTTACCGGATTAAATGGTGGGTTTGTTCAAACGTCAAATGGACGCAGTGAACGTGGTGATTTTGCAATGCTGCGACCGGGACGGGTGCGACTGGACTATGACAATATGCCGATACAATTGATTTCAGATGGTGATGATTTATATTTTTTTGATAAATCGTTGGACCAGATTACAACCGTACCACTGACCAGTACGCCGGCCGGAATCTTGGTTCGAAAAAATATTGATTTGCGTAATGCAGACATTAATGTCGTGGAAACAACGGATGCAAAAAATACTTTTTCATTGAAAATGAATTTAAAGGGCCAAGAAGGTCTGGGGCATATGACGGTTGTGTTTGATAAAAATCCGGTCAGATTAAATTCTTGGTCGGTGGTGGATGCAACAGGGGCAAAAACAGATGTTGTGTTTAATAATCTGAAAACAAAAACAAATTTTGGACGCGATTATTTCCAGATTGCACGGCATAAAACAATTGGGACCAGTGGTGGTGATGACTACTATGACTAAGACAAAATGTTCGGAATAAGTTGGGCGGAATTTTTAGTTGTTTTGTTGGTGGCGGTGCTGGTCATTCCGGCGCGGATGTGGCCCGATGTCGCAAAATTCTTGGCGCGGGTGGTTAAGTTTGTGCGTGGTGTTATATGGAAAATTACAGATGTGTCTGAAAAAATTAAAGAGCAAATTGAACGTGAAAGCCCAATCGATGATTTGATAAAAACAACAACTGATGATATATTGGCCGAAATTTCAGAACCAATCAAAAAAATTAAAAAACGCACGGTGAAAAAATCAGGGGGTAAAAAGAAATGAAAAAAATGACCCTGGTGCAACATTTTTCAGAACTGCGTCGCCGTATATTGTGGACGGCATTGATTTTTATCGTGGCATTCTGTGTTGGGATTTATATATCGCCATGGATTCAGAATTTATTAACGGCGCCTTTGTTAAATGTGTGGCCGGGTGGGGCGGTGCTGTACAGTGGGTTGGCCGATGGAATGATGATTGATCTGTCGTTGGGTCTGACATTTGGGTTGATGATAATTTTACCGGTGGCGATGTGGCATATATGGGCATTTGTTGCGCCGGGACTAAAAAATAATGAGCGCAGATTTATTTTGCCGTTTTTAATCATGTCCCCAATTTTATTCATACTGGGGGCGGCGTTTGCATTTTATGTACTGTTCCCGGTTGTGTTTAAGTTTTTTGTAGAATTAAATCTGGCATAGCCGGTGCCGGCAATTGTTATGCCCGCCGCGCGTGATTATTTAAGTTTTGCAATTGGACTGTTAAAGGTTTTTGGCGTGGCATTTCAATTGCCGTTGGTTATGGTGCTGTTGAATCGTGTGGGTGTACTGGGGCGTGGTCGCGTTATAAAAATGCGTCGTTATGCGATTGTGGCCATTGCAGTCGTGGCGGCAATATTAACACCACCAGATATTGTTAGTCAGATTTTGTTGGCAATCCCATTATGGTTATTGTTTGAAATCAGTATTTTATTTATGCGTCGGGACTAAAATTATGATATAATTGGGTTATGAAAAAAATCAGTCTGGTTTTTTGCGTAACGATTTTGCCCATGTTGGGTGGATGTGATTTGCAACCAAAAATTTTGGCGTTACCCGATACGGTCGGGGATTTTATATCGGCACGATATCCGGCATTGTTGGCCGATCCAAATACAAATCCAGAAATTTATGCGTCGGCGGTAACAGACTATGGAATATATGCGTCCCCAAATCTTTACGGTACGGATGCATCGTCATCGGATGAATATGTTATGTATGCGTCGGTTGATGACTATATTATCCCGCCCCAGGAACAAGACGATGTAAAACCAGAAACGGTTGTTGTGGCGGAATATGATGCGCCAACGTCGGAACAACCAGAAACAGATTTGCCGACAGATGATTATTTGCGTGTGCCGATGTATGGACCGGTGAAAAAAATAGATGAAAATATTATTGTCGTTGCGCGTGGCGATACAATGTATTCTTTGGCGCGTCGGTATGGTACGTCGGTCCAAGATCTTGAGAAAATGAATAATTTGAAGATGCCATACACACTGGCGGTTGGGCAAAAATTAACGGTGCCGGCGGTACATGGGGATGTGGCGGTTGTGAAAAAATCAGCAGATATGCCAACAAATATTATTGCGGTACCAGAAAAAAAGGCAACCGGTGTTCAAACAAAAACACGTGTTGCATTGACAGATGTTACGGTTGGGGCGGGGGATACACTGTATTCAATATCGCGTAAATATTCGGTGCCGGTAAATGATTTGGCGGTGTTGAATAAATTGTCTGCGCCATTTACGCTGTCGGTTGGTCAAAAATTAAAGGTGCCAGATTTAAAATCTGCAAATGTAAAGGTACTGAAAAAAACATCTGGAGCGGTGGCGGATAAAGATGCGAAGGTTGTGGCCAAGGCCGAAACAAAAACAGCACCAGTTAAGACAGAACAAAAAAAGATTTCATCAGATCCGTCAAAAAAATTGCCGGCAATTGGGGCGCGATCGTCGTCTAAGTTTTCATGGCCCGTTCGTGGCAAGATTTTGTCGCAATATGGTGCAAAGTCAAATGGACTGTTTAATGATGGTATAAATATTGGGGCCCCACGTGGTACAGCGGTTAAGGCCGCCGAAAATGGTGTTGTGGCGTATGCAGGTAACGAAGTAAAGGGGATGGGGAATCTGATTATTATGCAGCATGCGTCGGGATGGATGACGGTGTATGCGCATATGGATTCGTTGGCGGTCCGTCGCGGGGCGCGTGTTAATGTTGGCCAAAAAATTGGTACCGTTGGTGAATCAGGCAAGGTGGACGCACCACAATTGCACTTTGAAATACGCAAAGGGACCAAGGCCTATAACCCATCGGCGCATTTGAAGTGATTTAGTGTGAATAGTGTCGTATAAATTTGTGTGCCCCCGTTATGATAAAGTCATAAATAACGGGGGATTTTATTATGAAAAGAATTTTTATTTGGGTTTTATTTATTTGTATGACGGCATCGGCAATTGGATATATTTTGTATCGTTATCATCGGGGGCGTCTGGAAAATCAAAAATACAATGCGTCGGTAAATATTAATCCAATTGAAATAATTGATGTAAATGAATTAGAGACACGCGCATCAATGGTTATTCCGCGTGGTGGGTTTGACTATATTGCCGGTGGCGCAGAAACGGAAAAGACATTATATCGCAATATAAGTGCATTTGATGATGTGGATATTGTGCCGCGTGTGTTGCGTGGCGTGGATGCGCCAGAACTGGGCACAAATATATTGGGTGTTGAAATTTCAGTGCCGATTATTGTTGCGCCCGCGGCGGCGCATGGTTTGGCGCACATATCGGCCGAGGCCGGAACCGCACGCGGTGCTGCGGCGTCGGGGACAATTATGACCATCAGTAATTATGCCAGTTCCCCATTGCAAGATATCGCCATCGCGGGTGGTGGTGCACCCCAGTGGTTCCAATTGTATTTAAGCAAGGATGACGCATTTAATCGCCAGATTGTAAAATTGGCCGAACGTTTGGGCATGCGTGCAATCGTTCTGACGGTGGATGCACCAATTGGTGGTAACAGGTTTAGGGACGCAAAAAATGATTTTAAATTCCCGTTGGAATTGCCAAATGTTGCAAAGAAGTCTGGTGATACCAAAGGGCAGGGGATTGGTGCAATATTTGCCGCCGCACAAAACAGTTTTGCAAGTGATACTGTACGGTATGTAAAATCTTTTACACACCTGCCGGTTATTGTAAAGGGGATTCAGCATCCCGATGATGCCGATGCCGCAATCGCAGCGGGGGCCGATGCAATATGGGTGTCAAATCATGGTGGGCGGCAATTAGATGGTGCGCCCGCATCGATTGAAGTGTTACCAGAGATTGCGGCGCGTGTGAATAAACGTGTTCCAATTATTTTTGACAGTGGTATCAGAAATGGCACGCATGTTTTTAAGGCAATTGCATTGGGTGCGGACGTTGTTGCGATTGGGCGGCCAGTGATTTATGCATTGTCCCTGGGGGGATGGATGGGTGTTGTATCGTTGTTTGATTATTTAAAAAAAGATTTGTCGCGTGTAATGACTTTGGCCGGCGCACAGACGGTTGAAGATATAAAAAACACAGAATTACGTCCAAAATGTATGTTGGTTAGATGTACAGAATTATAAAAACTTGCTAGGGTATGTAAAAATTAGTATAATTAACATGAATCACTTGGATGGTTCGGGGTGTCGTAACCCTTGTAAAATGGCGTCCGTGAGGACGAAAAACTCCTGCTATGAAAATGGCAGGAGGGTCCGTGTTATATATTGAAGGCACGGCACTATTTCCATTTTAATAGTTACGAACCTCCTGCCACCGAAATTGGTGGTTTTTTTGTTCTTGCAAAAAGGAGGCGAATAATGAAGATCAAAAATATGTGTGTTGGTGTATTAATGTCATCAATGTTGTTTATAACGGATTCTGGGGCGGTCAGAATGCTTACAGAATGTGATGCGGGGGAATTTGGAACGGGGTATATGGTTGGTGATGAATGTTGGCCTACATGGCGTTTTTTAGACGAGGGGGCAGACTGTGCAGATATATTGGATGAGCCTGCATGGTCTGGTATCTTGAATAACCCTGTTAATATTGCATCAGATTGTGTTTTAACAGTTCCATTGCTTCAGGGATCGTACACGCGTGTTGGATATGTATTGGACGATGGATCAAAACCAGAGGGGGTGTGGGAACATATGTCAATGACTCATTATGATTGTCCATATGGTTCGTATTGTCCGGGTGGGGATAGTGTTCTATTAACGTATGGTGAAGTTCACGGAAATGCAACAGAGCCCAGTGAAGTTAAGTTTTGGGGTGAATTTGGTATATATCCATGTCCAGAATTAGATTGTGTAAATGGTGAATGTGCATCACCAAATACAAATATATCAGAAGCAACATCTGTATCGGAATGTTATATAGAAGATTATGGTTATGGTCAATATTCTGATGATACGGGTGTGTTTGAGATATATGGAGTATGCGATTATTAGATAAAATTATAAAAACTTGCATTTTGTGTAAAAATGTCTATAATAATCCCCGTTCTGAAAAGAATTTCGGTTCTGGATGCGTAGCTCAGTTGGTAGAGCAACTGACTCTTAATCAGTGGGTCCAGGGTTCGAGTCCCTGCGCGTCCACCATGAAAAATGACCACGAAAGTGGTCTTTTTTTTATGGTATTGGACTAAGCGGACGAGAACCCGTAAAAGGGTTCGGAACGCCAGTTGACGAGAACAAGCAACTGCGCCGTTCGAGTCTTACGTAGTGAATGGGGCCCATAGCGCGATAGCGATATGGGGATTTACAGTCCCAAGCCAAGTCCACCATGAAAAATGACCACGAAAGTGGTCTTTTTTTT
>JAGBHZ010000013.1 GCA_017935245.1 Alphaproteobacteria bacterium | reverse complement strand
GTTGCAACCGCACCACCAACATACATCGCAATTTCAGTACCCTTTTCAATCGAACGCATGTCACCAGATTCCGGCAATCTGCAAACATTCTTCGCTTCATCCCACCAAATTTTTTTACAACCTGGGCAATCTTGCAAATTTGCGGCCCTTAATTTCATACATGCATCGCGGTCTGGCACAATGCATATATCACCGGTAAAGGTTCCATTCATTCCGACACAACTTAATGCCTGGGCTGAATCACGACTTTTCTGTTTGTTCCATTCTGACAAATCTGCAAACACCATATCAACCGGCATTGGATTTTGGTCATCATATCCGTTATAAATCTTACAACGTAAAACCGCACCGCCACCGCCACTGCATTCGTCACCATTATATATACGATGTGTCGGCTCGCACATTATAAAATCCTTTCCTTTCACAAACGGCACCTTATTAAGGATATAACCTTCAATATTATCAACTGTACTTTGCGTCGCTTGAACTTGAATATCCATCTTACAAAAATAGAACGGATCAATTCCCATCATTTGTTCTAATTGACTGACCTCATTAATGGGGGGGATATTCACAACACACCCCGTTCCATCAATCCACGATGCACCACCACCAAGTTTTGCAAAGAAATTCTGTTGCAAATCAAAACACATTGTTTTATCTGCACCATCACAAATTTTATACGTATCGGCACTATACGGACTTGACATACCCGACACATCCATGCCGGCGGCAAAAGAACTTGCACCATATGTAACATTCACGTTTTTCACGACTGATTTAATTGATGTATCAAACAGCTTGCATCCTGCGGCCATAACATCGTCATGAATTTTTTTATCAAACGCTTCATCCAACGACTTAAAACGAAATTCAAACTTTACCCCTGTTTCACCCAATTCACATTGCATACAATTATTCACAATTTTGGTTTCATCACATTTCATCGTTGTATTTGCAATGGCATCTGCGCCTTCTTTTAACATTTTTCGGCGCGACCACACATTAATCAAGGCAGATGCCTGACGCGGTCCAACGCCATAATCTTTAAAGAACGTATGCTGACACAATTCAGAATCTTGAAAATTTTTACCATTAGTACATGGGAACGCCTTTTGAAAAACCTTCAATGCCTCTTGTCGTACGGCCTCCCTTGCGGCAAGTTTATCTTTTTCACACTTCCATGCGCCCATAATAAACTTTGCGCAATCCGAATTTGCATAACATTCTTCATCTATCAGATCGCTGCAACTAGCTAAATCAGGACAATATCTATCTGGGTTATTTTTTAGATTTTCTGCACAATCCTTTGACGTTACATCTATACCCGCTGCCAGGCACCCAATTATCATTGTTTCTTTCCCAAAACCCCTTACATCCGGATTATTCTTCTTAGTCTCTATAAAACGTTTCTTCTGAACATTAACATATTGACTAAGGGCTGTATTTTTATCTTCAATACTCCATACCCCCATCGCAGATGCAACCAAACAATCATCCATTATTACCAAAGGAGGTTCCAACTCTGCATTCGCACACAGTGGCATCACCATCATTAAAAATGCAATTAATAACTTCTTCATTTCAATACCCCCGTACATTTTTCGGCAACCGCCGCAACTTTTTTAATCGCACTTATCTGTGTTGCATTAAACACCGTCGCCGTCGCCGATGCCGCCGTCGTACCAATCGATAATACATTCGCCGCTGTGTTCAAGTTCTTTTCTTTGGCTTTGCCCGCTTCACTGTTGTCGTTGCGTGTTTTGTCTGTGTTCGCAACACCCGACGTAATCGTCCCGGCAAGGCCCGTTGCCGCACCAACCGCCGACGATATCATTGCGCCTTTGCCGCGTTTGTTAATCTTGGACACATCAACATATTCGTATTCGCCACATTCGCGTGCGATTGTTTCGGCCTCTGCCACATCCACGCCATTGATGCGCGCCTGGGTAATTGAATTGCGAAGGTTTCCAACCGCCGCAATACAGTTATCAATTTGTGTTTTTAAATCTTCATCCACCTTGTTTACACCGGCAATAACGGCACCGGCAACATTGGTTGCAGTACTTCCCGCCAACAATCCCGTCCGCCAATTGCCCAAGTTCTTGGATTTTTTTGTTAATCGGTCGATTTCTGATTCTATATTATCTTTTCCTGCAACGGCGGATTCATATGAAGTATTAAATTCCGCCATAAATGCATCCAATTCTTCATTGGTTGGGAATTCGTTATGTTCTGGTTTTGCTTGTATTTCTTTCCACAGCTTTTCCAATTCTTCAATATCTTTATCCGTCGATTGTTTTACAAACCCAACAACGGTTGCGCCCCCGGCGGCGGCCGTTCCAACGGCGGTAACGGCGGTATTAATACCCGCCATTGTCTTCATATCGCTTAATTCTTCATCAATCCCCACACATGACAGATAAGTTGCACGCAATGCTTCATCCAGCGGCAATAAATCCGCCCACGCAACCGACGGCAACAACAATGCCAACAACCAAAAACGACGCATAAGATTTCCCTCCACTATGCCGAACAAAAACCACCGTTTGGATTAGGCATTTTTTTATAAAAAAAACACCAGATTTTCGCGGTTTTTGATTCTTTATTTTGTGCCGAATCCAAACGGTGGTTTAGATTAGGCAAAACAAAACCTTCTTGTTGGGTATTATATCACAAATATCTGGTGAAAAAAAGCCTAAATAAAATTGCTTAAAAAAAGTACTTGCATTTATTCCAAAGACAGTATATTATGTACAACGCTTTAGGGGTTGTAGCTCAGCTGGTTAGAGCGTCTGCCTGTCACGCAG
>JAGBHZ010000001.1 GCA_017935245.1 Alphaproteobacteria bacterium | reverse complement strand
TATTCATTGGTGCATGATTGCTGGGTTAATACACCGGTTCGGTTGTCGGCGGACGAATTACGCAGAATGCGTCGTGTGGCGCATGTAAAAAAGCGTGCAATAATGCGCCAGTGTCGCACAATGTTGCGCCAGAAAATGTTGTCGGAATATATAGATACGTATTTGGTAAACTTGCAAAAGATACGAACACAAAGTATGTATGCGCAGTATAAACAACCGATAACATCAATGACAATGGCGTTCAAGATGGTTCGTAATACTGGTATTTTGCGTCAATTGCGCCGGTTGTCGAAAGAACAACGAAGTAGAAAATATCAGTTGAAATAAAAAAATCCCGCCACGTGGCGGGATTTTTATTTCCCCCAAACCGGGGCGATTACTGATTCCGCCACCAATGGAATTGACAATGTTGTAATATTTTCCATGGCGGATTTTATTTGCGATGCAAATGTGGTGGCGCATTGTTCATCGCATTCAAATACAATTTCATCGTGAACCTGCATAATCATGCGGATTTTGTCGGCGTTTGGTTGCATGATGTTTTTATCAATTTCAATCATTGCGCGTCGCATCAGGTCGGCTTCGAACCCCTGGATTGGGGCGTTGATTGCCGCGCGCATGGCGTATCCGCGCATGCGTGGATTACGAATCATTGGTAATTCAATTCGTCGGCCCCATGGGGTATAAACACATGCGTGTTCAGATGCAAATTTTTTCGTGCTTTCAATATATTCCTTGATTTCAGGCAGACCCGCCATATACGTATTTATTATGTTTTGGGCGTCCCCGCGTGATGTACCCAACTGGCCCGCCAGACCAAACGAGGATATTCCGTATATGATTGAAAAATTAACCGTCTTGGCCGCACGTCGCAGGTCGCGTGGTACGGGCGCATCATTTGCGATTCCAAATATTTTGCGGGCGGTTTGTTCGTGAATGTCGCGGCCACTGATAAATGTGTCGCGAAATGTTTTTACGTTTGCAACATCCGCCAACAGGCGTAATTGAATCTGGGAATAATCAACCGATATTAATGTTCGACCCGCGGGTGCAACAAAACATTTCCGAATTTCTTCGCCCAGGGTTGTTTTGATTGGTATGTTTTGCAGGTTTGGATCGCGACTGGACAGGCGGCCGGTGTTGGTGCTGGTTTGTAAATATGTGGTGTGAATACGGCCGTCGGATGCAATTTGCCGCGGCAATGCGTCCGCGTATGTCCCCGCCAGCTTTGCAATTGAACGCCAATTTAGTATTTTTTCAATAATTGGGTGCGATTCAACCAGTTCGTTTAATGAATCTGCATCGGTGGAACGCTTTTTATTCGCTGGCAATCCCAATTCATCAAATAATATTATGCCAAGTTGTTTGGGGCTGGCGATATTAAATTCGTGGCCGGCCATTTCCCAAATTTGGGATTGCAATTGGCTTAGTTGTTCGTGAAACACAGTTGACAGATGCTGTAATTTTTGTCGGTCAACCATAACGCCGGCGCGTTCCATTTTTAATAAAACCGGCATTAATGGTAAATCGCATGTTTCGTATAGTTTGCGTAATTTTTCATCTGCATCCAATTTGGGGCGCATTTCACGATACAGTGCCATGCATATTACGGCGTCTTCGGCGGCATACGGGGTGGCCGCGTCAATTGGCAACATGTCAAAGTGCATATCGCAATCACGCGTCTTGGGCGCAAACAGGGATGAAAATTTTATGTTTTCATGATTTAAATATTTTAATGCTAATTCATCCAGACCATGTCCATGTAATGACCCGTATAATGCATATGATATCAGCATTGTGTCATCAATTGGGTGGATTTGTGCGGTATCCCAGCCTTCGTTTTCCATAATATGAAAATCGTATTTCAGGTTATGACCAACCTTGGTAATCTGGGGGTTGGTAAATACCGGCCACAGTTTTTTATAAACTACATCAATTGATAACTGGTTCGGGGCGGGGGTGTCGCCGGCGAATAAATCACTGGATACGGTGCGATGTCGGATGGGAATATATACGCCATGTGTGGTGTTTGTTGCCAGGCATATTCCAACGATTTTGTCGCATGCTGTGTCCAGGCCCGTGGTTTCTGTGTCAATTGCAATTGTATCGGTTATTTGTCCCAAGAATTTATCCAGCGCATCAATACTGGTGATTGTTTCAAATGTGAATTGTAGTTCTTTTTTTTCAAGGGGCGCCGTGGTTTCAATTGGCGCTTCGCAATCAGATGTGGTATATGAAAATATGTCAGATTGATGAGATGCATTAAATTTTTCCATCGGAAACAGTTTTTCAATCTTTGTCGCCAATGAATTACTTTCCAGTTTTGTCTTTACAAATTCCAATGCGCCGGGCGTATTAAATACAAACGGGGTAATGTTCAAATCCGATGGTAAATTAACATCCGTTTTTAATGTTACCAGTTGGCGTGATATGTATGCCATTTCACGATTGTCGCGCAACAGATTGCGTGTGCGTTCATTTTTGACACTGTCCAAATTTGCATAAAGGTTATCCAGGTTGCCAAATTCATTGATTAATTCAGATGCCTTTTTCGGGCCAATGCCCGGGACACCGGGAACGTTGTCGGTGGAATCACCCATTAATGATTGGACATCGACAACCTGGTCGGGGCGGACGCCGAATTTTTCCAAAACACCTGGGGCATGAATTTCAATGTTCTTCATACCATCGTAAAGAAATGTGCAATCAGATACCAATTGCATTAAATCTTTGTCGCTGGTGATAATGCGGGTGGCCCGTGGCGCGGTACAGTTTTGTCGCGCCAGTGTCGCGATTACATCGTCGGCTTCGACCCCGGGGATACATAATACCGGCATCCCCAGTTTCATCAGGCCATAGCGTATTAACATTGATTGTGTTATTAAATCGGCCGGTGCTTCTGGACGATTTGCCTTGTACGCGGGGTAGATGTCTTGGCGGAATGTGATGCGTGATGCGTCAAATATGCATACAAATTTGTCGTCCGGTGCGGCCGATGATAATATTGGTAATATCATATTTAGAAAACCATAAACCGCACCCGTTGGTGTGCCGTCGGAACGGGTCAGGCGACTGTGCACACCGTAATAGGCACGAAATAATAATGAATTACCATCAATCAGCGTCAGCATCTATTTTCCCCATGATTAGAATATATAGCGCAACTTGGCACGGGCGTCATAGTGTAAAATGTCAACCATGTCATTGGCGATTTCATATGCATTGTTTGCGTATAAAATGCGACCTTCGATGTCTAGTTTTATTGGTGCAATTGGAACGTCAAGGGTTATGCCAACCATACCCTGGTATGTGATAGATTTGTCCATGTTAATATGTGGGCCAAATTCTGGGTCGTATTTGGATTCAAATGTCGTCCCCAGGCCCGCACCAAAATATGGTTTTAAGACGGGGGTTGGTACCTTGAAATATGCATTTACCATTGCCAGGTTCATTGTTGTGTCGTGGCCATTCAGGTAGTTATATTCACCTTCGATGCGGAACATGGGGATGTCAATTCCGAAAACTGCGCCATAGGCCGTCGCGCTGTGGTCATAAAAATGATCGTCGGTTATTTTTGCCGTTGCGCCAACACCAATTGTGCCCCCGGCATAGATGTCGAATAATAAATTTGCATTTGCCGCGCCGGCAGATAATATAACAGCGGTTGCCAATATCACGGTGGAATTTAATTTCATTTTTTTCTCCTTTGTATGATATTATATTAAAAAAAAGAGTAATAAATATGCAAGAAAATAAACCATTTTTGATTGTTGGATTGGGAAATCCGGGCGCCGAATATACAAATACACGTCATAATGTTGGATTTATGGCGGTCGATGCGATTGCTGGCGATGGGGCAATATGGAAAAAAGAAAAAAATGCTATGACATATGCAACAAATATTAATGGACAGCGTGTTATTTTCGTAAAACCACAAACGTATATGAACAACAGTGGTGTTGCAGTACTGGCATTAATGACATTTTATAAGATTCCATTGGAAAATGTTGTGGTGATTCATGATGATATGGATTTGGCCGTCGGTATAATAAAAGAGAAAATCGGTGGTGGCAGTGCCGGTCATAACGGCATAAAATCAATTGATGCAAATGTTGGACGTGATTATAAAAGAATTCGGATTGGTATTGGTCATCCGCGTGATTTCGATTTGCCAATGGATCCGGCCGATTGGGTTCTGGGGCGGTTCGATGTGGGGCAAATTTCAAAGATAAAGATGGCAATTGATGCGATAAATTTATTCTGAAAATGTAAAAAAAATCCCACATTGTGTGGGATTTTTATTGGTATTTAATGTTGTGATTGGTACTTTGGTCGGTCGTGCATTGAGTAGTCGTATCGCTGGACCATGTCCATGTGTTATCGGTATGCGTAAGTGTACATGTTGTTGCACCGTAATCACGTTTATAACTTTGAACAGGCTGAAGTGGTGAGTTGTACATTTCTTTTGGTGGATAGTATATGCCCGTATTGGTGTTTAATATTATGTATTGCCCATTACATTTGACGGTTTGCCCGGATGGAAAGGTTGTTGTTTGATTTTCGTAACCGATTGTTCCCAAGCATATCAGTGCATTGGTGCCTGATAAATAGTATTCGTCGCCCGCGTTTATGTTAAACATTGCAACAATGCTTGCGGTGTTTGATGGTGTGCATATATTTGCATTGCCGGTTATGTTGGATTCGCCGGATACATAGTATGGCGATAGTGATGGGTTGTAGCTGTTTATTTGGGTTGGTGATTCGCTATTACAGCAATTCCCAAACGTGTCTTGATGGGATGCGTTACAACAATTGAATTCATTGTCTTGTGTGAATATGCGATTGGAGCCCTGGCATACAGAGTCGCCTTCTTGGCCACGGTCTTTTTTAGATACGCATATACCGTCAGATAAAAAGTAGTCTGGTCCGCAACTTGTGTCGCGGCAAGAGTCTAACATTTTGTCCGTCCCAGTATTCATTGCAAACCAGTATAATAATGTAGATTGATTTTTTATTGGTTTTTTTATTTGATTGTGTGCCGTTAGTTCTTGGGTTGGTACCACTTCGCAATTGCCCCAAATTTGTTCGGCAATACGACATATCTTGCATTCCGTAGAATCTGGGTCGGTGCATTTTTCGTCGGCGGCACATATATCATAGACACAATTCATGTCTGTTGATTTTATACAGGTGTCGGTGTTGGGTGCTTCATTGGAAATTGTTATATCGCTATCGTACCCATACATGGTTTTATAAAATGCATATGGTGGAATGCTGTCGGTGGAACGTGGGGCAATAATGGTTTGGCGTTCGGCCAATTGGTCCATTATACGGTTGATAGATTCATCGGGGGCCTGGGCAACGCAATCCAGAACATCTTGCCAGCATGATGTACGGTTAACAATTGCCTTGCGGTTAACGGATGTTTCAATGTTTTCACATAAACCAAAGTTACCTGATATGGATTTGCATGTCTGGATGATACAGGCGCGCCCAACCTCGCGACAGGTTTTGAGAATCGTTTCGTATGTGTTGTCTGTGGCGATTTCTGTCATACCACCAACCCAGTCTGTATCGCCATCGGTAACCTCAAGCAGGGCGGTACATGCGTTTTTAACATCGGCGCACATGGCGTTAACCGTAATATCGGCCATAACACCAAATGTGGACAGTGCGCGTGCATCAAATTCTTCGATTGATTTGGCCGTGTCGGTTAAACACTGGGTGGTCAGGGTTGTACAACTTTGACGGACTTCTTCTAATTTGGCATCTTGGGCCAGTTTGATTTGTGCCAATGCATCTTCGATAAATGCGGTCCAAACATAGTCTGAAATGTCTTGGCAATGTTCCATGGCCGGGGCCAAGAATTTCTTTTTAGAATTTAAGTATGATACAAATTTTTCATTTCCGGGCATGTTTGTCCACGTTTTATTTCCGGTGGGCCGTGTAATTAAGTTTGCCAGATTGGCCAGGTTAACCGTCAAAAACGCTTCACCGGTTGATGGATCAATGTATTGGCCCGTTGTGTCCAGGCATTTGTACATATCTTTGCCACATACCGAATTGTCGGTTAGCATTTCCAGCATTTTTGATTTACATGTTAATATGTCGTCTGAATTTTTATCTTGGTAAACGTTCAGGCGCGATATGTCCAGTAATGCACCACTTTCGCGGATTTTTTCGCGGGCGGCATCGGCCTGGGACTGGTACGATTTTTTTACCGTGTTGCAATCTTGTTCAATCATCATCTGGTACCCGCTTTCGGCGATGGATAGTTGTTCGGGGGTACAAACCTCGGCCGCCATTTCACGACACACCGGGATGGCCGCCGCATATAATTCGGTACCGGTTTTTAGTGTTGTAGATGCGCCCATTAACGAATCGACATTGTCAAATGCGGCATCTTCGTTCAAAGACAGTGATATCGCCGTTAGGTTTCTGTCAAACGAATCGTCGGTGAATTTTGTGTTCAGGCGTTTTGTAATCTCGTCCAGGATTTTTTGTGATTTTGATGTGTCTTTCTGATTAAATGCCAATTCCCCTTCGGTGGCGACGTTTAATGCAGCGGCATCTTCGGCGTCCATGCTGACCGTTAATAGGCGCTGGGAAAAATCTAGCATTTTTTCTTCGGCGGTTTCAAGTTGACGCTTTACACCATCGAATTCGTTAAGGCGTGATGAACATGCACAGCGTTTTAGTTGGCTGTCCTTGTTCGCGCAGAATTCATCCATGCATGTGTAATAAACTTCCCGGCATTGTTTGTTGTTGGACTGCATAAATGCATCGCGTAATTCGGATGTTTCGGGGGTGTTGGCGGTGGCGCGGGCAACGGATGCGCGACGTGCGGCGGATGTGCGCACTGGCGATGCGGGCATCGTTGCCGACTTTGCCCGTGCTGTGGCGGAATTTGCCGTGCGTGCGATTGGTATTGGTGGAATTTTGGCCGATGTGGTGCGCGATGCAACATTTGTGGTTGTACGCGCCGATACGGATTTTGTATCTGGGTCAGATGTTCGGGATGTGTTTGAAATATTTGTTGTTGCGCGTGGTGTTGTTGTGCGTTCGCGTAATGTCTGAACAGGTTTATGCACCGTGTCGGTTGAACGGGATACAGTATTTTGTGATGTGGCCGGTTTTGTCGTTTTTTTGCGCGTTGTTGTAACCGTGTTCGTGGCATCACGACGCGTGGCGGCGCGTGCCGCGTCGCCAGAATCATCCGCCCATGCGCCACCAATGCCAACCAGCGCAAGGCATACAGCAAAAATCGCCTTGAATCCCTTCATCCTTGTATAACGATAGTGTACAAATTTTAGAAATTTGGGGCAAGGAAAATGTGAGTCATAATATGCGTATTTTATGCGTAGTAATTAAAAAAAATGGTGCGGCCAGGGGGAATCGAACCCCCAAGGATTTTATCCACAGCATCCTTAGTGCTGCGCGTCTACCAATTCCGCCATGACCGCGCGAAAATGTGAGATTGTTTCCATATTCTGACAAGAAGATGTTTTTTTTTCAACCTTTTTATGATATCATTGTGTTGATATTAATAAAAGGTGAAGGATTATCTGATGAAAGGGTTAACTAAAATTTTGTGTGGTGCATCGTTTTTGGTGTTGGGGCCGGTGGCGGCAAATGCGGCCGGGACGTATTATACGGGAAACTATCAATCGCCCCAGGTTGCACGGTATAATAATTCCAGTGCGGTAACCGGTACAATGGCGTCGGGGATTTCACCGTATAACCAGGCGCGCTATAATGCGGCGGGGTATTCGTCATATGCAAATACAAATCGATATGCCGCGGGTTCACGTGTAAATAGTCAGGCGCGTCAATCGTCCGCGTCAACCCAGGGGGTACAAAAATCCGCTGTTGCTGGGAACGGTTTTCACTTAGATGCCGGTATGTCATATAAAACCGGTATGTGGCAATTTGAAATGAAAAATGCGGGGTCGAAACTGCATTATGACAATCTGGCGTGGGGTGTGTTGGATGTAAATGGTGGATATGATTTTATGGTTGGTAAAACGCCAATAACAATTAATGCCGGTTTGGAATATGGAATCCAGATGGGCGAATCAACCATGATTGACGACGATATTTCAAATGGTGGATATATTGCCGCAGAATGGTGGAATGCCGATGGAACGGCCGTTGCATATACTCAGTATGGTAATGCGTTGTCGGTTGGAACCAGCAAAGATGGCGATATGCTGGGGATTCGTGGTGAAATTGGGTTAAAAGATTTCTTTACATGGGGCCGGGTTAAGGTTACACCATCAATTGGGTGGCGTCATTTTAAGTATAAATTGGAAACAACCGATAACTATGGGTTAAAGGTTGATACCATGGGAATAAATGGATGGACACAATCTGATTCTGATAATCGTTTGCCATGTTTTTCCAGTGATGGTATGACACAGTGTTGGCCGTTCTTGGCATTTTTGAATGCCCAGGGGCAATATACACCGGGTGTGTTTGAAAAAATTGATTTAGATGGTGATGGATATACGGATGTGGTTGGAATTCCATTGGCAAATGCCAATGGTGATTGGATTGATAGTTTGGATACTTTCTATTTCCACCAGAATAACATGTCCCATTCGTACGAAGTAACATGGTCGGGGCCATATTTGGCGTTGGATATGTTGTATGATATCAATGTAAATAATTCTGTTTCGGCACGTGTTGAATTGGGATTGCCGGGATATAATGCAACCGCGGATCAACCATATCGCACCGAATGGCAGCATCCAAAATCAATCGAAGATGATGCCGGTATTGGTTCGGCGTTTCATATGGGTTTGGGGGCACAGTGGCGTACCGCATTAACGGACAAAGTGTCGTTATCGATCGGGGTTACATATGATTATTATTCAGTTGGCGGGGCCGATGCAACAACGTATTTGAATCCTACGTATTGGCAAGAAATGTATGACACAATATTGAAGACATATGTTGAAGACCCAAGTTTGTTGTTCCCAAGTCTGCCGGGATTAACATTTGCAGATGCCGCCCAGGCAGAACAAGCAATGTTGTACGGTTTCGAATATAATGGGAAAATTTATTCGGCCGATCCAACCGCGGTTTACATCTCGGATGTAAAGGCCAATGGATGGAAAGACACCGTGTCGGATGAAATTGAATCATTCTTCAAATCATTGGGTGTTCGTGTTGGTATAACTGCGAAATTCTAAGGACTGGGGGTATGAAAGCGTTATTGTGCGGTCTTTTATCCATAATGTGTATGTCGGTGGCAAATGCCGCCGATTTACGCGCATCGGCCACAATTAATATCACCAGTGATACCGCCGCCGCGGCAAAAAATATCGCCATGGCCGAGGCCCGTCGGCAAATTATTTCAGATGTCTTGGGGCAATATGCGGAACGTTCGGCGCTGAATGCGGCAATGGGTAATGCCGATACGGCAACATTAACCGGGTTAATTGCGTCAACGGAAATCGACAAAGAACAAACGTCGGATACAACGTATTCGGCCAATATTACCATGGTGTTGGATGATGTGGCGGCGCGGGCGTGGTTGGTGGAAAATGGGGTCCAGAATTGGTTGCCGGATGGTGGGGATGGTAATAAATTTGTGGTTCTGGTAAATTTGAAAAATCCAATTGCAAATATCGCAGAACTGTACAAGATTGCACGTGATGAAAATATAAATTTTGATACCAGGTACATTTATGGCCCCCAGATGACGATTGAAATACCGGTTGGGCAACGCGCAGATTTTACAATTGCGATACGTGAAAATGGGTGGCATTATTCTAATGTCGATGGTGCATTACGTATTTGGAAATAATTTTTTTAGGGGTGTGTTATGAAAAAAATAATTTATATTTTAGGGGCGGTATTATTGCCGTGTGTGGCAATGGCCGATGATGTGGAAAATCAAAATAAGACCAGTTTGGTTTTGTCTGTGCGCAGAATTGGATTGGAATTGTCCCAGACCCAGGTGCGCAATGCCGATATGTACCAGGATTCGCCGGTGTCGGCCCTGAATGCGGATAGCCAAGAATTTATCAAAGGTGTCTTTGATACCGCATTGGAATACAAGAAAAATCGTTTCCAATGGGATAACAGTTTGTTTATGGAATATGGTGAAACAAAACTGAAACCAGAAAATGGTGATGTTACATCCAGTGAAAATGCAGATGATATCTTGTTGTCCAGTAATTTGGAATATGAATGCTGGGAATTTTCGGGATTCAAGTTTGGTCCGACAGTGCGTGCCGCATATGATACGGAATTTGTTGCGTCCGGGGATGCACCACGCCAAAATATTTTTCGTACAAATGCCGGTTTGTCGTTGTTTGATAACAAGGTTATAAAAAGCCTGTATTTGACCGGTGTGTACGAATATGATTTTACATATGCAAATGAAAAGACGTCTAAATTGGCGGCCGAACTGGGGTGGCGATTGGAATACGACCTTCGTGATGGTGTTAAGTTTTCATCCAATGGATATTATCGTGAATATTTAAGCTATTCAATGTATGTGCCAACTGATTTAGAGCGTGATTTAAGTGCCGTTGCGCGTCTGGATACAAATTTGTGGGGTGATTTGACGTTGGGGCCATATGTACAATATCGGCGCGCACGTGCACGTGGCGTTGATGTTTATGGCAGTAATTTTATCGTCGGGATTTCGTTTAACTATATAACTAAATTTGGATTAATTGATTAATAAAAATGCCCAAAATTGGGCGTTTTTATTTTATTACACTAAATTGTGTGGATGCGCCATTGCCATCGTCGGTTGCAATGCGTATGGTATGGGTTCCAATTGGCGCGGGGTATGTAAATACATCGCCTGATTTAGTTGTGCCAATTGTTTTGTCGTTTAAAAACCAGAATATTTTGGCCGATGGATTGGTTGTTATGGCCATAAATGATATTGGTGCGGTGTTGGCGTCTGATACAATAACCGTTCGGGTCCCATTGGCGGGGGATACAATTATCGGTGCCGGTGGCGCAATTGTGTCCAAATCGCACCCAGGCATAAATGGTGGCGGTGTATTGCGTGTTATGCCGGCACGCATGAACATGTCCAGGTATTGCGCATCCCAAAACTCATAAACCGCCATATGGGTGGTGTCTGGGTTGTTTGTGCATGCGCGTCGTCCGGTCTTATTATCGATTGCAATGGCGCGGTATATGGGGGCGCCGTCGATTGGGGACAGACCAGGTATAAAATATGATTTTTCTGATTTCGGACAGTGTGGACCGGCAATGCCACCGACATGTGCGCACATGTCAATTTGAACAATATTTAAATCATCACGCATAAAATTATTATCATTAACAGGACGACCGTGTGATGCGTCATATTCTTGGACCGTGTTGGCCAATGCAAAATAAATTGGGGCGGCGGTTTTGGCACCACTGAACGCGTTGTTGGGACGGCCATCAAAGTTACCAACCCATACAATTAATACATAGTCCCCAAATATGCCCGCCGTCCATGCGTCACGAAATGAAGATGATGTGCCTGTCTTCCAGCGGTGGGTTATATTTTTTCTGGTTGTTTTTGCATATGGGATTTTCGTTGCTGGTGTTGGCGCATATCGCAACATGTCCATGGTAAGAAAAAATGATTCAGGCGATAATATGTTTGTGATTGTTTCGGATGGGTCGGTTATACGGGTGCGAATTTTACGCCGCGCCCCCAGGTTGGCCATTGTGGCGTATATGTCGGCCAATTCAAACATAGAAACTTCGGCCCCGCCCAGGGCAATTGAAATACCATAATGTGATGGGGATTTTAAATTTGATACGCCAGATTCTGATAATATTTTATGAAATTTATCAATGCCAATTTTTCGTACCAGGTTTATTGCCGGTATATTGCGCGAATGATTTAATGCATCACGTGCCAAGACCGGACCATAGAAGCCACTGTCTGAATTTTCAGGGGCATAGACACCAAAACTGATTTGGGCATCTTTTAATAATGTCATTGGATGTATGTGGCCGGCGTCAATTGATGTGGCGTATATTAGTGGTTTTAAGGTGGAACCGGGACTGCGCCGGGCATGCACCCCATCATTTTGTCCATATATGTCGGATGCAAAATAATCAACCGATCCAATGTGGGCCAAGACGTCCATTGTTTTATAGTTTAATAATATTGCCGCCGCATTTTGTACACCAACCGATTTTCGTGAATTAATTTGATGGCGTAATGTGCGTTCCATGTTGTGTTGTAATTCAATGTCAATGGTCGTTGTTGCAAGGGTTGATGTGTGCCATGACGATTTATCACGCGCGATTTGTGCGTCTGTGAAATGGGGGGCGTCAAATGGTAACTGAGATATTTTGTAAACATTTAAAGGCATTTGCGCCAGTGTTTGTAATGCGGCGTCATTTGGATATCGCTTTATCCAGCGGGATACCAGGTCTTGGCGCATATGTTGCATTGTTGACAGACCATCGGGGGTGTTTAGGCTCCGCCTGTTGGGATTTTGGGGAATTGTTGAAATTGTAATTGATTCAATGGTTGATATGTCGCGGGCATGGCGATGAAAATAAACAAGTGATGCGGCACCAACCCCTTCGATGTTACCGCCATATGGTGCCAGGTTCAGGTATGCTTGCATTATTTCATTTTTAGAATAAAATGCGTCAATGTAAATTGCCGCGGCAATCTGTACCAGTTTGCCGGCCGGTTTGCGTGTGTCTAGGTTGTATTTTATACGGGCAACCTGCATCGTGATTGTAGATGCGCCGGCGGTATCATGATTGCCAGATATGTAATTCTTGGTTGCACGAAAAAGCGATATTGGATTTATGCCGGGGTGGATATAGAAATATTTGTCTTCGTATAAAATCGTTGCGCGGATGATGTCTGGATTGATTTCAGACAATGGTGTAAAAAGACGATATTTTTCATCGCTGGATAACGTCATGCGCATCAATTTACCATTGCGATCATAATATGCGTTTGAAAAATATGTGTCTTGCAGCAGTGGCGGCGTTAAAAATATTCGTACCGTGAAATAGGCGACCAATATCCCCAATATAAAAAAACATAGTTTTTTATGTTTTGTGTAAAAAGTTTTGAACCTAGTTTTGATTTGCATTTATTACATTAAACGTTTTTGTGTCGGGTGAATCGGTGCCGAATATTTCGGGATTGTACATGGATGTTGCCCAAATATATGGTATGGCAAATTCGCCGGCCGCCGTTGGTGTGGCGCGATATGTAAATGATGCATCGTGGCGCGATAAATCGGTATAGATTATAACACGATCTTCGCGTATTTCTGAAAATGTGGCGTCGCCGGTTATTTCTTCGGCAATGAAGCCCCCCGGTAATAAGTCAACAATGGCAATATTGGGGATAAAGTTTGTACCACGTGCGCGCGCCGTTATTTTTACAATTATCGTATCCCCCAGGGATGATGCAGAAATACGATTGCCATCAACGTCAAAGTATTCACGAATTATATCAATACCATTAGATTTGTCAGATTGGGTTGTGGTAAATCCGCGCTGAACAATCGTATAATATAACGGCGTGTCGGCGCATGTGGGACATTTGATTGTAATGTCGTTTGTGTCGTTTGATATGGGGGCGGTAATAATTCCCGATTCTGGGGTAAATTCAATGGGGATATCATTTGATGTGATTTTGATATCAGATGGTATGATGTCGGATGAATCTGCACCCGCCAGACCCATTACAATATGGGCCGCGGTATATGCATCGTAATGACCAGAATTCAAATAGTTATTGATTTTATCGTTCGTTACAGAAACCGGTATGTTAAATAATTTCTTGCCAATATACATATGCATCGCATCATTGGAAACATTGTTTTCAAATACAGATTCAGATTCAAAACGATCCGATTTGGATGAACGATATTTGTCAAATAATGTGTGCGCCATGTCGGATTGCTGCATCAATTGGAAACTGGCCGCGATGTATGTGCCGGATATTTCAGATTCCCATTTTGGCATATTTTTGTCGGCATATTCACGAAATGTGTCAATGTAACTGGTACTGATGTAGCCATTTGATGTGATTACGTAAATCGCATACGAATGTGCCCGGGCGTGGGATTTATCTGTTATTGGGGTGCCGGCGTACGCCCGCAGGAAATCAACCGCACGCCCCAGCATGCTGTCTGGGACATTAAAGCCGTTCTGACGCGCGATTGTTAAAAACTGGGTAACATATGTGGTCAGCATTGCTGTATCAGGTGTTATGGTTTCAGAATTTTCGTGTCTGGATGACCAAAGATTGAACGAACCGTCGGGATTCTGGCGATTCTTTAATGTGTTTATCGTTTCAGATATCTTTTTGGCGGATGTGTCATAATTTGTCCCCAGTAATGTATTGTGGGGCATTAATACATATGGGATGGTGCGTGATACCATTTGTTCGGTGCATGTAAATTCATAATCTGATAAATATTCAAATAATGGCCGTAATAATATCGCCGGTGATGTTGACAGGTACAAATGTTTAGACGATATCTGGGGATACATGTCGATGGAAAAGCGTTTTAATGTGGTTTTTGTGCGGTCAATGGTGCCGGCTAAAATGTTTGTTTCAAACGGTGTGGTTGGACGAACAGACAATGTTGTTGTCATTGCACGGTTAAGTAGATTTACGCCATTTTCATTGATGGCAGATGCGTTCACCGTGATTTCAGATGGACCCAATTTATCTAATGCGTGGGCCGAGAATATAAATAAATGTTGTGCATCATTTGATATTTGTGCCGACATATTTGCCCCGGATGTAATTGCCACGTTATCAGGTGCAGCGACGTCGGCATCAACCGTAATCATATCGCCAATATCGGTCAGATTTGTAACAGATGCATTGATATCAAATGTGTCATTTGGGGCAACAAATGTGGGGGCGTTCATTGATATTACCAATGGGCTTTGTACCGTTGTTGTTATATCGGCGGCACCGGTGGCCGATTCGTTCGATGCAATGGCAAATATACGTAATGCACCATTAAAATTGTCTGGGATTTCAAATGTTATTGTGTCGGATTTATTTGCCGTAACGTCGATTAGGCCCGAATAAAATGCGACAGACTTTGCCGTGCGACGGGCAAAAGGATTAGATAGTGGTGCGGATAATTCACCGTCAATGCCACCAAAATCGCCACCGCCGGTTTTGGCAAATTCACGCAGTATTTTGTATTCTGGCAAGATTAGCGATAATATCTGGAACGTTTCCACCTGGAGTGCGGATTTACGGAAAAAGAATTGCAACGGGTTTGGTGTTTGATAGCGTGCGACCTGTAATATTCCTTCGTTTATGGCGAAAATCATCATGCGACCAGATTTGTTCGCGCGGTATTGGATTTCCAGTTTGTTGTCGCGAATAATTTTGGGGGCATTTAATTCAATGTCAATGGTTCGATTTTCAATGTTTGTTTGAAATGGTGATACGGCAAATGCATACGGGGATGTGAATATATCACGTGAATCAGATGCGCGCACAAATGATACATTTACGTATCCGGTACCTTCGAAATCAGATGGAATTTCGATGTTTTGTGTGGTGTTTGTGGTGGATGCGCGAAACCATTTGTATGCGTATATATTATCGCGTTCAATGGTTATAAGACCGTACCCAGAATATGGTGCGGTGATATTTACATAAATCTTATCGCCGGGGTTATAGTGCGCAGAATCTAGTTTAATGTTTAACTGGGCGCTTTTGTCGGATTCCAGGGCGGTATTTTCATCGGATGTAACAAAATATTCAATGTTTGATAAAATCTTGCCACCTGCATCCAATATTTGCAGGAAATATGTACCCGGTGTGTCCGAGATTATCGGGGTGTTGAACCCGGTTTTGTTGATTGTGATGTTTGATTGACTGATAACGGTATCACGTGTTGTTGTTTGGTATTTATAGTAGTTATTATAGTCTTTTATCAGGCTGGTTAAATTTTCGCGGCGCACCAAACGCATTGTTAAATCATTTGCGTTTATCGGTTCGGAGGTGTGATCCAGTGCAATGAAATTTATCGTGTGGGATGTATTGCGCTTTATAAAGCCTAAATCAGATGCGGTGTGGTATCCAACCAGATATTTTGCATTCGATACGCGTGATGTAATTGTTGTCTGGACGGATTTGCCAGAATTTGATTCGTATCCGTTAATGGTCGTCGTTAAAAGATATGTGCCAAATGGAATCGGTTCATCAAATCTAATATCCATGTTGGCGGTGCCATTGTCGGATGTATAAACGTCTTTGATATTGGTGGTGTATGTTTGGTTGCGCAGGGGACTGGACCCGGAAATGGTGGTGTCGCCATACGCGTTGTTGATGTCAAATGTATAATGCTTGTAATTGTCAAACGTGAATTCAATTGGGCGCAGTATGCCATTCGCGCGGATTTCACGGTTGGCGGCCGGTGTGCCAAATAAATTCTGTAAATTCACACTGGCACGGATGTCATCAGGTGATACCCAGCCGTTTTCAGACGCGCCAAGTATGTTTGCCGTGATTTTCATTGTGTCGGGGCTAAATTCAGATACACGAAATGTTGCTGTGCCAATCATATCAACCGGCGTGGCGCGGACATTTAATGAATATATGCGAATACTGTATTCGCCAATTGGGGCCGTGTCGGGAATTGTATATTTTATGTCGAACATACCGTCGGATTTTAAGGATATGTTCTTTTCAAATATATTTTGACCGCGGGCATCCATTATTTCAACACGTACCGGCACACCGTCCAGTGATTTAAAAGACTTGTTTTTTATAATTGTGCCAATAACCATTTCTTCGCCGGGGCGATATATGCCGCGATCGGAAAATGTATATGCACTTAGTGGTGTGTTGGTATATGAATATGCGCCATCAATATCAAATTTTGAATATTCAACACGTTGGGCGTACGCGGCGTCATATGGAATAAATGATACGTCATTATTGTCGCGGGCAACAATTGCAACCGGTTGACGGGCGTTCTTATATTCGTTCCATGGAAATGCCGGTATGTCGGCACGGCCCGCGGCATCGGTGCGACCGGCCCAAATGGCATTGCCATTGCGCCCCAATACATTGATTTCAACGTCCATTGCCGGCATGCCGGTGGATATGTTGGATATAAATACGACAGACGACCCATCCAGGTTGGTTACGTATTATCCCCAGGTCCGTAACCAAGACCAGTCGGCGGTCGCTGAAATTGGCGGCGTTTTGTGATGCGGCGGCCTGGATAACGAATATTCCGGTTTTGTCATTGGCAACCCGGTCCATATAATCCCCCAGGTTTAATGATGCATAATTGGTTTCAACCGCGTTTTCAACGTGCAGTGGAATACGCTTTTCAAAAACAAGCGACATGTCATATGTGCCAAATGACCATGACTTGAATTCTATGTCAGATGCAAAAATATTGTACGTTTGTGATATTAAATGATTTATTTCGGATGATTTTATTTTATATAAATTTATGTATGCAGTATCAACACCACCACGGGTCATTATGCCCAATGTTTTGTCCCCAGACATTGATAATATCGCGCCAGATCCAGCAATGTGTACGGATTTTTCTGGGTATGCGACCGACATAACGGTATTGCCCCCATTTTGCATTGTGAAATCACCCATAGATTTTGCCCCGGGGGTAATGTCAATATATATGCTGCGTGGGCCATTTTCGGGAACGTTATATGCAAATGCGTATTGATACACACCCATTGGTGATGCAAATTCGGCTGGCGCCAATTTTAATTTCTTGGATTGTGCTAAAACTTCTGGTGTAACCTGGTCGGGTTGCCAAATGTGATTTGTTTCAGTTTTTTCAGAATCTAAATACTGGGGCAGTAGATATGCGGTTATATATTTTGACCACTGGGTGTTTTTTGATGCGGGTGCGCTGGTTCTAACCAAGATTAATTGGCGGGCGTTGTTTTCTGTGTCGTCTGCAACAATCGATTCGATGTTTGTTACGCGAAAGAAATTATCACGTGCATCAATTGTGGTGTTCGCAGTTATCTTTTTTGTCGAAGAATTACCATTTAGGGCCGAAATTCGATTGATTTTCATCCGTATGTTTTGCGGTGTGTCCATAACCGGCACAGTATCAGATATGATAAATGCGGTGCGATGAAACTTATCAAATTTAACAGAAAAATTTAATTTTTTGCCGTTGGCTCGTATCGTAATTTTATCAGAAAAATGGTCTGTATTGATTGGATACGTAAATGATACAACCGCGACAGCAACCATGGATTGTGGCGCATCGGGGGATGGATAGACATTAAAACTGTCCAGGGTGGCAGTTATGTCGGGCGTTGTAATGGTTGCGGTGCGTGTGTCGGGTAATACGTTGTTTGTGAACAATTTTTTTGACATGCGAACCGTAAATTTTGTGTCGGCGGGCCATGGGGCGTCGGGGGTAAATTTGATTGTGTTTGGATCAACCAGGCTAAACTTACCATGGACCAGTGGACTGATTTTTACATATTTGCTTAATTCATTGTTATCAATCCCCATTGCAAATGCCGGTGCGTATGGACCGTCAATCCAATGATAGTTTATTGTAATTGGTGATATTTGTGTTAATTGACGGTTATTGTTTATGTCTGGTATCGTGTTTGATGCCATAAATGTAACGTTGTTTGTGTCTGTGAACGCCTGGGGCGTTGGTGCATCGACCGTCATATAAAGAATTGTTTTATCAGATTTTGTGGGGAAAAAAATCAGACCAATCGCCACCAGTGCAAAAATTAACCCCAGTACAATACCAGATGTTCGAATAAAGCGACGTAACAAAGATGTTTTTTTTGTGCGTCTGGTTTTTTTTGCCATGTCTGATTTCCCTTTCCGTTCCTACGAATATATATCTTAAAGCCATATTTTGAAAAGACAAGTTTTTTATTTGGTATTTGTTCCTGGGGATTTTTTAAAAAAGTTCGCTTAATATTAGATGAAAGCGAACAGGACGAAAGGAGGTGTTTTTATCCATAAGTCCAAAGGAGTTTAAAAGTGGTATATGGTTATATTCGTGTTTCAACGGACCATCAGACAACCGAAAATCAACGGTTTGAAATATTAAAGTTTTGCGAGAAGCAAGACCTGGTTATTGATTGCTGGATTGAAGAGACGATTTCGGCAACCAAAGATTTGAATAAGCGAAAACTGGGACGATTAATTAAACGTATCCAAAAAGATGATTTGATTATTGCGTCCGAGTTGTCGCGATTGGGGCGTAATTTGTTGCAAATTATGAGTATTTTGCATCACTGTATGGATATTGGTGCAAAAATATGGACAATAAAAGATAACTATCGATTGGGGGCGGATATCACCAGCAAGGTTCTGGCATTTGCGTTTGGATTGTCCGCAGAAATTGAACGAAATCTGATATCGCAACGCACCAAAGAAGCATTGGCCCGTATCAAGGCCGAAGGGAAGCATGTTGGACGCCCGCGGGGCAGTTCAAATCCATGTAAACTGAGTGGGCGTGAAAAATATATTGTGCAAAAACTGGAAGATGGGCGCACAAAAAATGAAATTGCACGTCGATTGCGGGTGCATCGTGATACATTGCACAGATTTATGGTGGATAATAAAATAGAAATTTAGAAACTAATTTTGCCGCGGGCAATTACATAGATTTCATCTGTGCCGTATGGATTATCAACAAATGCGGCGGTGATGTTTTTATATCCAACTGAATATTCAACCGATGGACGGGTGGCCAGGTCAATGGAATAGTCTGCAAATGTTAATGCGCCGTTATTTGCGCGACCCGTGGCCAGGCGCATATCCATTTGACCGCTTAAAATCGCATCATTTGTTGCGACCGATAATGTCCAATCGCCAATTGTTGCCCCAACTGTAACCGATGCAGTATAGATATTAGAGAAGTTTGTTACCACGGATTCGCCATCAATGTGGGGATTGCTGATGCCGAATTCAGCGCGATGGAATAATTCCAGGGCGCCGGTATTATATGTTGCGTGTGATGCAATAAATGTAATGTCGGTTTTGTCGGTTGTGGCCATGAATCCATCCGCCCCCAGAAAATCACTGGTGCGAACACCAAATTCAAAGTTACCAATTTGGGCCTTGGATTTTACATCCTGGCGCAGGCGGGTAAAGCCCAAACCACGGTTTTTGGTTTTAATTTTATCATTTAATGGTGTTTTAAATGCGCGGCCAAAACCGTCAACAAATGCCATTTCCAGATTTGCAGACTTTATTTGCTTTGCAATTGTACCTGATACACGTACGGTTTCCATTGGGCGTGTTACGTTTTCTGAAATCGGAATTAATTCGGCGCCAACCGGTCGGGTCGCACGTTCCAGGTCCAGCATTCCATGACCGTATATTTCATCAACACCGGCAACGCCCAGGTCGCGCGCGGTTGTGAACAACAGTTCTGTGATTTGGGTTGACGGCATGTATGGAAATGCTTCGCGAATTACGGCGATGGCGGCACTGACGATTGGGGCGGCGAAACTGGTCCCTTCGAGATTAGATGAAAATCCAGCCGATAGATGGGTCCCAGGGGCCGTAATACAGAAATTTTTTGTAACGCCACATGCATTACTAAAATCTGCCAATTGTCCGGTTCGATCGTCCCATGCAACCACATTGACAAAGTGTCCAGATATCTTGTTCGATATCAGGGGCAGGGCGGAAAATGCGCTGGATTGGGATGCGCCGTTGTTCCCCGCCGCCCAGACAAATATTGCGTCGCGTTCGGTGGCCGCGCGTTCAATTGAATTAATAAATTCGTAATTAGTTAATTTGGCCAAATCACTTCTGGATTGAATGTCATCGGCGTATTTATTGGTAAATACCCAACTGGAATTATAAATGTTGGCGTCTGATGCAGAATCAATAACAGATGCGATTTCGTTAAATGGTAAAAATTTACCGGCGGAATTAATTACCTTGTAACTGGTGATGGTGGCGTCGGGGGCAATTGGGCCCGATGCAATGTCGGCAACATTTTTGCCATGCCATTCATCGTATCCGGTGTCCAAAATCACAATTGTTGAATTTTTCCCGGTGTATCCACGTGCCAATGAATATGCCATGCGAATTTCATTGTATTGGTCAAAGTTGCGACCGTAATCGGTTGTGTCCATTACTGCGGCCAATTGTGTTGATGTTACGTCTGCGCCGACATGGGTATATGCGGGCAATGTTGGCATGGGAACAGTTGATTGGGTCGATTGTGGGGTGGCATTATTTGATGTGCCACCGGATGCGGAACCCAATATTGCCAATCCGGCCCCAATTGCCGCCAATGTACCACCGGCAATTGCGCCACCGGTTGCAAATGAAAATGATTTTTCGCTGTATTCTTTGCATGCGTTTGGGTTTAATTTGCGATATGTGGGATTGGCGCAATCGTTTGCGCTAATTTGCACGGCGTATGACGGCACCGTTGCCATTGCAACGCACATGATAACCGATAAAAATCCGTTACGTATTGCCATATAATTCACACCTCGTTTCGGGCACCATGCCCACACACTTATTAATATAGTACAAAATGCGTGCTTGTCAATATTTTTAGGTGTGGGAATAATTTTATGGAATTTGATGAAAAATGTTATATAATTGCCCATGTTACGGCGGTTGTCGTGATGGGGTTTAGTAGCCCCCATAGTTGTTCGAAAGAACGCAAAAATCCAAACTCGAAATTCTGGGGTTGGATGGTCGCTTAATATATAGAATAAGTGGCACTATTACTATGGTAGTTACTAACGTCCAGCCCCATCTGTTTTTTTGAACAGATGGTTTTTTATTAATTTAAAACAATGGGATATTATAAAATGGATGCAGAAGCATATCTGGAAGATGCTATAAAAAAACTAGAAGAGTTACACGAAAGATATTCTGGCTTTGAAATAGACAGTATGTCGATGTTAAGGTTGGTAAATTTTGTGCACAAAGAAATGTGCTGTCATTTAACCCGGACAAAACGATACCTGTTAGATATACGAGAGGTGGATTCAGACAAAACTGTCCGTGAATTAATGATGCGCAAACGGTGTATATGAACAATATGATTTTTTTATAATTTTACTTGATTTTTTGTGTGGTTTGGTCTATTATCGGGGCACGCACATCCGTGCGAATAACACAACCGTTGTGCTTAATTTGTGTCCGAAACAAAAAATTCGGGTTTCTGCACACGGCGAGGATAACAACACAAAAAAGGATTAAATCATGGCATTGCCAACATTTACAATGAAACAGTTGATGGAAGCCGGTGTTCATTTTGGACATCATACACGTCGCTGGAACCCATTGATGACACCATATGTTTATGGCGTTAAAGATAAAATTCATATTATCAATCTGAACAAGACTGCACCATTGTTGCATCGTTCGTTGGTTGCACTGGAAGCAATCGCCGCCGCCGGTGGTAAGATTCTGTTCGTCGCAACCAAGCACCAGGCAAAAGACATCGTAAAAGATGCCGCCGAACGTTGTGGTCAATAT
Source organism: Alphaproteobacteria bacterium (assembly GCA_017935245.1). Lineage (GTDB taxonomy): Bacteria > Pseudomonadota > Alphaproteobacteria > Rs-D84 > Rs-D84 > Enterousia. The sequence goes on along the minus strand of JAGBHZ010000001.1, from coordinate 54,089 downwards.
TATGTGAACAACCGCTGGTTGGGTGGTATGTTGACAAACTGGACAACGGTTTCACAGTCTATTCGTCGTTTGAAAAAGATGGAACATGATATCGAAAACGCTGAAAAATTAGGCCTGACCAAGAAAGAAGTCGGTGTTATGACCAAGGAAGTAGAAAAACTGCGCGATATTTTCGGTGGTATCTTGGAAATGCACGGCGTACCCCAGGCGATGGTTGTAATCGATGTTCCACGTGAAATGAACGCGGTTCGTGAAGCGAAAAATCTGGATATCCCAACAATCGCAATTTGCGATACAAACGCGAATCCAGAAATGGTTGATTATCCGGTTCCGGGTAATGACGACGCGGCACGTGCAACACAATTGTACTGTGATTTGTTCGTAGATGCGATTTTGTCCGGTATTGAAAAACGCCTGGGTGGCGCAGCCGGTAAAAAAATCGAATCTGATATGAAGGCCGATGCGGCAGATGATTTGGAAGATGAAATCAAGGAAAAAGAAGCCAAGATTAAGTCCAAAACATCCGAAGCACGTTCAGAACGTCGTGCCAAATTGGCAGAAAAAGCAGATAAATAATATCTGTGATATAAAATAATCGCCGGGGGATTGCCCCCGGCAACAAGATTCTTTAATAAAAATTTGGGAGAAAACACATGGCAGAAATTACAACAAAATTAATCCAAGAACTGCGTGAAAAAACATCTGCAGGTATGATGGATTGTAAAAAAGCCCTGGTGGAAAATGATGGTGATATCCAGGCCGCCGCCGATTGGTTGCGCCAGAAAGGTATCGTTAAAGCCGCGTCCAAGGCCGGTCGTGTTGCGGCATCGGGTCTGGTTACCGTTGTTAAAACAGATGGTATGGGTTGCGTTGTTGAATTAAATGCAGAAACGGATTTCGTTGCTAAAAATGAAAAGTTCCAGAAATTGGTTGCCGATGTCGCAGCCAAGGCGTTAGAATTGGGTGGCGATTTCGATGCAACGATGAACGCGGTAAAAGATGATGTCGCGGCAACAATTGCAACAATTGGTGAAAATATGAACCTGCGCCGTATCGCAACGGTCAAGGGTGATAAAATCTTTACATATATTCACAATGCCCTGGTTCCGGGTATGGGCCAGATTGGTGTTGCGGTTGCAATTGATGGAACGGATGCTAAAATCGATGAAATCGGTTCAAAAATTGCAATGCACATTGCGGCAAATAAACCAGAATTTATGACAATTGCCGATGTTGATCCAGTGGCGGTTGAACGTGAAAAGAAAGTGTTCATTGAATCAGGTGCGACCGCGGGCAAACCAGAAATGGTTGTCGAAAAGATGATTCAAGGTCGTATCAATAAATGGTATGCGGAATCCGTTCTGGAAGAACAGCCATTTGTTATGGACCCAAGCAAGTCAGTCAAAGATGTTATTGGCGAAGCCGGTGGTAAATTGGCGGGCTTTGCGTTCTTTGTCTTGGGCGAAGGCATTGAAAAACGCGAAGACAATTTGGCCGACGAAGTTGCCAAAATGTTGAAATAAAAAATCCCCCGTTTGGGGGATTTTTTAGTGGTTATTGATCAGTGATGGTATTCATAGTACCGCAATAAATAAAAGTTTAGTGGATAGTGGTTATGTGCGGCGAATGCTGCATATTATAGTGCATATTAAAAAAATCCCGGCAATGCCGGGATTTTTGTCCAATATATATTAATTTTATTATTTTGCTTTATTTAGAACACAACGTTGACGCGTGCACCGATTTCGGCCTTTACATCCGTGCCGTTTTGCGACATCTGGTGTGCGTCGTCAAATGTGTATTCACCGTACAGTGTGATTTGTGTTGTGTCTGTCAACTGGTATGAACCAGACAATGAAATGATGTATTCATCAAATCCATCGTTCATGTCTTTAACAGTCGCCAATAGGGTGTCCACAACCGTCTGTTGTGCTTTGGCGGCGGTTAAACCCGCATCCAGCGCCGGGGTACCTGTATTAATCGCACCCAAATCAGACGCCAAACCTTCTACACTGTTATCTTCATGGTGTTTAAATGTGAATCCGGCACCAACGGACCAACGATCATCAATCTGATAGAACGTTTTTAGTCCGGCATTAAATTCAGTTGTAGATTTCAAATCAACCGAAATTTCATCTGGAAACCCTAACTGGGCGGCAGACAATGGAACAACCCCCATCCCTGTTACAGGAATCGGGAACTTCATACCCGTTACATCGATTTCATTGTTATCATTACCAAATGTTTGCAGTACTTCAAAGAATGCCGCGCCGGTGAATTTGGACCAAGTTTTACCAACCTGGGTTCCCGCGTGGAATCCCCAGCGACCATTTGAATAATTGTCATATGTAAAGCCGTTATTTGCGTATGAACCGGTCATACCACTGACCCCGCCCAGGTGTGCGTCGGCATAGATGTCCCACGCAAAGCCATCTGTCGTTTCAAAGGCACGGTATTTCAAACCAACACGACCCTGGTGCATGCCTTTGCGGGCAATGTCATCGTCGTGGGTGTAACCAACCTTGGCATATGCTTCCAGGCGGTCGGTAATACCATAACCCAATTCTTCGTGCAAACGCCAGATTGGGAATTCTGTTGCGCCATCGTGTTCTTTGTTTACGTGTGCGGTTGAATCATCTGCAATCTTGTACATAACACCAACAGATGTTTTTGAATACATCTGGTTTGCTTTTGGCATGTACAGTGGGTTTTCCAGATTCGCCGCATATGCAGGTGCCGCAAGTACAGACAAGGCAACCGCTGCGCTTAAAGTTTTTTTCATCATTTAACTCCTTCGTTGTTCGATGAATGCCACACCCCCATTATTGGCAAGATGCGGGTCCATACCCATACCGCCCATTATTGGCAACAGTATGTTGTTCTGGTATGAACATGTACATTTTTACACGGGACTAGGACATATGTCAAAAAATCTTTTTTCTTGACACGGCCCTCTTGAAAAGATATGACGGGCGACCTATATATATTTCCTGGGGTGATGAGACCGCGGGAATTTTTAACCAAAGGGGTCCGATATGAATAATATTCAAAATTTGTTACACAACCCTGAGATTCAGGAAAAATTACATATTAAATCTGCACATATTAAACTGGATGCGGATAAGAAACGCCAACTGGGGAACGCGTATTTGAAATTATACTTTGGTTTGTCGTGCCTGAATTGGACAAATAAAAAGAATCTGGGCACCGCGTGGCAGACCGCATTTACCCAGGCGCAAAATATCATAAATGCGCGTGATGAAAAAAATCCGGCAACACAATTCTTGAAAATTATGCATGAAACGCACAAGCAAACATGGCCGCGTCATATAATGACACATCCGCAACGCGATGCGACGTTTAATGGTGATGTAACCCAGATGCGTGAATATGCCATCCGTAATATTCGTTCGGCCATGGGTGAAATAACATTATTATCATCCCAGTGCAAATTTGACATGGACAAATCACAATCCAACACCATAACCAAACAACCGTTACAGGTTGCCGCACAATCAGGCAAACAAAAGCCCGCAATGTCGGTTGATGCAAAACATAAATCAGATATCCCACAGACCAAGAACGGCGAAAAAATTGTAGCAAAACCAGGGGTCAATTCCGCGGCAGTGGCGCCAGAAAAATCGGCGGCAAATTCCAAACAGACGGATGTGCGTCCCGTTGAAAAACCGCGTTCTTTGTCGCAAGAGGCCAAAGACCAGCAAATCGCGGCACAGATTAAAAAGTCTGTGGCGAAACCAGATATGAAGCCACAGTTCGCCCAGGCGTCCGGTCGTGTTGTGAATATGGCGGAAATTATTCGTATGCAAATGCTGATCCAGGCACAACAAAAGACGGCATAAAAACACCAGCACAGGGGGTATAAAAATGGATATTGATTTTGAAAAAACAATTGCAATGCTGTCAGGGGAATCGTCAGAAAACATTGAACTGATGCAATTAAGCGAACTGGACCGTATTCAAATAACAAACGCCCTGGAATTAATTTTCCAGGGGTTAAGCCTGCGTAATTGGTTGGCGGGCGGAATTTTGCGCGATGCATGGCAAAATGCACTGGATCAATTACGTGATTACGTTTTTGCAATTTCTATTAACAATGCCGCAACCATGTTCGCCCGCCAGGCGACGTTTGACATGCGCACCACATGGGCAGAAAAAATGCGCACCGCCCCGCGTACAAATATGCCAATTCACTGTCCGGGGGATAAAAAATCAGATTGGGAACATAACGCAGAAGTCAAAATTCAAAACGGAATAGATTTGTTGATGCATAAAATCAATGGATTTGTCAGTGGTGCGCCAAACACAAAGAAAGAAACCACAATATCCCACGTGCCATCGTTCCAGGAAATTTTTGATTCACGCACCGCCCAAGAACGCCAAAAGGTTCGCGAACGTGAATTGTAAAAATCCCGGCAATGCCAGGATTTTTTTACATAACAAAATCTTCGCCCAGATAAACTTTTTTTACCATTTCATCTTGGACAATTTCTTCGGTTGTGCCGTGTTTAAGAATTTTGCCATCGTGTAAAACATAACTGCGATCGGTAATCCCCAATGTTTCACGCACATTATGGTCGGTAATAATAACCCCCAGACCGCGGTTCTTTAATTGTGATACCAACCCACGAATATCATTTACCGCAATCGGGTCAATCCCGGCAAACGGTTCGTCCAGCAATATAAACTTTGGATCATTGGCCAATGCGCGCGCAATTTCAACGCGACGACGTTCACCGCCCGACAATGCGGTTGCCGGACTGCGCCGCAGGGATGAAATCGAAAATTCTTCTAATAATGAATCCAGTTTCTTTTGGCGCTTTTTCTTGTCTGGTTCAACAACCTCTAAAATTGCCATGATATTCTGTTCCACCGTCAGACCGCGAAAAACACTGTTTTCCTGGGGCAGATATCCAATGTGCAGGCGTGCACGCTGATAAAATGGCAGATGGGTAATATTCTGAGAATTCAAGAATATTTGCCCCCCCGTTGCCGACAATTGTCCCGTAATGCAATAAAACGCCGTCGTTTTTCCCGCGCCATTTGGGCCAAGCAGCCCAACCGATTCGCCCTGGCGCGCGACCAGTGATACATCTTTGATAACCATACGCTTGCCGTATGATTTTGATAAGTGTTCAACACGCAAAACAGATTGTTTCATAATTTAATCACCATTTCGTCTGTAAATATTTTGTCGCCATTACTGATAAATATTTTTACATTACCAATCAGGCGGATATTCTTTTTTTTGCGATTATATTCACCGGTATTGGCGGTAAAGTCATATTTTACACGTTGGCCATCTTGGAATCGGATGGCGTTACCAGAAACCACATCCAAGAATATAACATCTGGGTTATCGTATTCTTGGCGACCGGTTTGGGCATGCAACCTGAACGGTTCACCATTTTGATCAACGCCTGCAAATGCCGCATTAGACATTTTAAACTGGTTCGTTACAATATCGGCCATATTAACCGCAGAAATCGGCGTCCACAATAATTCGCGTGTAAATAACGAACCGGCAATCAGCGCCACCACCATTACCAGGCCCCATCCGGTAAAGAAAAACTGCCACAAACGTTTAAGGCGTCTGTGTTTAAAAAATATAATAAAATTTCGTTTGTCTTTGTGCACGTCCCCCAGTGTAACGCGCATAAATAAAAAAAGCAATTTTTATATTTATCTGAATTTATTTTTATGTTATAATATCGCCAAGAGAGATGAAAAAAGCCCATTTATTAGTTTTGTGCGCATGTTTTATGGCGATGGCCCCGGCCATGGCCGCGGTTTCTATTAAAAAAGCGGCGCCTGTGGCAACCAAACAATCAACTGCAATTGATGGCGCGGGTGGATTGGTCGGAACGGCCCTAACACTGGTTGCCGGGGTCAAGGCCCTAAATCAACAGGTTAACGCCATGGATGCCGAATGTCGTCCCACATCTGCGGAAATAACATTTGTTAACAACATGGTTAAGGAGTGGGCAAAAACCGGTGCAGCCAGCGATGAAGACGTCCAACGTTCGCTAAGTCGCCGCCCATGCGATAATTCAACCGGTATTGGCGGATACCAAACATCGGTCGAAATTGCCGCAATGATGGATGGCGCCGATATCTGTTATGATACATTTCGCAGCGAAAGCGATGAGGGTATGGTTTGGTATAATTTTCCGCGTGTTGGAACCGCTACATACTGTGATGACGGCTCGCGCACATGTGGTAAAGACCAAAAATACTCGTCCGATATCTATGAAATATTTAATCTGATTGATTTTACAGAAGCAGATTATACCCCAAGTGAAGCCAGCGTTGCGGCAAAAATAATTTCCAAGACGGAAAAATGTTCATCCGCCCGGCTTAGCCAGACAAAGCGCGCATTATGGGGCAATTTCTTGACCCAGTCAATCGGCACGCTGGGGCAACCAACAAACACTGCGTCAATTATGGATGCGGTTAGTGGTGTTGTAAGCAATTCCGGCGGTTCTGGATTTGGTGGGGCGATTGGTGGCCTGCAATCAATTGGCGGATTTATTTCATCAGCAATGGATAAATAAAAAAAGCGGGTCGCATGACTCGTTTTTTATGCTTTACTAAGTTTATAAAAAATCGTATAATACATGGGATTATAACAAAGGATTCAGGGATGAGAAATAAACTTTCTACATGGATTATTGCACGTATGTTAATGTTGGGCGCGGCTGTAACATTGGCGGGGTGCGCCACGGGTAATAATGAAGTGGATGAATTTGCACCTGTTGCGACGCCAACGGTTGATTATGTTGAAACATTGGATGTTTATTCGGCCCCACACAAAGATTCCTTTTTAAATCAACTGGCAATGAATTATCGTTCGTATGCAATTTATAATGCCCGCACCAGCGGATATCCAGACATGGGTGAATTGTTCGCAAACAAGGCGGTTGCTGCATTTTCTGGCGAAACGCCGTTTCCAGAATCCTTGGACAATTGGCCAATTGAAAATGAACAAGAATCATTTGAACTGTACACGGCATATAACAATCTAATGGAACAATTAAAAAGTGATGCCGCGCATAACAATCCACAATTGGCGGCCGAAGCCCAGGCAAAATTTGATTGCTGGTTGTCTGCCGCTGCTACTTCTCAAATAAAAACTGTTGGTCAGTGTCGGGACCGATTTGAAAAAACGATGGCTGCATTGGCCGACTGCAAGGGTGGGCGCATTGTTAACGTATCGAAAACCGTTAAAAGTGTTGATGTGCAAACCATAACCGCCGATTGTTCGGGGGATGATTGCGCGGTATCAGAAACAAAGTCGGTTGAAACATATTATCCAGATACACGAAACATGAATGCCATGGCGGATGCATCCCGCGCCCGCGAAGGGGTTATTATCGTGAATAACGTAAATGTGCCAGAACACTTGATTAATCCGGTTCCGGTACAGCCATTGGTATTTAATCAAAATATCTATGGCGGCGACAAAACCATTAACAAAAGTGCCAATGACAACAGTGTTCATAACAGTAACAACAACATTGCACCACACGATTGCCCTGAAAATGATACAGATTGCATGAACGCGGTTATATCGCCAATCGTTGTTGTCGAAGAAGAACAAGAACCAATTCCAATGGTAAGTGAAGAATTGGTTACGCGCGAAGAATTCATCAACATGATGATGGCAATGCGTTCTGAATTGGCGGCCATTAATGCGCGTTTGGATCAATTACAGGCCGCGGCTGGCGAAAAAACAATGATAAAGGTTCAGCAAATTCCATTAACCCCACAACAGCATGTTATGGAAGAAGTGTTTGAAGTGCGCTTTGATTTTAATAAATCTGCAATAAAACCAGAATATCAAGAATTGATAAAAAAATTGGCAACCGCAACCCAAGAAAATAAAAATATCAAGGTTTCTGTTGTCGGTCATACCGATACCATGGGGTCCAGCAATTATAACTATGCCTTGGGCGGTCGTCGTGCCGAAGCGGTTCAGAAAATGCTGATTCAATATGGTATTCCCGCCAGTCAGATTGTTGCGGTATCGGCCGGTGAAGAAGATTTAGCTGTTCCAACGCCTGATAATACGCCAAATGCGGAAAATCGCCGTGTTCGCGTTGTAAAAGAAGTTCATTATGAGGAACCGGCCACCCCGGCCCCCGTCGCGATAGAGGTTCAGGAATATTCTGAATCAATGTGTGGCGAATATGGTTGTGAACAATAATTGTGTTGTATTTGGACAAAAAACACTTGACAAAAATTGTTTGTCGGTATATATTTGTCATCAAATCGCACAGGTTTTTGCGAAAACAAGGACATAAAGTATGACCAACAAGGTAAGTATTTTAAATGAAGCCGCCCAGGGATTAAATGCCCAGATGCAAAAGTCTGCATTTAATCGTGGTAAGGTTGGCGTCGTTAATATTGTGGCGGGTCTGGAACGTTTTGGATTGACGCGCGACGATATGAAAAATGCGTTTTAAATATTGAAAATCCTGAAAATATGAATTTATTGTGGGGGGCTTTTGCCCCCTTAAATATTTGTTTGACAAAAACATCTGGTGTGGTATATTTTGTCCACAAATTTAAAGAAAAATGGATTGAAAATGAGTTTTGATAAAACCAGATTATTAAAAAACATTGGTATTGGAACATATAATTTTAAAGCCAAACCAGTTATTAAAGAAAATTTAACAGCAGATAAAATGAAGGATTTGTTTGGCAGCAGTTATAAACAAGTGGTGTACTTTGATTATTTGTCGGGTAACTGGAACCGGAATAAATATTTGGGCTTTTCAATGGGTAACCAATCGATTGATACCGTCCATGCGATGGATTTGCGTCGTATAATGCAATACGATGAACGGATGTCTGGTTTTGAATTAGCGGCAGTTGTATCGATGTCTGTGCCGGATGAACAATATCCAGGTACGGGTTGTACAACATCTAATAAATTATCATATAAACGTTCACGTAATATTGTTGCAACAATTGTTTTACGCGACAAACTAACTGGGAATATTGTTCAGGCACCAAATGTTTGGATGGGGGTTGATAAATACGACATGATGTCTGCTGCGGCATTTTACGGTGCCGATGCATTTGTGTATAAAATGGCAACTAATTATAATATGCGTGAAAAATTTATAGATTCACTAATGCGCGAAATGATACGATAAACAATCCCGGTGATTCCGGGATTTTATTTGCTTATGTTTTGTGGTATGTGTTATAATTCTTGTATGAATATATCAAAAGAAACAATTGTTCGGGCAAATAACAGAACACGGCGGGAATTGGCGGGCGTGCCCCGCGATGAACGTCAGGCTTATATTTTTAACAAGATTCAGACCACGCCATATGGTATGGCGGTTTTGCGTGGGATGGCCGAACATTATCGCAAGCGTTATCCAGGTTATAACAGCTGTTTTGACGGCTTGTTGGATGCGTTAAATCAAAGGAGAAAGTAATATGGAAAAATATCGTGTGGCCGGGGTTCGTTCCGATAAAGATGATCTTCATCAGACGCTGGATTTGGTTGGTGTAAATGGGGATGCGATGCCAAAATGGATGGGCTGTCATGTCTTTCGTATGAATCCGCGGTTTAACGTCGGTGATGTTTTCAAGTTATATACAGATACCAGTATTGCACGTATTAGCAAGGCGTATTCTTATAAAATCAACGGCAATACGTTCGTGGATATTCAGCAAATTCCACAAAGTCGGTATCAAATAGAACACTTTTATGACGATATGTCGAAAATAGATGCAATGCGTATGAAATACGATGTTGTATGTGCGTTGCGGACTCAGAAGATTCGTCCGACATTAAGCGCAGCAAATAATTTGCGTTTGTTGATATCAGAATTGCCGTTCTTGCAAAAAACAATGTAATTTTTTGAGTGTGGTACACTTGCATGGCACGCAAAAGCGTGCTATTATTTTTCTTGATAAAAAGGGTTTATATACATGCAAAATGAATTATTGGTCGAATTACAGGCACGTGGGTTTATTAATCAAACATCAAATATTGATGGGTTGAATGATGCGTTAAACGCGGGAAAAATTACTGCATATTTGGGGTCGGATCCAACCGCGGATTCGTTGCATGTGGGCCATTTAGTGCCGGTTATGATGATGCGTTGGTTGCAAAAATTTGGGCACAAGCCAATTGCACTGGTTGGCGGTGCAACAGGGCGTATTGGTGATCCGTCGGGGCGTGATTCTGGGCGGCCAATGATGGATGAAGAAACGTTGGCGAAAAATGTTGCGGGCTTAAAAAAATCATTTTCAAAATTCTTTAAATTTGGTGATGGCGCTTCGGATGCGATTATGGTGGATAACTATGATTGGATGAAAACATACAGTCATATGGACTTTCTGCGTGATTTTGGAACGGATTTTACGGTGCCACGTATGTTATCGATGGATTCGGTAAAGCGTCGTTTGGATAATGGTATGACGTTTTTGGAATTTAATTATATGACGTTCCAGGCGGTGGATTTCTTGACCCTGTATCGTGAACACAATTGTATTTTGCAGACATGTGGGGCGGATCAGTGGGGAAATGCCATTATGGGGATTGAGTTAATCCGTAAAAAATTAGGCAAAGAAGCATTTGTGTTGTCCACGGCACTGATTACAGATTCAAATGGTAATAAAATTGGTAAGTCGGCCGGTAATGCGGTTTGGGTGAACGAAGATAAAACGTCCCCGTATGAATACTATCAATATTTCCGTAATACGCCGGATGATTTGGTTGAAAAATTCTTGAAAATATTTACAGAAATTCCGTTGGATGAAATTGCACGCCTGTCTGCGTTACAGGGTGCGGAATTAAATGTTGCAAAGAAAATTTTGGCATTTGCGGCAACCGAAATTGCACATGGAACGGATGCGGCACGTGCCGCCGAAGAAGCGGCCAACGCATTATTTGCCGGTGGGGCAAATATGGATAATGTACCAAGTGCGGAAATCGAAATGGCGGGCGATATGGGAATCCTGGATTTCTTGTGCGCGACGGGATTGTTCCCGTCCAAGTCAGAGGCGCGTCGCATGGTCGAACAGGGTGGCGTTCAAATCGATGGTAATAAAATCACGGATCCACGGGCCATAATTGCGGTGGCGGATGAATTTATGGTGCAAAAGGGTAAAAAGACATTCTTGAAAGTGATAAAAAAATAATGAAGAAGATTTTCCTGGTATTTTCTTTGTTATGTGTTGTGTCGGCACCGGCATGGGGGGGCAGTGAACTGTCCAAAATAAATGCACAAATTAAACAGACCGAACAACAAAATAAAAAACTGGAACAACAGGTCAAGACGTCCGAGCGTGATATCGCCAAAACAAAAAAGGATTTGGTTCGGGCCGCGGATAAGGTTAGTACCCTGGAAGATCAGCGCAGCGCAATTGCAAAAAAGATTGATGAATTGGACGCCCAACGTGATAAAATTGCACGTGAAATGGAAAATAACCGGGGACGGGTTGCCGATGCCGCCGCCAGCGTTTTGTTCGTTGCGTCCCACCCCAGTTTCGATAGCGATAATATGCGGGACTATGTTTTGATGTCGGCGGTTATGTCGGGTATGGCGGATCGCTTTGAAGAAGAAATTGATTTGGCGAATAGGCAGATTGTCGAACTGGAAAAAATTCGTAATGCGCGGGCGATTGAAAAAGAAAAACTGGATCGGTCGGCAAAAAAATACAGCAAGGAAAAAAGTCAGTTGGATAAATTGCTGAAAACACGCAGTGCGCAAAACGAAAAGTTGAAAAATGAACAATTGGCATTACAGAAAAAACTGCGTGAATTGTCCGCGCGCGCAAAAAGTATTTCTGAATTGTCAGCAGGGGTCGGAAGTTCTGAGATGTCAGCAGATGCACGATTTTCAAGGCGTAAATTAAACCTGCCGGTGCGGGGGCGGGTGGTTGTAAGATTTGGTGAAAAGACCGCGTTGGGGTTAAAATCTGATGGGTGGCGCGTGCGTACGCGTGGGGACGCATTGGTTATGGCGCCGGCCGATGGCGTTGTTAAATTTGCGGACAGTTTCCGTGGCTTTGGTCGTGTCGTAATCATGTCGCACAAAAATGGATATAATACGGTTATGACAAACCTGGGGGATATTGATGTCATGCTGGGCCAGGAGGTTTTAGCCGGCGAGCCAATTGGGCGCATGAATCCAGATAAACCCGAAATGTATCTGGAGGTGCGGCGTGGCAATAATGCCGTGGATCCGGCGCGCCTGTTCAAAGAAGAATAAAAATTCCCACCGTTACTGGTGGGTTTTATTTAGTGTTGTTTTTAAACAGTTGTTCGACGTATTCTATCTTTGCCATTTGTTCGCGGATAAATGCGATCTTGGCATTATTGTTTTCGATTGCCTTTGCGGATGTGCTGTTAATTCGGATGTCATCGGATGCCTTGATAATGCGACGCAACAGGTTTGTGATAATTCGATACTTCATAATATTGCGCAGGTTCGGATTGCGAATTCCAGGCATTGTATAGATTTCGTTATTGTGTAATTTTGTGTATGCATCATAAACCTGGTTCCAGATGTCCAATTCAATTTGTAATGGGGAAAATATGTCGCGATATATGAATTGATAGTTTGCTTCTGCAAAATCAATAAACGACAGTGTGCTGGTGTTTGGGTCGTATAATACGTTGCCTGAATTTAAATCTCCATGGGACCATGCCATACGTGTGTCATATTCAAATGTGCCAACGGCATCACGGACCGTGCCCAGTTTCTGGGTTTCGGCAGTGGTGAATAATTTTGACATTTTGTTGTTAACAAAACTATCCAGGCGGTTGAACTTTATATCATCTGCAATTTTATGGCGCACAATTGGACCAATTGGTTTTAATTCGTTCATATCAACCAAAAATGCGGCAATGCCGTCAATGATTTCATAACGCTGGCGACGGGAAACAGACTTAAACAAATCTGCGGTTAGATGTTCGCCAGGCGCGCGTTCTTCAAGTAATTGATATTCGTCGTCTTTGATAAAACGCATTGTTGGGATGTTATAGCGCGGATTGCCAACATCATGAATTGCATCAATGATTTCTTTGGTTCGGTGCTGTTTGGCCAACCAGTCATCGCGTGCCGCATCACCCAATGTTGGCAGCGGGCGTTTCATAACAAAGCCCGGGCCAAAGTCTGCGATGTATGTTTCGCGACCGTGTACAAGATTTCCAATATCTATGCTCATTATGTATAAAATTATAACCCTTAAAAATAATTTGTCAAGTATTTGTGAATTTTTTTATAAAATCGGGTTGAATATCGGTGGGTTTTTGTTTATGCTGGAAAATGGCAAAAGTGAAAGGATTTATTATGCTGAAAAAGTTGTTGGTTTTGGGATTGTTATTTGTGCCGATGGTCGCGGATGCGGCACCAAAAAACAAGAAAAAAGAAGAACCGGTTGAACACCTGACGGATGAGCAGATTTATGAAGAACTGAAAAAATTAGCACTGGTGTTCGAAGTGGCGCGTGATAATTTTGTCGAAGAAGCCGATGAAAAAAAGATGCTGGAAGCGGCTATGAACGGTATGTTGGGGGCGCTGGATCCGCATTCTTCGTATCTGTCGGCGGATGATTTCAAGGAATTTAATGATAAATCCCAGGGGGAATTTGGCGGATTGGGAATTCAGATAACCAGTGATCGTGGCGCGGTGCGCGTTATTTCGCCAATTGATGATACACCCGCGGACAAGGCCGGGATTAAGGCGGGCGACTATATCACCCATATTGATGGTGAACAGGTATTTGATTTAACGCTGAACCAGGCGGTTAAGAAAATGAAGGGACGGCCCGGGACCAAGGTAAAATTGACCATTATTTCTGATGGCGAAGAAAAAACATTAACGTTAAAACGCGCAATTATTAAGGTGGAATCAATTAAACATGATGTCAAAACAATGGCCGATGCGGATCCAGATGACGAAGATACACCAAAAATTGGATATATCAGAATTTCTGATTTTGGGGCGACGACCGCGCGTGATCTGAAAAAAGCAATCAAGGAATTGGAAAAAAAGGATGTTGTCGGCTATGTCGTTGATGTGCGCAATAATCCTGGTGGATATTTGACGGCGGCAATTGATGTGTCGGATGCGTTCTTGGACGGGGGGGAAATTGTTTCAACCCGTGGCAAAGATAAAACAGACATTGAACGTACATATGCAACGCCGGGTGATTTGACAAATGGCAAGCCGATTGTGGTCTTGATTAATCATGGATCGGCATCGGCATCGGAAATTGTGGCGGGTGCAATCCAGGATAATGGACGCGGAATTGTCATGGGTTCACAATCGTTTGGCAAGGGCAGTGTACAACAGCAAAAACCACTGGGGGATGGGACGGCGATTCATATTACAATTGCGCGTTACTATACGCCATCGGGTCGTTCAATTCAGAACGAAGGTATCACCCCCGATGTAGAGGTTTTACACAGCAAGGTCGAAGTTATAGAGAAAAAAGAAAGTTCTTATTCGGAAGCCTCTTTTAAAAATTCATTAAAAAATGACAAGGCTAAAAAGAAAAGTAAGAAAAAATCTGATAATGATTCTGATGAAGATGCAGAAAACGAAGAAACGCCATATGACGAATTAAGTGATGAAGAAAAAGATGCGCGCGATTATCAATTGCAGCGTGGTATGGATATGGTCGTGGCGATGTCTAAAATGCAAAAACGCGCCAATATGACACCAACAGATATAAAAGCAGATGATGATAAGAAGTAAGACTAGGTAAGGATGAAAGTATGTCTAAATTAATTGTTGATGGTAACTGGGCCGCGGCGGATGTCGCGTACAGATGTGTCGATTTCGCCGCGATTTATCCAATCACCCCCAGTAGTACAATGGGGGAATTGGCGGATGAATGGTCGTTCCAGCACAAGAAAAATATTTGGGGCGCAATCCCACAGATAATCGAAATGCAATCCGAAGGCGGCGCCGCCGGCGCAATGCATGGCGCGTTACAGATGGGGGCGTTGGCAACGACATTTACCGCATCCCAGGGATTGCTGCTGATGATTCCAAATATGTACAAGATTGCCGGTGAACAAACGCCGTTTGTTATGCATGTGGCGGCACGTGCATTGGCAACACATGCATTGTCAATCTTTGGCGATCACAGTGATGTTATGTCGGTTCGTTCGACGGGATTTGCAATGTTGTCATCACACAATGTTCAACAGGCGCATGATATGGCGGCAATCGCACATGCGGCAACACTGCGTTCGCGTGTGCCGTTTTTACATTTCTTTGATGGTTTCCGGACCAGTCATGAAGAATCCCGATTAACGCGAATCGAAGACGAAGTGCTAAGGGAATTAATTCCGGATTCATGTGTCTTGGAAAATCGTGCGCGTGGTATGACACCGGATAATCCAACCATACGTGGTACCGCACAAAATCCAGACGTTTATTTCCAGGGACGCGAAGCGGCAAATCCGTTGTACAATCAAACACCGGAAATTGTACAAAATGTTATGGATGAATTTGCAAAACTGACCGGACGTAAATATGGTTTGGTTGAATATGTTGGTGATAAAAATGCAGAACATGTAATTGTCGTCATGGGCAGTGCCGTTGACACAATCGAAGAAACACTGGCGCATTTGCCGTCGGGTTTGGGATTGGTAAAGGTGCATTTGTATCGACCGTTCCCGGTTGATGCATTTCGTGCGGCATTACCAAAATCGGTCAAGAATATTGCGGTTCTGGACCGAACCAAGGAACCGGGCAGTATTGGTGAACCGTTGTACCAAGATGTTAAAACGGTTGTTGGGGACGCGGCAAATGTATTTGGTGGACGCTATGGATTGGGGTCCAAAGAATTTAAGCCACGTGATGTCAAGGCAATATATGAAAATATGATGCGTGGCGAATTAAAGCATAACTTTACCGTGGGTATTGATGACGATTTAACGGGATTGTCGCTAAAAACAGATCCGGCATTTTCGGTCGAAGATCCAAATTTCAAAACCGCAATTTTGTATGGTATCGGCAGTGATGGTACCGTTGGCGCGGTGAAAAATATTGTGAAAATTGTTGGGGAAAATTCTGAACTGTATCCGCAATCCTATGCGGTTTATGATTCAAAAAAATCGGGTGGATTAACCGCGTCGCACATCAGATTTTCAGACGCACCAATTAAAAGTCAATATTTGGTAGAAGTGGCGGATTTTATCAGTGTTTCAAACTTTATGATTGCCCAACGCTTTGATATATTCCGTGGGTTGCGTGCGGGTGGAACGGTTATGATTAATACGTCAATGGCGCCGGATGTGGCGTTTGCAAATCTGCCACGCGATACCCAAGAACATCTGATGCGGATTCGTGCGCGTGTGTTTTTCCTGGATGCGAATACGGCGGCGGCTCAATTAGGACTGGGGAATCGTATTAACACGTTTATAATGTTGAATTTCTTTAATCTGACACGTGTTATTGATCCGGTGGTTGCCGCGACCAGTGCCAAGGTTGCAATCGAAAAAACATACAAGAAAAAGGGTATGGAAATTGTTCAAGCAAACTGGGCCGCGGTGGACAAGGCGTCAGAATACTTGCGCGAATATAAATTGCCATCATCGATATCAAACTTTGCCCCGGATTTTGTGCCTGCAATGACGCATGATACGCCCGCGGAAATAGCTGGTACCCTGGGGGAAATGGCGGCGCAACGTGGGGATGCAATTCCGGTTTCGCGTTTCCGTGTTGATGGGCAATTTGGCGCAGGTCAATATCCGGTTGGCACATCAAAATATGAAAAGCGTGCCGTGTCGCCACGTGTGGCAACGGTGGATCTGGAAAAGTGTATCCAGTGTGGCAAGTGTTCTATGATGTGCCCGCATGCGGCAATTCGTATCAAGGTTATGACAGAAGACCAGGCCGAACAAATGCGTAATTCGGGTGTAACGGTTGTGCCGATGAAGACACCAGAATTGGGACCGAATATGTATTACACGTTGAATATTTCGCCGGCGGATTGTACGGGGTGCAATATCTGTGTTAAAAATTGTCCGGTGCATGCGTTGGCAATGGTGAACGCAGCGGATGTTATGGATAAAAATCAGAACGCGTTTGATGTGGCGGAAAAATTGCCAGATATAGAACGCGAAAAATTAAATCTGAATATTCCAAAGCACGTAGAATTATTGCCACATTATTTTGAATTTCCGGGCGCATGTGCGGGATGTGGCGAAACGCCATATGTAAAAATGTTGGCGCATTTGTTTGGTGATCGCATGGTTGTGGCAAATGCAACGGGATGTTCATCGATTTATGGGGCTAATTTACCAACAACGCCATGGACCAAAGACAGTGCCGGGCGTGGGCCGGCGTGGTCTAATTCGCTGTTCGAAGATAATGCAGAATATGGTTTGGGTATGCGTTTGGCGTTGAACCAGAAACGTGAAAACCTGAAATCTTTGTTGTTCGAGGTTGGTATCGAAAACGTCGAAGAATTATTTGATGAAACCGATTCGCAAAAACAACGTGAAATCGAATCGAATTTGCGTGCACAATTGGCGAAAATTGATGGCCCACGTGCCCGTTTGGCGGAAAGTCTGGTCAGTGAAATCGTTGATAAATCGGTTTGGATTATTGGCGGTGATGGATGGGCGTACGATATTGGATATGGTGGGGTTGATCATATACTGCACAGTGGTGAAAATGTAAATATCTTGGTCTTGGATACCGAAGGGTATTCAAACACCGGTGGCCAGCAATCAAAATCAACGCCATTTGGGGCCAGCATGAAATTTGCCATCGGTGGTAAAGAACATGCGAAAAAAGATTTGGGCATGATTGCAATGATGAGTGGCGCATACGTCGCCCAAATTGCGATGGGCGCAAACCAGGCCCAGGCAATTCGCGCATTTCGCGAGGCAGAAAGTTTTAACGGCCCATCAATTATATTGGCGTATGCACCGTGTATCGCGCATGGTTTTGCATTACAAAATGGTCCGGAACATCAAACCCAGATGGTCCAGACCGGTGCATGGCCATTGTTCCGGTTTGATCCGCGTTTGATTGCGGATGGGCACAATCCGTTAACAATGGATTCGTCGGTTGATAATCCGTTGCCGTTGGAAGATTTCTTGAAAACAGAATCTCGATTCGCGGCGGCGCGTGCGGCAAATCCACAGTTTAATAAACTGGTTGATTTGGCCAAGGCAAATAATGCGTATAAAAGTGAACTGAAAAAGCATATTGCGCATTTTGCAATGTTAAATAAACCAGAAGTCAAAGAAAATGGCGAAGGTTAAAAGAAACCGGCAAATGCCGGTTTTTTATTTTAATTTTTGATTTTGCTGTGCCAATATTTTTTTGAACTGGGCATTGGCGTCGTCATAATTTGCAATCCCTTTGAGATACAGGGATGTTTTGATTAAATCATTGCGCGCGGTTACATCGCGTGTATATGATTCGGTTACGAATTGTTCGCGTTTGCGCACATCTGAATATAATTTTGTAAATGCATCCAATGGATTGATATAAAAATCCTTGGGTCTTAGAACAAATACGCCTTTGTCCATGTTGCCCAGCCAATAAATAGGGCGGGATGTGTTTGTTGAGCCAGTTTTAATAAATTTTGCGTAATCTTTAATTGATGCGATTTCAAAAAATTCAATGTTTTCTGGGACCGCCTTGGTTAATTCCTTGAAATCTTGGATGACAACGCATGGTTGTCCCATTGCTTTGACCACTTTAACGTTTTTGCCGTCGTCGGTTTGAAATTCATCAATGCGGCCAACCTGTAATTCAATCATATATTTATATGCCATTTCTGTACGCTTGTTGAACTGTGCCATTATAAAAATCCTTGGGGTTTAATGTTTAAGGGACAATGACTATAAGGGACATCGGTTGAGTTGTCAATGTGGTGTTTGCTTTTTTCGTTGCGTTTGTTGGGTGTTTTATTGTAGATTATGGGGTATGAAGAAAATTGTTTTATTTTTTGCACTTGGGTTGGCGGCATGTACGTTCCAGACCAAGCATCGTGGTTATGTGTTCCCAGAAAACCTGGAAACGGTGGCGGCTGATATAAAAACCACCGCACAATTACAAGAAGAAATTGGTGCCCCCCAGGTTAAAACAATTTATGGGGACGAAGTTTGGATTTATTATGGTTCTGATGAAAACTATCGCGGGCCATTGGCGCCAACGTACACAGATGAAACCGTTTTATTGGCGTGGGTCAATGGAAAACGTGTTGTAAAAACGGTGGTGCTGCACGATTCGGATTTGCCAGATATTGTCATCGCGGATGGTGAAACAGAAATTCCGGCGGCAATTGAATTGAACGCAATTGAAGAGCTGTTTAATAATATTGGACGTTTCAGCCCGGCGGGACTGGGGCAATAAAAATAGTATTTGTAAATATTTGTAAAAAAGTGTAGAATAGGAAGTATGAAAAAGATTATTTTTATTTTGTCTGTGTTATGTGCGGTGGATGCGTTTGCGTCCGCGTCGGCAGAATTTAAGTGTGGGCCGGGATATGTCTTGGCGGAACATAAAAAAATTGATGGAATTGATGCCGCGGAATGTCAAAAACTGTGGTGTGTGGACCTGGAAACGGGTGATTCCATGGGGCGTGGTGATACTGCAAACAGTGGGTACAAGGTTACGTCATCGGCGATGGAATTAGAAGCGGCCGACGGCACAACGATAATGTGTTGGGGCGCGCGTAAGTGGTGTGCCGGCCAACCAGAAGGGCAATGGGATGCGTCCGCCGGTAGATACCTGCGTGGCGGTGTGGAAAGCGCTTATGAATCATATAAAAAGTCTGGATGCTTTACGTGGCGTATCCAGAAGCATGAATGCCCCCAGGGTCAAGAAGCGTTTTTAAATGCGGATGGTGTTTGGGAATGTCTGTCCAAGAAAGAAACGGTAGAGCAGGTTCGTGAAGAGGCAATACGCCGAACCAGTGCACCGCGCAGAATTTTGAGATAACTGAAAAAAAAAGTGCCCCGATTGGGGGCTTTTTTTTATTTTTTTGCTTTCATTTGTTTGTTTTTTGGGTTTTTTATGGTATAATGTGCGGGACAGAGAGAATGGCAACGTGAAAGAGATAGACATATGCCAAGTAAAAAATTAGATTTTAAAACCGGACAATACGTTGTTTATCCAACCCAGGGTGTTGGTAAATTGTTGCGTATTGAAGAACAGACCGTTGCCGGTCAGAAGATTAAAATGATGGTTATTGATTTTGAACGTAACCATATGACATTGCGTGTGCCATTGGAACGGGCGGAAATTTCCGGACTGCGACCATTGTCGACGGCAAAAAAATTAGACGAAGCAATCGCATCGGCCAAGGGTAAGGCCGGGGCCAAACGTATGATTTGGGCGCGTCGTGCGGCGCAATACGAAGAAAATATTAATTCGGGTGATCCCATGAAACTGGCCGAGGTTGTACGCGACCTGCAACGTCGCAGTGCGGCGGATACAATGACATTTTCGGCGCGTCAATTGTATTTGCGGGCATTGGAACGCATGGCCCAAGAATTTGCTGTTTTGCATAAAATGGATTTAGATGCGGCGTCCGATAAAATCGAAGATATTTTGGGTGTGCCAAAGGAAATTGACCTGAACGCGGTTGAGGTTGATGAAGACGATATTGACGAAGATGACAGTTAAATATATCCCGGCATTGCCGGGATTTATTTAATGAGTAATTTGTAAATAAACTTTTATTTATTTAAGTTACTTGTGTTTTTGTTGAGATTGTTTTATAATTTGTATTGAGTCCACAGGGATGTGGGTTCGGGGCCGTAGAAAAGCCTTATTCGAAAGCAGTACAAGAAAACGTGTACTGAATCCGCACACAAAATGCGGCGCGCAAAGCGTCATTTTTTGTGTATGAAACCCGATGTATTCGTGCGATGGTCGCACATACCACTTTCGTACGTCGGGGTGCCGTCGGCCATACAACAGGGCGCTTTGCGCCCAAAAGCCGGCGGGGTCATGCTTTCGAATGATTTTTCTAACACCCCGACCGCCATGTTCCCGTGGCGGTTGTTTTATGCATTGGGGAAATTTTGGGAAATGCGATTTTTATTGGCATTACTGTTTATTGTTATTGTCATTGCGCCGGCCCGTGCCGAAAATACATGTGATGCGGGATATTATTTGAACGAAGTGGGCGAATGTGAAATCTGTCCCGCCGGATATTATTGCCCCGGCGACAATAACAAGAACGAATGCCGTCCATATTTTGCCGAAGCAATTAAACACGCTGATACAACAGGCCTAACAAGTGAAGAAAATTGTGAATACCTGGTAACACCCGGATACTATGTTTTATGTGATTCAGATCGTCACCTATTAGCATATCAATGTGGCCAGGTTAATCCTGGAACAAACGAATATTGTCCAGGATTTCGTTTTACACAGAACAATGGATTAAACTGTGGATCTGTGGGATTTCAAAATGGTATTGAATCATGCCCCGACGGCACATATGTCAATGCAGAAATTGGTGCGACCGGATGTAACGCATGTCCGCCCGATGATACTGTATATGCAGACAGCTGTGATATTTCATACGGCGAAGCGGAATGTGAACCAGTTGGTGGCACCGGCGGCGGCAGTGTCGAAAAATGCAAAATGTCGGGGATTCAACGCGCTTTTGCAAATGATACAGGCATAGTTGTAGTATTAAGTGTTTTTGATGAAAACGGGACGGTTTCAAAGATTGTTGCAGGCGGCCAATGCAATGACGGGTATGCGCTTTCCGATCCTGCTGGCAGTCTTATAAATGTAATGATCTATGGGACAGGGATAGTGTTTAGTTCTGTTACCGACGCCAAAGATGGGGTATGTGTACCATCGGACACCATAGAATCCAATATCCCCGACGGCACAATTTGTGGGGATTTGTATGGCGATGGTAGTGTTCAATGTATGACCTGTGCCGATGGTTTTGGCAGCCCACTGTTTACCCATTCCGACGGTACACGTTCGCAAATAACCGATTGCTATGCAATAAGCAATCCGGGATATTATATTCAAACCAACATGGACACATATGAGGTCTATGAATCCGAATGTGTCCCGGGTGATTATTGTCCGGGTGGAATTGACGTGCGATATGATATGGCAACCGACAGTATCTTTGGCGGTAATATTTCATGCGCAACACTGGGGGATGAATATACAATGTCAGATGCCGGGGCGGATGTGGCTGAAAAATGCTATGCCACGTGCAATGGGGAATTTTTATATTGGCCAAATCAATGTGGTGGCGCAACACAATGTGCCAGTGGATACGAGCTGATAAACAACGCCTGTTATGCTGTTTGCAATTCTGGGATAAGTCATATGCACACCAGTGTCGGTAATTCTTTTACACTATTTGCAGAACGCGTTACATCGCCATCGTTAAATATATCGTATAATAATACTGTGTGCTATGTGCCGTTAAGTCCCGGGCAATCGAAAAATACAATTAACATCAATTACAACGGGCAAATCTATCATCTGGAACAGTGATTTTATTTCCGGGTGCCGATTATCAATGCATAAAACCAGCCCACAATTGACCAGCCGAATAACCATGACCCCAGGCGTACCAGATACATGTTTTGTTTATTCTTGTCTGTTTGGCGGGCAATCCAAGCAGGCGCGCATATAATTCCAATAAATATGGATATTGCCAATATGTATTTTATGGTTAAAATAATCGTCGCCGTGCTTATCATTTTCTAATTAAAATTGGGGGAACGCGATTGCGTGTCCCCCCATACATTTTTCATCGCAATTATATACCATATTTTGCGGAATTGTCCAGTTCTTCTTCGATACGAATTAACTGGTTGTATTTTGCCATACGGTCGGTGCGGGACATTGAACCTGTTTTGATTTGGCCCGCATTTGTTCCCACCGCCAGATCTGCAATTGTTGTGTCTTCGGTTTCGCCACTGCGGTGGGAAATTATGACACCGTAATTTGCGTCCTGGGCCATTTTGATGGCACGCAGTGTTTCGGTTAGTGTGCCAATTTGATTCATTTTTATCAAAATAGCGTTTGCAACACCGTTTTCAATCCCACGGGCCAGGCGTGCGGGATTTGTTACAAATAAATCATCCCCAACCAATTGGCATTTTGAACCAATACGTTCGGTTAATGTGTGCCAGGCCGTCCAATCTTCTTCGGCCAGGGCGTCTTCGATTGAAATAACCGGATAATCAGTAATTAATGTTTCATAGAACGCAATCATTTCATCAGACGTTAATTTTTTGCCTTCGAAATGATAAAGGCCATCGTGATAAAATTCAGATGATGCAACGTCCAAACCGATGGAGATTTGTTCCCCCGGTATGTAGCCCGCCGCATGTATGGCCCCAACAATCTTTTCCAGTGCCATGTCGCATGAATTTAGGTTCGGGGCAAAGCCACCTTCGTCGCCAACATTGGTGGACATGCCGTCTTGCTTTAAAATCTTTTTTAAGTGATGAAATACTTCGGAGCCCATGCGGATTGCTTCGAATTCATCATGTGCGCCGTTGGGGATAATCATAAATTCTTGGGCATCCAGACCGTTATCTGCATGTACACCACCGTTTATGATGTTCATCATTGGAAGGGGCAGAATACACGGGTTCGGATTGCCGTATATTTCAGCAATGTATTTATATAATGGAATCTGTTTTTGGTTGGCAACCGCATGTGCCGCCGCCATTGATACTGCCAGTATTGCATTGGCCCCCAATTTTTCTTTGTTTGGTGTGCCGTCCAACGCCAACATTGTTTCGTCAAGTGCGGTTTGATTTGATGCGTCCATATGAATAATTGCCGGTGCAATAATTTCGTTGACATTTTTGACCGCGGTTAAGACGCCACGTCCCATATATGCGTTACCGCCATCGCGTAATTCCAGGGCTTCAAATGTGCCGGTTGATGCGCCCGATGGTACCGCCGCACGACCACGTGCGCCACCCGATAATACAATATCGCATTCAACGGTTGGGTTGCCACGACTGTCCATAATTTGACGGGCATGGACTGATTTTATCATATACATACATTTTCTCCTTGTTACAATGCGGTTTTATGTTGCCTTAGATTTGCTTTTTGTGCAATAATATATTTGTAAATTTTAGGGAAAAAGAAATAGAAAAATAATATGTTCAAGAAATTACTTAGTTTTTTGTGCGGTATTGCGCCGGCTGGGGCAATGGCTGCGGCGGCGACAAATATTCCTGTAACGGATATCACGTCTTTGCCGGGGGTTACATCTAATACAGCGGCGGTAACGGCTGATAACCAGGTTGTGGTTGCTGCCGATGAAATTGTCGCGGTTCAAAATGCGGGGGTTAATGCCCTGATACTGAAGGCGACGGGGAATGCATTAAATGTGGCCGATGATATGCGCGTGTTTAGTGTGCCAACGGAATCACAAACGGGTGGTGTGCTGTTTGTGGGCGATAATGTCGCAAATACGTTTTCGGTTCAGACCGATGGTGATATTGAAATTGGCGGACAATTAACGATTGATGGCAATGCACAGGCGTCGGGAAATCGTACATTTAATATATCTAATTTTTCTGATGCGGCCACGTTTGATGTAAATATTGGCTCAAATATTACAGCAGATGAAAATGGGGTGATTGAACCCGCGGTTGTAAATAATGGAACCTTTAATGTTACGGGTGTAAATAACTTTGTGTCGGGTGCGATAGAGACAAATGGTACACTGAATATTAATGCAAATTCGATTGATGTTGGTGCCGTTACGGTTGAAGCGGGCGGGGCGACGTTGGCGGCAACAAATTCAATGAAAATTGCTCAGTTGGTTAATGAAAGTCAGGATGCGGTCGATATTAATATAAAGGCAGATGGAATTCAGGCCGGTTCAATTCAAAATAGTGGCGGCGCAATGAATATTACGGTTACTGGGAATAGTGGTGGTGATGTCGCACTTAGCAGTTCTGGTAATATCGAAAATAATGGTACCCAAATGACAATTGATGCGGCAAATACATCGATTAGTGTTGCCGGCACAATGGTAAATACCGGTACAATGAATATAAAAAATGTTGAAAATCTGACGGTTTCAGGGGGGGACGAAACAACAAATCCGTCTTTTGTTAATAATGGTGATTTGATAATTGATGTGGCGGGGGAAACAACCCTGGCGTATGGATTTGATGTAAATATGGAAGAAGGGGCGTGGGATAACCTTTTCTCGCTAACAACGGGCAGTTTGAATCTGGGAAATGGTAATACGGTTGATTTGTTCGCAAATGAATTAAATGATTTTGATGTCGTTGTTAATAAATCTAAATTCGTAACCGGTAATATTTCTAATGGTATGCAAAATGCAAATGCAAATATGTATTTGGCGGGTCTGGATTTAACGGTTGGTGATGTGGTAAATAATGCAACCATGGTGTTAAATGCCCAGGGTACAATGAATACAGTGGGAACCAGTACGGTATATCAAAATGATGGTGATTTGGTTGTTAATTCTGTGATTGATAGTGCAGAAAATGGCGCAAATACAGATACTGACTTGGTGGCCAGTGGTTCAATCACGGTTAATGAAACGGTAACGGCACATGGCGAGATGGATTTATCCGCAACCAAGATTACAGTTGGTAATATCGTTGGATTGGGTGGGGATTTAAATGTTGCCGCATCAAATGCAACCGATGGTATTGTTACGGTTTCGGGTGATGTAACCAATGAAGTTGGCACAACAAATATCACAGGACGTCAGATTCTAATCGCGGGTAATGTTGAAAATACATCGGGCGAACTAAAAATAGATGGTTCGGATGTTAATGGTGGCCCGGTTCATATGGGTGGATTGGCGGTTAATGGTGGAAATGTCTATCTGGATGGGATGCAGGGTGTTGATATTACGCAAATCCAGGAAGGCACAGATACATTTGGTACGGGAACGTTGGTCGTTTCCGGGGGCAGTTTAAATATTGGCCCCAGCACATATAGTTTAAGCGTATCGGGGCCTGCGCCATTAAATGGATATACGGTTGATATTGCAGGCGACTTAATCGTTGGGGCAACGGCGGCCGTCGATGCGGGTGATGTTAATATATCTGCATATGGCCCCCAAGGATTTGTACTGCAGGCGGGAACATCGCTAAATATTGGGGGTAATGTTTTATCTACCGATACATCAATGGTTGCGGGTAATTCGGTTGCACGTAATATTACATTGGCATCTGGTATAATTGATATTGCCGGGGATGCATATGCGATTGGTGCAATGAATAGTTTGGTTTTCCGTGGTGAAGATATGGGGGATTTGACTAATTTAACCGTAGATGGTGATGTTATGACGTCAAATGGTGGTACGGTTAAAATATATGGGGCAAATGTGATAATGAACAGTTTGTCTGATTCGGATCTGGTGGACGATGCGGATGTTGGTGGCGCGATTTATGTTTATAGCGCATCAGACCCAGATACAACCACAACAAAATTGTCAACAACATCGGGGGGAATTTCAATTAAAAATGGAATCGTCTTTGATGAATCCAGTACGGCGACACGTGGATTAATACTGGGGGGGGCGAATGAAATTGTATTGGAAACAACCGCTGCATCCCAGGATATTAGTGTGTCGGCCGGGGTTGGTGTTGGCCAAAATAATTCTTTGACATTAAATTCGGCGGATGATATTGCCCTGTCGGGGATGGTTAATGCGAACGGAACGCTGAAATTAAATGCTGCAAACAGTCTACAAATTAACGATGATGTTACCGTTGGTACGGCAACTAATGGTGGTGTTTTGTCTGTGTCGGCCAATACGATAAATGTCGCAGATGTTACAAATTATGGATTTGCAAGTTTTGTGGCGAATTCTGGGGATATTACGTTGGGGGCGATAAAAAATGCCATGGCGACGGGTGCATTGCCAAATGATTTGGATTATTTGCTGGATATTGATGCATCTGGGGCAATATACGCAAAATCAATCGATGTTAGTGGCGGTGTTGTGGATTTAACGGCAGAAACACTGACGGTTGATGCGGGAGTGGATATAATTGGGGGACGCGTAAATATTGATGTCGATGAAATGGTTGATTTTGGCGGTGTTGTATCGGTTGCTGGTGTTATGAACCAGGGGGTAAATGTTACAGGAATGCTGAATTTATCGGCCGATGCAGATGGTATAGTGTTTGGTGCAAATGGTCTGGATGTTGATGGATTTAATGCTGATTCGCAAAATGTAACATATAATATTGATGGTGATGTTAATGTTGATGGCGATATGTTTGTTGGAACAGATTCATCGCTGGCAACGGTTACAATTAATGCGGAAACATTCACAAATTCGGACAATGGTGCATATAATTTTATTAATTATGGCGCATTTAAGTTAACCAGTACGGATGCGGTATCTTTTGATGATGTACAAAACCTGGGGGCGGGGCGATGGTTATTTCGGCCGCACATGGAATTGATATGGCCCAGGTGAAAAACAGTTCAATATTGAACCTGGATTCGGGTGATGCGGTTATTAATATGGCCAGTTTGGATATTGCCGGTGGTACGATTAATTTAAAGGGTTCGGGACTGAATATTGGGTCGGCGTTGACGACATCTGGGATGTTGTACCAGAACTATACGGGCGTGTTATCCGATTATGATGTTAATATTGACGCAGATAACTATGTTGTATCTGCGAAAAATGTTTCGGTTGCAGGTATTGACCAGGCATCCGGGGCAATGCGTATAAACAGCAGTGATGTTGATGTTTTGGGTGATATTAACGCCACGGATTTAACCATTGCGGCAAATCCAGGTGATAATTGGTTGGATTTATTGGTTCGTGGTAATGTTTCGGGCGGAACAAAAATTTTGGGCCTGGAACAGATGACGGTCGAAAATGGTGATTATATCTTTGACCAGAACAGTCAATTAATGGCGGCAATTTTACCATATAATGTAACACCGTCAATGGATTCAACAACACGTAATTATTGGTCAACGGTTAGTTTGAATAATGACAACACGCTGGGTAAAATTACAAATGCCGCGGATGGCGAAGCGCTTATCCAAATTAATGGCGGGCAATTTGTGTCGGGAACAAAATATAATGCCGGATTCACACTGAATATGGGGCCGGTGGCGTTGGCCGATAATCAGATTGGGATTGTTTTGCGTGATGCAGTTGACCAGGGGACGGCAATTTGGTTGTTGAATGCAACGGGTGGATTGTCTGAGTTTGATCCATTGGAAAAAATTCGTAATTTAAACGTAATGTTCTGTAATGACGACGGGACAAAATGTTTCAGTTATCTGGATTCACTGGAAGATGGTGGGGCATATATTTCGGTTCGTGATGTGAACGAAGATGGCGATGCAGACAGTTTGTATGTTGTGTTTGATCCGCGTTTTGGTGGGCCAGCATTGATTGAAAATACGCGTCTGCAACCGATTGTTGCGCGTCAGCCAGATTATACAGATGGCGAATATGTGGCGGCCGGGGCATTGGATAACCTGATTGATGGGCAATTGATTGATACGGGGTTCTTTAACAAGACGCCAATCGAAGTTATTCCAGTGATATTTGATGGTACAAATATCGAAACGATGATGACAGAATTGTATAATCGTATGGAATACTATCTGGAAACGGCCAATGGGGCGCCGATTGCACGGTTTAGTCGTTTGGTTCAGCCACGCGAAATTGAACAAATTGCCGGTGCGATTGCGTTAAATGATCATACGTCGTTCCGTGATTTCGAAGATCGCATGTTTGATGAATTTATTTGGAATCGTAACCGCAATCTGCGCAAGGCATGGGGGGATTTCGATTTCGGTATGTTTAGTCAAAATGTTGCCGATAAAAAGCGCGTTTATGGAAATCGGTTCAGCGTTGCCGGTGGTTTTGATTGGCAAGAATCAGAAACATTAATTCTGGGGTTGACGGGACGTATTTCACATATGTCGTCTGATAATAGCGACAAGATGGATTTAAGTTATCTGCCGGGCCAGGTTGTTAATGGTCGTGTGTCGATGGATGTGGCTGATACCAATGTTGGTTTGGGGGCATATTTAATGAAAACATTGGGCAGTGGCTGGGCACGCCTGTATGGTAATGCGTTCTTTGATATGCATTTCTTGGATGTAACGCGTCATCAGAATTTTGTTAACACAATTGATGGGGATGGTACGGCATTTGCATTAACATCAGAATGGGGGTTGATGCATGATTGGTTGAACCAGTATGTTGTTGGCAATCTGTATGCACGTATGGGATATAATTTTGGTTTTGATGTTACCGAAGAGGCATCTGGTCAAAACTATATGGATTTGGAATCAGATGGATACTTTATGTTAACACCGGGGTATTCGTTAACCGCCCAGAAACGTATTTATCCAACCGCATGGTTCCAGATTCGTCCATATGCCACAATTGGTATTGAATACGATGTTCTGGGGGCACCAAATAGCGCGAAATACAAATTTGCCGCGGCCAATGTGTTCAGTGAATATGACATTGAAATCGATCCAATGTGGGCAAATATTGGTGGTGGTTTTGAATTCTTGTCGGCATCTGGGGTTCAATTGGGTATTGATTATCGTTATCAGTACAACAATGATATGCAGTTGCATAATTTCAAGATTTCTGGATCGTATCGGTTCTAATAAAAATCCCGCAATCCGCGGGATTTTTTTTTCAAAGTTAAAAGTGCAGAGTTCAAAGTGCAATTGTGGAATACATTAATACTGCACTAAAAAAACATACTGAATTCAAAGGCCAAAACACGCGTAATTTCAATGAATTAATTCAAAAAAATACCGCCGAATTAAAACGGTGGTTTTTTTCTTGCCTTGTTGTCTCTTATTTTATCCTAAAAACCGCCCCGCGTCAATGTGATTTTGTGTCGGAAAAAAAGGACCGTTTTCCTGTGTAGGGATTGTGGTCAAAGGGGAGAATAAATATGAAACATAATTTATTTCGTATTGGAATTTTTGTGATGGGTGCATTTTGTGCCATGGGAAACGCATATGCACAAAAAAACCTGCTGTGGTGTATGGATGCCGCAGACTATTTTATGGAATATCAGGGAACATGTGCCGAATTTGCAGAAAGTGTGGGCAGTGAACTTGATTATAGCGACGAATTACGCTGTAATGAACTACGTGGTTCAATTTTGCAGACGTGGGCCAACTTTGGTAGGCCAAATACAATTGAAGGCATGCTGGAGGTAAAGATCAATGCTTTATACAATGGAGCTTGGCGGGATTTTTGTCCAGGTTGTAATCAATATATTGGATGTAGAACCGGCAGCTGGGAAAACGTATCGAATGAGCCCGGGAAACAGCGCCGGTCTGTCGGAACATGTGAAACCTTTGCATGCAGTTATTCTTATGAATACAGATGTGTAAATGGATACTTTGGCGATGGTAATACATGCACATCGTGTGCCGTTGCCACGGGTGTTGATAGCGCAACAACAGATTCAAACACGCCCATAACATCAATTACACAATGTTATTTAACGGCGGGAAACCATAAAGATGCAACGGGTGATTTTACGCTTTCAAATACGTGTTATTACAGCCTTTGAAAATCCCGCGAATGCGGGATTTTTTATTTTCCAAATATAAATGAATTGTTGCGGGTGATTTCAATTATTGCGTCAATATTATCATTGTCAGATGTGCGTTGACGCTTTATTTTTCCACATGTTTCGCATTTGTGTGTAATTATAAATCGAACACCATTGGGGGTGGCCGAAATAGGACGCATCATGCCACCACATGTTGATGCGCGGTCGCCGGGATTATCGTCAACATGACGCGACCACAGGCAATTCGGACAATGGTTGGTGTAACCGTTGCCATGAACAAATGCGCCACAATGGGCGCAATTAAAATCTTCGATTGTTTTTGTAAATGATTTCATTACAGACCCAATGCGTTGCGGTACATTTGTGTTAATTCATCGGCTTCGTCAATTTCGTCTGGATCCATTTTGCGCAGGCGTATCATTTGACGAATATATTTTGGATCATATCCGGCCGATTTCGCTTCGCTATAAATTTCTTTGATGTCGGCGGCGATGGCGGCGCTGTCTTCGTTTAATTTTTCGATTCTTTCGATTATGCTGGTTAATTGCTGGTTGTCAAAGGCACCATGGTTTGCTTGTTTCATTTCTGTTTTCCCCTTGTTTATTTGATGAGTTTATGATATATCATAAATCAGGAAAATCAAGAAAAACAGGAAGGGAGTTTTATGAATAAATATACAAAAATCACGGCATCAATTGGACCAAACAGTGAAAATCGCGAAACACTGACGCGGATGATACGTGCCGGCGTCAATGTTTTTAGACTGAATTTTAGTCATGATACCGGTGATGTTCAGGGAACAAAAATTGATCTAATCCGTTCTGTGTCCGAAGAACTGGAAACGCCGGTTGCAATAATGATTGATTTACAAGGACCAAAGCATCGTATTGGAAACTTTGCAACCGAAAAACCATATGCATTGACCATCGGCCAGAAATTTACATTTGATAATAATCCAGCCCCCGGGGACAATACACGTGTTCAGTTGCCAGATGCGGATGTTTTGAAGTCGTTAAATGTTGGCGACCGTGTGTTATTAAATGATGGCAAAATTGAAATGCGGGTTGATGATGTGCGTGATGGCGCCGTTGACGCAACGGTGTTGCGCGGTGATGCAATTTGGTCGCGACGCGGATTTAATTTGCCAGATACAGAAATTTCAACATCGGTCCTGACGCAAAAGGATAGGGCAGACCTGGAATATGCAATTGGGAAAAAGCCAGACTATGTCGCAATTTCATTTGTTCAGCGTCCCGAAGATGTGGCCGAAGTGCGTGATTTTATTACCGCGCGTACATCCCACCCAATAAAAATTATTGCCAAGATTGAACGACCAAATGCGGTTGAACGTATTTGTGATATCGCGGCGGCGGCCGATGGAATTATGATTGCACGTGGGGATTTAGCAGTAGAGGTCCCGTACGAAGCCGTACCGGCAATTTCCCGGTGCATTATTCGTGAATGCAGAAAGATGAATAAACCTGTGATTGTGGCAACACAAATGCTGGGGTCAATGGTGGCCAGTGAATTCCCAACACGCGCCGAAATTACAGACGTTGCAAACACAGCATATTTACGGGCGGATTCAACCATGACAAGTGAAGAAACAACAATCGGTATAAATCCAGTCAATGTTATTGAAACAATGTCCAAGATTTTATCACATGCCGATATGGATGCGATTGCGAATCCGTTTGACTGGTCGCGTGTGGAAAATATCCCAGAAAATGATTGGTCCCGTTCGGTGGCGTCAATGGCATATCTGAACAAAGCGTCGGCTATTGTCGTATTTGCGCGTGATACCGATATTGCGGTTCAGATTTCATGTCGAAAACCAGATATCCCAATTGTTGCAGTATGTAACGAATCGGTTGTTGCCAATCAGTTATGCCTGGCGCGTGGAATTTTCCCAATATATGATGAACAATTGTTTGGTATGCGTGATGCATTTAATGCCGCGCGACGGTTCCATATAAATATGGGGAAACTGGTTATTGTTGATGAAGATAAAATTAGTTTGCGAACACTGGATTAAAAAAAATCCCCCGTTTGGGGGATTTTTAAATTTAAAATGGAATATCGTCGCCGATGTCTGCCACGGAAATTTCTTCGCGTGGTGCGGCAGGGGCGGGTGCACCACCACCAAAATCACCATCACCCATTGCCTTGGCACCGGACAGGATTACCATTTGACCGGCAAATGGATTCAGGACAACTTCGGTTGTATAAACATCGGCGCCCTGTTGGTTTTGCCATTTGCGTGTTTTCAATGAACCTTCTAGGTATAATTTAGTGCCTTTCTGTAACATGCGTTCGGCAACTTCGACCAGATTTGGGTTAAATATAACAACGCGATGCCATTCGGTTTGTTCTTTTTGTTCGCCAGATGTGCGGTCGCGCCAACGTTCGGATGTGGCTAATGAAAAACTGACCACTTTTTGACCGCTGTTCATGGTGCGGACCTGGGGTTCTTGGCCGATATTGCCGACCAGGATAACTTTATTTATGCTGCCTGCCATTTTCGCTTTCCTTTTGCTGTTATTATCATATGTTTTGATTTGACCAATAATAGGTGAAAAAATCAAGAAAAAAAGCAAAACTTGACTTTTTTGTCAAATTGTATTATAATACTGTCGTCAATTAGGCACAGTTCTGTGCAAATCTTTCCAAAAGGATATATTTATGCATATTAATGAATTAAAGGCGAAATCGCCACAGCAACTGCTGAAAATGGCAGAAGATATGGGTATCGAAAATCCATCACAATTAAATGTACAACAATTACGCTTTGGCGTAATGCGTGCGTATGCCGCCGATAAAAAGGTTACGTTGATTGGGGATGGGGTTCTGGAACGTATGCAGGATGGTTTCGGTTTCTTGCGCGCACCGGAAAGTAATTATTTGGCGGGGCCAGATGATTTGTATGTGTCGCCAAACTTGATTAAAAAATATGGTTTAAAGACCGGGGATTATGTCGAAGGGCAAATTCAGGCACCACAAAATGAATCTGAACGTTATTTTGCGCTGGAAACAATTGAACGTGTGAACGGTGATAATCCAGAAAAATTAAAACATCGTGTGTCGTTCGATGACATGACGCCACTGTATCCAGATGAACAATTGAAAATGGAGGTGGCCGATGATAAAGACAAAGGACGCAATCTGTCGGCACGTGTTATTGACCTGATTTCCCCAACCGGCAAGGGGCAGCGTTCGTTAATTGTTGCGCCACCGCGTACCGGTAAGACGGTAATGCTGCAAAATATTGCGCACAGTATTGCGACAAACTATCCAGATGTGAAATTAATCGTTTTGTTGATTGATGAACGTCCCGAAGAAGTTACAGATATGCAGCGCAGCGTTAAAGGCGAAGTTATATCTTCGACATTTGATGAACCGGCCGCACGTCATATCCAGGTTGCCGAAATGGTTATTGAAAAGGCAAAACGTTTGGTCGAAGCGGGCCAAGATGTTGTTATCTTGCTGGATTCTATTACACGTTTGGGGCGTGCGTATAATACCGTTGTTCCATCCAGTGGCAAGGTTCTGACCGGGGGTGTTGATGCATATGCATTGCAACGTCCAAAGCGTTTCTTTGGTGCGGCACGTAATATCGAAGGTGGGGGCAGTTTGACCATTATCGCAACGGCATTGGTTGATACAGGTTCCAAGATGGATGAAGTTATTTTCGAAGAATTTAAAGGAACCGGTAATAGTGAAATTATTCTGGACAGAAAACTGTCTGATAAGCGTGTCTATCCCGCAATTGATATTACAAAATCTGGGACGCGCAAAGAAGACCTGTTGGTTGGCAAAGAACAATTGTCCAAGATGTACGTGTTGCGCCGGATTATCAATCCGATGGGCACATTGGAAGCGATGGAATTCTTGCTGGATAAATTGCGTTTAACAAAAACAAATGCAGACTTTTTCAGTTCTATGAATCAGTAAAAAAATTCCCGCGAAAGCGGGATTTTTTAGTAATTAGTGTAAGTGGTAAGTGAAGGCACTATGATGTGCGGCATTTGCCGCACACAAACACTATCCACTAGCCACTAATAACTAACCACTAAACTTTTATTTATATAAGTATTGAACAGAGAAAGATTTTCAGTTATAATGTGCGTGTTATGGTGTGTTGCCATAATGGGGTGTGGAAACCCGTGCAAGAAGCGTTTGGAAGCGAAATCCGGCGCGCCGATGGCGTGTTTTTTCGTACGAAAATCCAGACGATAAATAAAACTCCTGAATATTTAGTGTCAGGGGGGCTGTGAATATATTGAATAAACAGCACAATACTTCTTGATTGTTTCCAACCTCCTGACCACTCGTTCTGACGCGTGGTTTTTGTTTTTTTGCAAAGAAAAAAAAGAAAGGGGATTGAAAATGAAGAAACTTTTATTTTTAACTGTGATGGGGGCGATGCTTGCCACGCCCGCCACCGCGGTGCAAAAATGTATCGCAATGCAGCAAGGTTACACACAATGTGTGGCTACCAGTCAAGGAGATTATTATTCGAAATGGTCTGGTACATGTAGTACGGATGGTAGAAATTCTGTTGTGTCTGGACTGGGGTTATGTTCAAATTTAGACTCAAGTTCCAGTCCCCGTCAGGGGGCGCCGCTTGGTTTTGGGACTAATTGTTGGTGTAAAATGTTTAAGCCAGCACGTTCACAGTGGGTGTTCGCATATACAGCGACTGATGCTGCCACATGTCAAAAGGGGTGTGGCGCAGGATGTGGGCAATATATGGGGCTTAGTAATTATCTAGGACAGATTTTGTCAACGGTTTCAAATTAATAAAGTGGGGGCGATTATGAGTATTGCTAGAAAATTTTATATTATATGTATGTTTTTGGTTGTATCAATGTCTGCGAATGCGGTTCAGCGTTGTGTTGCGTTGAATTCGGATACAGACTGTGTGGTTAGTTATGCTGCGTCGGGTGATGCTAACTTTGTGTTGGAATGTGATGGTGCTGATGGTACGCAAATTGAAGTGCAGGGTATTGGCATCTGTGCACGTTATGCTAACTTTGGGAATGTTACTGGTGTGGCATTGGAGGAAAGTTATGTATTTGATGATATAACTGTTCAGTACGGTGCTGGTTCGACTAACTGTATGTGCAAGTTAATTGATCCGGTAGAATCTAAGTGGGTGTTTGGTGCTAGTGATGTACGTGCACAACAAAATCCGACTACGTACTGTGTGAGTGCATGTGGTAAGATATGTGCAGATGTTATTGCATATGGTGAAATTGACACAGGTGTTTATGATCCGAATCTTAGAAGTGCGCTATTGGGTAATTTAGAATAACGTTAGAATAAAAATGGGAAATAGAGTTATGAAAAAAAGTGCGATTTTATTATGTTTTTTTGCGATGTCGGCTAATGCTGCGTCGCCTTCGTCGTCTTGTCCGGCTGGATATACGGCAATTGATGAACCGACGGTTATTGTTGCGACATCTTGCCCCAGTGGCACAACAGCGGTTGGGACGGTTCAGTCGTGTTTGGTTGCAAGCCCAGGGTGGGACTGTATAATGTATGCGCCGGCGGGGGTTAGTTATACAGATGATTTTGGTACGTATAATTTTACTGATGTGTGTCCGATGGAATAAGGGAGAAAAATGAAAATTTATTTGTTCGTATTTATGGCGGGGGTGACCGCCATATTTTTTTCTTATGTCGCGGGGGTGCGGGTGGGGCGCGAAAAATGTCGCGCAGATGTTGCCGGACAATCCAGCGCAATGCAATCACAGACTATAAAAATCATGGGGGATGTAAATGCGGAGACTTTTAATCGTGGCGTTGGTGATATTCGTCGCGTCCTGCGCGAAAAATACACCATTGCAGAATGACGTATGTGCGCCCATTGTATGTAGTCCAATTTATGGGCGGGCGGCGGATTGGGATGTTATCAGTGATGATTTAGCACGGAATATTTATCGACACAATCGCACGTGTGCAGAAATTAACCGTTCACAACAATAGATATTAAATCGTGTACGATTTGGGCGGATTTTTCGTCGCCATTGGGTGCGTATTCTACAAATTCAAATCCATCTGCATCACGGAATTTTGTTACAAAATATTTTGCCGCCGCCAATGATATGCCACCGGGTTCGGGAACCCATACATCTGGAAAAATGGTTGGGTCAATTGCGTCAAAATCAAATGATACAACAAATGGTTTGCGGCCGATTTGCTTCATTATTTCATTGTATGTGCGCGACCAATCCGATTCGTTTTTTAATGCGGATGCGGTGCGAATATAGATGTTATTGGCGTGGGCGTATTCGATTTCGGCGGCCTCGAATGAACGCGTGCCGATATAAAATAAATTTTGTGGTTTTAATGCGGGTTTGCGTCTTGGCAGCCCCAGCCAGCGTTCATCGCCATTACCCAACAGTGCACGTACATTTGTGCCGTGTGGTGCACCGGATGCCTGAATCCGGGATGTTTCAGGGGTGTGTATGTCTAAATGCGCGTCAATATAGACCAAACATAAATCGTCGTCTGTGCGGTCAGCCAATGTTGCAAAGTGGCCAAAATTAACACTGTGATCGCCACCAATCATAATATGGCGTGTTTGTGGGGTGGCGTTATAAACTTTTTTATGAACCGCAAATGCATCGCCGAATCGGTCGCGGGCGGCGACGTCGGGTGAAATATTGTCGGCAACAACGGTTGTCCAATCGGCGTCTGGGAACATTTGTTTTACCGCGGCTGGTGCCATGGCGGGGCCGTCATTTCTAATGTTTGCCGTTGCGCCGCGGGCGTATTCAATGCCCATGAAATCAATCATTATAATACTCCAATACAGTTTCGGCGACAGATTTCAGGTTTTGCAAGGATTGTTCATATGCCGCACAATCGCGCGCAATTTCAGATCGATATGCATCACGTAAATTTGACGCCATATAATAACAGTTGTTTAAATGCTGGACACAATATTGATGCCCGGTGGCAAATGCGTTTTGACCGCGAACAGAACTTTCCATGCCGGCCCAATCAATGTCCAGTGCCGCATCCAAATTTTCCCATGAATTTTCGTTGCTGTATTTACCAACCGTTTCCATCCAATATTCGTTCACTTCGGCATCAGACCATGTCGATTTGTTCTTTGCAACCAATATTTGCTTAATCAGACCGTCGATTGCGGATTGGTATTTTGCGTCAATCTGGGATAATTTCGCACTGCAATAACAGCGATTGTATGCCGTCTCGGCACGTTCACAGTATCCGTTCATGCATTCGGTATAATCGGCCATGCATCGTGCAGATGAAACCGGTGTAATTACATTTTTTGTTGTGGTTGTTGTAGATGCAGTGTTGCGGTTAACCGCTAATCCGTTATATCGTGTCGCGCCACGTGGGGTGGCGACGGTATTCGCATTTGCTGCGCGTCGTGCAACAACCCGGCGATTCGTTTGTGGGGCAGAATATACCGTTGTATTCGTTACCGCACGTGCAGTGTTGCCGGCATTTCTGCGCGGTACAACGCGACGTGATGATGTTGCGTTGTTTAGTGGCTTTGTCTTTACCACAATATCCATTGGGTTGGTGGATTGTGATACCGTAACCCCAGGGTTCAGGTCGGTGCGCATCTGATTGTTCATATATGGATACATGTAATTGTATGTGTCGGGTTTGATATATTGTGATGTGGCACGTGGTGATGTTGACACGCCCATGGCCACAGATGTTGTGCCCAATGTAATGCAAAAACATAAAAAACGCATGTATTTATTCATCAATATATATCATAGGAATTTTCCAGAAATCAAACAAGCATAAAATTTACAGAAAAATTTGCATTTGAAAAAAAATAATGTTATAATGGGACTCGTTTCGGAGTGTAGCTCAGTCTGGTAGAGTACTTGGTTTGGGACCAAGGTGTCGAAGGTTCGAATCCTTTCACTCCGACCATGGATTTAAAATCACCACGCATGTGGTGATTTTTTTTTGAGGGTTGTTTTTGTAATATGTTGAAAATTGGGATTTTATGGGGTATTATTGTCTGGTTAGTTAAATAGGGTGTTTATTATGAACGTTTATAAAATTATTTCTGATAATGTTAAATCCAAATTAATGGAAATCGATGGTGTGGCAGATTGCCTGCCAAAGGAGGTGGCAATTGAAACGCCAAAAATTCGTGATTTTGGGGATTTTTCAACAAATGTTGCAATGATTCTGGCGCGACCATTAAAAAAGGCGCCACGTGATATCGCAGAAATGATTTTGCCAAAAATATGCGAGATTTCGTTTATAGAAAACGCAACAATTGCAGGTCCGGGTTTTATTAACATCACGTTGAAAAATGATTTCTTGGTAACGCCTGAAAAATATAACATTGTGGTACAAAAGTCAGAACCGTTGGTTATTGATATGGACTATGGCAGTTATAATATCGGCAAGGCGCTGCATATCGGGCATTTGCGTACAACGGTTGTTGGCGATACGTTTAATCGTATTGCGCGCGCATTGGGCCACAAAACAAAATCCTATAACCATATGGGCGACTGGGGGCGTCCGATGGGACTGATTATTGCGTGGATTTTGGAATATGGTATGCCAAAGAATGCAGATGATATTAATGTGATATATCCGGCATCTGCGGCACGTGCCAAAGAAGATAAAGATTGGTTGGAACGTGCGCAAAAACTGCGCGACGAATTGCAAAGTGGTAATCCAGAATGCTTAAAAATTTATAATGAATTTGCGCCAATGTCTTTGGCCCAGATATCGGATATTTTGGTACGCTTGAATATTTTACCATTTGATGAAAACAAAGGTGAACGCCTGGTCGCGGAATATGTTCCGGCGGTTCAAAAGATTTTAGAAGAAAAGAATCTAATTGTGCACGACGATGGTGCCGACGTTATTCCGGTAAAATTGGATACGGATACCGCGCCAATGCCGCCGGTTATGTGGCGATCCAGCACCGGTGCCCAGACGTATGCGGCGGCGGATTTGGCGGCGATTTATTATCGTACGACGACCGACAATCCAAATGATATTGTTTATTTTACCGACAGTCGTCAGAACTTGCACTTTACCCAGGTGTTTCGTGCGGCGAAAATGGCGGGGATGGATTCGGCAAACCTGCAACATATTGGATTTGGCACCATAACCGGCGCAGATGGTAAACCATTTAAAACACGTGATGGTGATGTGCCCAGTTTGGGACAAATGATGGATATGGTTGCAGATTCTGTACGTGCGCGCGCGACCGAATCGGGCAAAGAATTATCGGATGAAACCGTTGAAATGATTGCGTTGGCGGCATTAAAATTCAATGATTTAATGCACGATGTGAAATCAGATTATGTGTTTGATGTGGATTCTGTTACCCAGTTCGAAGGACGTACCGGACCATACATTTTATATACGACGGTGCGTTTAAATGCGGTTGCTAAAAAGGCGGCGGATATGGGCGTTGCGGCAATGGCTGATGCCGGCACACTACAGGCCGAAGAACGTAATTTATTATTACGTGTGATGGATTTTGAACGTGTGTTGGAAAATGCGTTTGCGCGTCGCGCAACCGACTTGTTGGCGAATTTCACATATGATTTGGCCCAGGATATTAATACGTTCTATCATCATTGTCCGATTTTGCGTGATGATGTGCCGGCCGATGTTCGTGGGGCGCGTCTGTATATCGCAAATGTCGCGCGTGAAACGTTGTTGCGTGCAATTGATTTGATGGGATTGCGTGTTCCGGAATCGATGTAGTTATATGTGTGAACAATATAAAAGGGCGGCCGTGTGGCCGCCTTTCTTTGTTTTTATTTAAAGATATAGTTAATATATGTTAATTATTATAGTTAATCTGTATTAATTATTGTTTGTGTGTTGTATTTGTGATATGATTATTCGTATGAAAAAAATGAGTTTTTAATAATGGAAGTATTAGAATTTTGTCGGACGTATTTGCGCACGTGTTCATCAATGGCAATTCGCCCCAGTCAATTAATGCTGATGAATATATTGTGCACAAAACCGGGACCGCATACGCCGATGATGTTGGCAGACGATATGGGGGTGTCGCGCCCAATGATTGCGGCGCAATTGGCGGCGTTGGTGGATGCGGGATATGTGTCGCGCATTTCATCCCCCGAAGATGGACGAAGTGTTTATGTTTTGCCAACTAAAAAAGGGCGGTTGTTAATTGAAAAAACGAATCGTAATTTGGCGGGTGTTAATGCAAAGTTGGCCGCAAAAATGGGTGATAAAAAATTTCAGAATTTTCTAAAACTGATTGGTCAGGCGAACGAAGTCTTGTCGCAATAAATGTGTTTGGGAAAATTTACATTTTTATTTTATTGATAATTTGTGTTATTGTGTATATGTGATAAATATTAAAAAAGGGGGATAGAGAAATGGTCAAAGAAAAATTAAAAAAAACATCTAGGAAAACACGCTGTACGGCGTGTGATGCAATTGCCGCATCGGTTAATCGGTTATACAGCAAAAGTGCACCATTATTAATTGGCGAAGCGTTATTGTTGGGGATAATTGCGTTGTTTATGGCGTTTAAACCATTGGTGGTTTTGGGAACATTGGTATTTATACTGGGGTGTGGTTTAATTTTGTTTGGTTTGTATCGTCTGATTGCAGGGTTCGTTGTGGCGCGCCCATATGGTGGCGGTTGGGTTGATGTCGTTTTTGGATTGGTTAATGTGGTGCTGGGGGTATTATTTTTAGTCTATCCCGCGGGATCGATGATGGCGTTGTTGTATGTGTTCTTGATCTTGTTCTTGTTCAAGGCGTTTCGTGCATTAGTTTTTGCGATAAATATGATGCGGGCGCGGTTTGGACATTGGGTGTTTAATTTAGTTGTTGCGATTGCGCTGTGTGCATTGGCGATTATGTTATTGTTTTGGCCGATGGCGGGTGCGGTTGCCGTTGTGTATTGGTTGGCAATAACGATGTTGGTATATGCGGTGGCAGATGTTTATATGTTCATAGAACTGCGTCAGTTAAAGAAATCAGTGGCCGATTAAAAAGCCGCCCCATCGGGGGCGGTTTTTAAAACCATTTATGCAATTCGCCGCCGTTTTGTGTCAGCCAACGTTTTGCACGCTCGACACCAAAGCCATACAGTTCGCGGACCGTTGCCCAAAAATCTGGTGAATGATCCATGTGTTTGGTGTGCGCCAATTCGTGCATAATAACGTATCGCATAACCGCCAGTGGCGCAAACGCCAAACGCCATGAAAAAGACATTGTGCCGGTGGTGGAACAACTGCCCCAGCGGGTGGTTGTGTCGCGAATTGCAATGCGGGTGGGCCAAAAACTGCGTGGGGCGGTGCGGATTATTTCCTTTGTCTGTTTTAAAAATTCTGCCTTTATAAAATCGCGGACGCGACGTTCAAACATGTCTGGTGTGCCACCGACAATTAATGTGTGTGTGCCGTTGTCGTTATGTATAAAGCGATTCGCATGACGTGATGTGTCGTGTCCCAGAATGACGCGCATATCAAAAATTATAATTTCGTCCCCCGGTGTCAAACGACTTTTTTTTGGACATTTTGCATAGATGTTTTCAACCCACTTGCGTTTTGATTCAAGAAATTTTAATGCCGATGAATTAGATGCCAGCCATGGGCGCGACATATGAATTTCGCGGGCTGGACGCGTTTTAGGGCGTAATGTTATGTTACGCATGCCACGTCGTGTTTGAATAATAACTGGGATTTTTTCGCCGTTTGATAAAACAAATTCAAATTCGGTCATCGTTATTTTATTTTCTTTTTTAATGCGTTTGCAATTGTATCGGCGTTAAATCCAAAGTGTCGATATACATCATCGCCGGGACCAGAAGTGCCGAATTCATCAATGCCAACAACCGCATCGGCAAATTCAAACCATGGCGCGGTGGCACCTGATTCAATTGCAACAATGAACCCGCGCAGTATTTCGTTCTTGTATTCATCGGACTGGCGCTTAAAGTATTCGACCGATGGCATTGATACAACCTGGACGCCGGGGGATAATTTTTTTGCCACGTCGATGGCCAGTGGTACTTCGGATCCAGTGGCGATAATTGTTGCGTGTACGCGCGCCGTTGATGCCGGATAAATTATGTATGCGCCACGACATATTGATGCGTTCGACGGTGTGGGTATTT
Source organism: Alphaproteobacteria bacterium (assembly GCA_017935245.1). Lineage (GTDB taxonomy): Bacteria > Pseudomonadota > Alphaproteobacteria > Rs-D84 > Rs-D84 > Enterousia. Next base: position 11,388 of record JAGBHZ010000001.1, on the reverse strand, counting down.
GTCTGAATTTCTGGCGCGACAGGATGATTGATGATGGACTGTTGTTATCGCGCAGTGCCATTTGCCAACATGTTGCAACCTCGGCCGCGTTGCAGGGACGAAATACGTTCATGTTCGGCATCAGGCGCAGTGATGATATTTGTTCAATTGGTTGGTGGGTTGGGCCGTCTTCGCCGACCGCAATACTGTCATGTGTAAGGACGTAAATTGCCGGTAATTTCGACAGTGCCGCCAATCGCATCGCAGGACGCATATAATCACTGAAACATAAAAATGTTGATGCGTATGCGCGCAATCCAACCGAAACAATGTCGTTCATAATTGCCGCCATCGCGTGTTCACGTACGCCAAAGTTTATATAGTTCCCGTCAAAGGCGCCCGGTAAAATATCGCGCGATGTGGGGGGGCGAACGTTTGTGCTTTGCCCCAGGTCGGCACTGCCACCAAACAGGGGATAGCCTGCACGAATAATTTCGTTTAAATACAGGCCCGATAATTCGCGGGTTGATATGACGTCTGGGGTGGCGGGCATTTTTACATCTGATACATTTATTGATGGATTGACCATTAACATATCAACGCGTTTGCGCGCCACATCCGACCATAGCATTTCGCCCGTTGATGAAATGTTATCTTCGATTAATTTTGAAATTTCGGCGTCGTCCAATGCATATCCGTGTGCGCGGTTGGATCCAGCAATACTGGTCCCAAATCCGATTTTTGTTTTGCATTGGATAAATGTTGGTTTGTCAGAATTTTGTGCCGATGACAGCGCGCGATTGATTTTTGCAAAATCATTTCCAGGAACACTTATTACGTTCCATCCCGCCGCCGTCATGCGCATCGGGACATCAATGTCAACCAATGCCGCGCCATCAATAGAAATACCATTGTCGTCCCATAACAAAATCAAATTATTTAATTTGTACCGACCGGCAAAAGAAATTGATTCTTGGGCAACACCTTCCATTAAATCGCCATCAGAACAAAGGCAATATATTCGCCCGTCCGAGTTGCGTAATTTTTCCGCCAACGCAATACCAACCGCGTTTCCGACACCCTGGCCCAGGGGGCCGGTTGTGGCGTCAACGCCATCGGTGCCAAATTCGGGGTGCCCCGCCAGGCCGCCCATTTTACGAAAAGAATTTAATGAACGAATGTCGTATCCGCATAAATTTAATACCGAATACAACAATGCCGAACCGTGGCCCGCCGACAAGATAAATTTATCGCGCCCAAATCGTAAATAATTTGCATAGATTGCAGTTACGATATCCGCCGCCCCCAGGACGATGCCGATGTGCCCACTTCTTGCGCATTTTAGTGTGTGCATTGCCCATGCGCGAACCGCGCGTGCCATTTCTTTTAAATCTTTGGAATTATATGCCATGTGTGATATTATATCATAAAAAGGACGTATATAAAATGTTAAAAATTTGGACAGATGGGTCATGTCTGGGCAATCCTGGGCCCGGTGGATGGGGATTCGTGGCGACCGATGGAACGCATGTCGCGGAACGCAGTGGTGGCGAAAAAAACACTACAAACAATCGTATGGAACTGATGGCGGTGATATCTGCGTTGACCGCCGCACGCAAGCATGATGAATTAGAAATACACACCGACAGTCAATATGTAAAAAACGGTATGTTATCCTGGGTCAAGAATTGGAAGAAAAATAATTGGCGGACCGCGGATAAAAAACCGGTAAAAAATCAAGACCTGTGGATGAAGTTAGATGAAATTGCGGCAACAAAAAAAATCCATTGGTACTGGGTCAAAGGGCATGCCGGCGAAGAAATGAACGAGCGGGTTGATTGCCTGGCCCGCAGTGCCGCAGAAGCATTAAAGTAACAATCCCGCAATCGCGGGATTTTTTGTTTTTTGTTTGGGTACTTGAATTCCTGATATTTTTAGTATAAAATGTGCGCTGGGCGCCCATAGCTCAGCTGGATAGAGCATCGGATTTCTAATCCGCAGGTCAGGGGTTCGAATCCCTTTGGGCGCGCCATTTTTTTATGGTGTTTATGATGATAACGACTGTGTTGTTTTATACTTTCTTTATTTGTTTGGTGGGGTTAGAAATATATTGGCTGTTGCGGATGGTTGAGTTTATCTGGGCTGGATACATAAAACGCCAAATCCCATTTGTGGCCAGTGATAATAAACTGCGGACGGCCGTTATAAATGAAATTAAAAAAAATTACCCAGAATATAAAACAATGTGTGAAATTGGATCGGGGTATGGTGGTATGGCGCGCGCCGTTGCGCGTGGATGCGGTATGCGTGTTACAGCACTGGAAAACATGCCGTTCACATATTTTGTTGCGCGTGTGTTGGATTTTGTGTCGGGTGCGCGGGGGGTAAAGACTTTGCGTGTTGATGCGTTCAAATGGCTGGGCGAATATGATGGTGTGTTTGATATTGGTTTGGCGTATTTGGGGGCGGGGATTAATGATCGATTAATCGATTATATGCATCGTTTTCGTGTTTTGTTTGTGTTGGATGTTCCAATGTCAAATATGGTGCCGGTACGTGTTGTTGACATTGGTGGTGGCTTTACCCGGTATGGTGATAAAAAGTATCCACATAAATTGTTTATATATACAAAATAAAAATCCCCAAGCGGGGATTTTTATTTCTGTTTTTGTAACTGGGCAATGTTTGCCAGTTTTGCCTTTTGATGATGATACGATATGTTGCGCAGGTGGACCAATGACGGAAATGTAAGCAATGTTTCTCCGTTTGCCATTGGAACGTATTCGTTCTTTAATGGTTCGCGATTTGGCCACAGGGCATGCGCCAAATCTGGTTCTACAAACAGGTAAACGTGGACCCCATCTGCCCAACAATAAACACCGTTGTCGTATGACAGGGTTGGGGCCTTGGTGCGTATGTTTGCCTGCATCGCACGCTGTTTGTCATCAATGGTTACGTGTTTCGCAGTGCGACGGCCGTTGGCATCAAATGCGCTGATGTATGGGGTGCCGGGTTTGAATTCTACATATTGATAAATAGATGGGTTTTGTTTAACGATTTCTAAGAAAATATCTTCGTTTTTCATTACTTTTACTCCTTGGACAATGGGATTGTTAGCAAATTTGTACATGTTTTGTCAAGGGGTGTGTGAAATCGTTCCTGTGTCGGGGTGGGAGATGGCATGATATAATGTTTGCCAGAGTATAAAGGAGAGAAAAATGAAAAAGTTTTTTCAATTTATAATTGCGATGCTTATATCTTTTATCCCGGGAATATTCGGGGTGATGTTCACACCAAATCATGGTTCAGATGCATGGTTTAATGCGCTGAATAAATCTGTGCTGACACCAGATGGATGGGTGTTCAGTGTGGCGTGGACAATATTGTATGCGTTGTTGGGTTGGGCGCTGTATCTGATTATAAGTAACGAGAAAACCAGACTTAGCAAGGCGCGTGCATACTGGCTATTTTTTGCGCAAATGGTATTAAATTTTGCGTGGACGTATTTGTATTTTGGTCTGCATTTAGTCGGGGTGGCGTTATTTGTGCTGATTGCGTTGATTGTTATTGCCATTTGGATGGCGGGTGTCTTTAAACCAATCAGTAAATTGGCATCATATCTGGTGTGGCCATATATCATATGGATGTTGTTTGCAACGTATTTGAACGCATCGATATTGTTTTTGAATTAAAAGAAATCCCGGCAATGCCGGGATTTTTATATCTTTAAAATCTTGTATTTATCATCGCCAATGTTTAGGTATTTTAGACCGATTTCAGAAACGTAATCGGGACTGTATGTTTTTAATAATTCAATATGGCGATTTAATGTGTCCAGTTTTGCGCGTTCTGTGGCCAATACTTCTTGTTCACCGTTCAGACGCCAAATGTTTATAACAAAGTTTTGGACGTTCACATCCCCCCAGAATATACGCAGAAACATAAACAGGGCAAACATACATGCCAAAACACCAAATTTGCCGCGAATCCCGCCCGACCAGGCGCGACCAATAAATGCAAATAAATTTTTGATTTTTTTCTTCATCGGTGGCATTATATCACAAATGTTATGTGATAATCAAATTTTTGCTGCACCAATGGCGGGAATAACAGACCGTCCGTTTCGTCGCATCGTGCGCGAATTTTCACCAAATGCGCCAATGGTAACTGAAATGATATCATGTCATTCAATTGTTGGGGCGCATAAAAATTGTTTGCGAAATTTTGATAACTATGCCGACGAAGGTGCAATTGGTGCGCAAATATTTGGGGCAGATGTGAATCTGATGGCGGATGCGGCGCGTATTTTACAGGATGCCGGTGCAAAATGGATTGATATTAATATGGGCTGCCCCGTGCCAAAGGTGGCAACACGGGCCGGTGCCGGTGCACATTTAATGCAAGATCATAAATTGGCGGGAAATATAATGACGGCGGTGGTACGCGCGGTGCAAATTCCGGTGTCGATTAAAACGCGGTTGGGTTGGGATGATGCGCATCGTGATTGGCGTAATCTGATTGATATTGCGGCGGATTGTGGTGTTCGATTTGCGGCGCTGCATGGTCGAACGCGTGCGCAATTATACCTGGGGGGGGCGGTACATCCAGATGTCTCCACATGTCCAATCCCGGTTATTGCAAATGGTGATATTAGAACGGCCGATGATGTAAAACGCGCATATGATTTGGGATACAGTGGTGTGATGATTGGACGCGGCCTTATGGGGGCGCCATGGATTATAAATCAGATTTGTGGTGGATGTGCGCCAGATAATGTTGGGGAAATTGTTCTGCGACATTTGGAATATGCAATTGAATATTATGGGGCGGCCACCGCAATACCGATGTTTAGAAAGCATGCCGCATGGTACAGTGCCGGTATGCCAAATTCATCAGCATTCAGAATACATGTGAATCAAATTACAGATGCAAATTTGTTAAAGGTTGCAATTCGTGAATTTTGGGGTATGATTTAGGACAAAACGAATAGGGGATATGAATTATGAATGAAAATATCGAAAATAATGATGTTGTTGAAACGCCGGTGGAATTAAGTGCGGGGGAAATGCTGCGTAATGCACGTACCACAGGACGCAGAAAACGTGAGATTTCGACAATCGCAAAACAGTTATGTATTCGCGAAGAATTTTTAACCGCCCTGGAAGAAGGGAATTATACATTTATCCCAGAAACGGTTTATATTTTGGGTTTTGCGCGTAATTATGCGATGGAATTGGGGTTGAATCCAGACGAAATCGTTGAAAAAATAAAGAAGGAAATGGGCTTGATTCCGGGGGCATGTTCGGCGACCGGTGATGCGGCGGATGAAGAAGGGCCAACATGTGCACGCCCCAGTTTAAAAGAAGAAAATCCAGCCAAGGCATTTTTTGTACGTGTGTACCAGTTTGTTTATCAGCACTGGATTTGGTTTGCAGGTGCGTTGGGGGCAATTATATTGGCGATTGTGTTGATTTCTGTGTTAGGCGGTGGCGAAGAAGTAACAACGCCCGCGCCAGATGCCGCCGTTGTTGCCGTTACAGAATCTAATGAACCGAAATATAGCCAAAGTGTGCGTGAACGTTTTGGTACAGAAAATCGCAAAGATGCAAATGTCATTTTACAGGCAACCCAGGAATCATGGGTCAAGGTAGAAGATGGACGTGGTAATACAGTGTTTAGTCGCGTTCTGGTGTCTGGGGATGTGTATTATGTGCCAAATGGGAACAAGTACAAGGCAACATTTGGAAATGCCGGTGGAATTGATATATGGGTAAATGGAAAATTAATTCCAGAAATTGGCAAAGATGGTGAAAGAAAATCGGGAATATCGCTGGCCCCGGAAAATCTGTTGGGAAACAAGAAGTAAAATATAAAAATATATCCCAGGGGCGAAAGGAAAATTCGCCCCTTTGTATTGAAAAAAATTAAATTTAGACTATATTAAAAACTACCATGGCAAACGTAATAAAAATTCGCGGTGCACGCGAAAATAATCTTAAAAATATTGATTTGGACATACCAAAAAACAAATTGGTGGTCTTTACGGGCGTATCTGGTTCTGGTAAATCGTCGTTGGCGTTTAATACCATTTACGCCGAAGGCCAGCGCAGATACGTCGAATCGCTGTCTTCGTATGCGCGCCAATTTTTGGATATGCAAAAAAAGCCTGATGTCGATTTAATCGAAGGGTTGTCGCCGGCGATTTCAATCGAACAAAAAACAACATCAAAAAATCCACGCTCGACCGTTGGTACCGTTACCGAGGTTTATGATTACCTGCGTCTGTTGTGGGCGCGTATTGGTGTGCCGTATTCGCCGGTAACCGGCAAACCGATTAAATCACAATCTGTTGCAGAAATGGTCGATTGGACAATGAAAATCCCGGCCGGGGTGAAAATATTTATTATGGCGCCACTGGTGCGCGAGCGTAAGGGGGAATATCGCAAAGAACTGGCGTTCTTGGTAAAGCAGGGGTATCAACGCGCGATTATTGATGATGAATTGGTTGATTTGTCATCTGTCCCAACGTTGGATAAAAATAAAAAGCATAATATTTTTGTTATTGTTGATCGTTTGCAGATGCCATCATCAGATACAGATACAGAAGAATTTCGTTCGCGTATGTATGCGTCGTTCGAAGGGGCGTTGCGTCTGGTGCCGGGGTCGGTATTGGTGCGACGCCTGGATACGAACGAAGATATACTTTATTCGCAAAATTACGCGTGTCCCGTCAGTGGCTTTACGGTTCCAAAAATCGAGCCACGATTGTTTTCGTTTAATGCGCCAATGGGGGCGTGTCAGAATTGTGATGGGTTGGGTGTTCAATTAAAAATGTCCCCAGATTTGGTCGTTCCTGATCCGTCTAAGTCAATTTTGGGTGGCGCAATAGCGCCATGGTCACGGGGCGGCATGTTAAGCCAATATGACCATTTGTTCGAAGCATTACATAAAACATTTAAAATTCCACTTGGGAAACCGTGGCATACATTAACGGACGAACAAAAAGATTTAGTGTTATATGGCAGTGGAAATACACCAATAAAAATTAATTGGAACGGGTTTGTTTATGAAAAACCGTTCGAAGGTGTTATTCCAAATCTGGAACGCAGATGGCGTGAATCTGAATCAGAAGCGGTGCGTTCTGAATTGGCAAAATATCAATCTGAAAAACCATGTCCAGTATGTCATGGCAAACGATTAAATATTCATGCGCTGTGTGTAAAAATTAATGGGGCCGATATTATGGATGTGTGTGATTTATCGGTCGAAGATTGCCTGCGCTGGTTTCGTGATTTGCCAAATCATTTATCAGACAAAGATAATGAAATTGGCCGAATTGTTTTGCGTGAAATTACCGACAGATTATATTTCTTGGAAAATGTTGGACTGGGGTATTTAACATTGTCGCGTATGGCGGGAACATTGTCGGGGGGCGAAGCGCAGCGTATTCGCCTGGCGTCCCAAATTGGCAGTGGTCTGTCGGGGGTGTTGTATGTATTGGATGAACCGTCAATTGGCCTGCACCAGGCGGATAATGATAAATTACTGGAAACGTTAAAAATGCTGCGCGACAAAGATAATACGGTTATCGTTGTTGAACACGATGAAGATGCCATGCGCGTGGCGGATTATTTAGTGGATATTGGTCGTGGTGCGGGTATTAATGGTGGAAATGTTGTTGCCGCCGGTACACCCGCCCAGGTTATCAAAAACAAGGATTCTATAACCGGGCAATATTTGTCGGGCAAACGTAAAATTCCGGTGCCGGATACGCGTCGCGCGGGAAATGGTAAATCTATTACGGTGTCGGGGGCGCGTGGTAATAATCTGAAAAATATTGATGTAGAATTTCCATTGGGAAAATTTATTGCGCTAACGGGGGTGTCGGGATCGGGTAAATCGACATTGTTGTTAAATACGCTGTATCCGGCGTTGATGCGCGCACTTTATAATTCAAAAATGGAAACAGGGGCGCATGATATTATTCGTGGCATGGAACATGTGGACAAGGTTGTTGATATTGATCAATCGCCAATTGGACGCACACCGCGCAGCAATCCGGCAACATATACCGGTGTGTTTGGTGATATTCGTGATTTCTTTGCAGAATTACCAGAGGCAAAGGCGCGCGGATATACATCGGGACGCTTTTCGTTTAATGTCAAGGGTGGACGATGCGAGGCATGCCAGGGTGATGGACAGATAAAGATTGAAATGAACTTCTTGGCCGATGTATATGTTGAATGCGATTGTTGTCATGGAACACGATATAACGAAGAAACATTGGCGGTTAAGTACAAGGGAAAATCAATTGCAGATGTCCTGAATATGACGGTCGAAGAAGCGTACAGATTCTTTGTTAATGTGCCAAAAATTGCGCGAAAACTGGAATTGTTAAAGCGTGTTGGGTTGGATTACATTAAACTGGGGCAAAGTTCGTTGGATTTATCCGGGGGTGAAGCGCAACGTATAAAATTATCCAAAGAATTGGCCGCACGCAGTACGGGACAAACAATATATATTCTGGACGAACCAACAACGGGACTGCATTTTGAAGATATTAAAATGTTGTTGTCTGTGCTGCATGAATTGGTCGAGCAGGGCAATACGGTTATCGTTATTGAACATAATTTGGAAGTGATTAAGACAGCAGATTGGATTGTTGATTTAGGACCAACCGGTGGCGCGGGTGGGGGATGTGTTATCGCAACCGGTACGCCCGAAGATATTGTAAAGGTGCCAGAATCCCAAACCGGAAAATATTTAAAGAAGTATCTGGACAAATAGATAAAAAGACAATAAAATAAAAGCACTAAAAGGAGTAGAAATGTTTGGTTTTGGAAAAAAGAAAAAACAAGAAAATGAAAATTTAAATGCTGGTGAAGCGGCGATGACGGAAAAAATGCCGGCTGGGATGAAGGAAACGGCCGAACGTATGATGTCGGGTCAATTTGATATGAACGATATGCTGGCACAATTAAAGCAGATTAAAAAGATGAGTAATTTTAGTGGGCTGCTGAAAATGGTGCCGGGTATGAAAGACGCAGTGTCGGCCATGAAGGAAAAGATTAAAGATGGCAGTGTTGATGCACAAATCAAGATTCTGGAGGCAATGACCGCCGAAGAACGTAATAATCCAGAAAAAATCTTTGCCAATGCCAAGACACGCATTGCCGAAACCGCGGGTTGTACGGTTCGTGATGTGGAACATATGATAAAGCAATATACCAAAATGAAACAGCAGATGGCAATGATTCAGCGTATGGGGGGGATGGAAGCGGTTATGGCGCGTATGCAACAACAGCCAGGCCCAAAACCCCAGGGGGTAAATTAAAATGAGTTTGAGGGGTATCGTTAGTAAGGTAAAAAATTGTTTTGATTGGACACCGGTTGCGGTATCGGGGCCAATTGAAATTTATCGCGACTATCGCGATAAGGGGCATGTACTGCTGGGGTACGAGGTTACAGTAACCTATAAGCATCACGGTGAACGTAAATATTTGTTCGCCGATGATGAAGAAAAAATGTGCTTTGTAACACGTGCCCAGGCACGCAAGATGGCATTTGATTTTTATAATCAAAAACAACAACAAATCAAAGGTAGGTAATATGAAGTTAGATTGGAAACATTTGTTTAATTGGGATGTTGTGGCGGTAAAAGCCCCCCAGGCAGTGGTGCAAAATGGTCGTGTTATTGGATATAATGTTGTTGTAACCTATAAACATCATGGTGTAGATACAGAATTTTATAGCACAGATGATGAACGTATGTACACAACGTATGTAAGTCCCCAGGCCGCCGCACGGGAAGCGTATAAGACGCATTTACGTAATATGAAAAAACAATCTGAACGTCGGATGCGTACACGGTAATGAAAATAACAAATAAGAAAATTGCAGCAAAAAAATCATCTGTTGCCTGGCTACAGCGCCAGGCGGCTGATCCGTATGTTGCGCGTGCACAAAAAGATGGCTATCGCGCGCGGGCGGCGTATAAACTGATTGAAATGAACGACAAGTTTAAGTTTTTGCGCAATGGCCAGGTTATCGTGGACCTGGGGGCGGCGCCGGGATCGTGGTCGCAATATATTGCCCGGACATATCCGAAATCACGTATTTTTGCAATGGATTTGCTGGAAATTTCCCCGATTGTCGGTGTTGAAACGTACCAGGGGGATTTTACATCGGATGCGGCGTTGCGCTGGCTGGAAGAAAAATTGGGTTTGCAGCCTGATGAAACTGGTAATGGTACCGCGGATGTTATTGTGTCTGATATGGCGCCAAATACCGTTGGGCATAAAAAAACAGACCATATTCGTCAAATGGTGTTGTTGGAATACGCATTTGATTTCGCGTTGCGGGCGTTAAAGCCGGGTGGAACATTTGTGTGTAAATCTTTTACCGGTGGTACAACAAATGATTTGTTGAAACAGATTAAAGAACGGTTTGAATCTGTGCATCATATAAAACCACCATCGTCGCGCAAAGACAGTGTGGAAATGTTCATTGTCGCCATGGGGTTCCGTGGATAAAAAGTATCCTAAAGTTTCAAAAAGATATTCCCCCGGTGTTTTTCCGGGGGTATTGTTTTATTCTTTACTTGGCTGGCTTATGTATGCTAGTCTTCAAACAATGATTGGAGAGATTTAGTATTTTATGAGAAAAAGCTGGGCTTTTTTGTTGTCTGTTGTGGTTTCTTTTGCGCCTGTGTATGCGGCCGAGGTGTCGCGTCGTTATGAAACGCGTGTGATGACGCGTGGTGCTAATAATAATACTGATAAAAATATTCAGGCCCAGCGTTCTGTAACAAAGCGGGGTGCGTCGAACACCAAAAGTGTTAGTCGTTCACGAAGTTCTGGGCATAACGTGGAAACGGCATCTGTTGGGACACGTGCGGTGGCGACCGGCACGGCGAATACGGGACGTGCCGCAACGAATCGAAATGTTGTTGGGCGTTCAACGGTGGCGACGGCCCGCACGGCGACGAATGTTGGAACGCGCACCAGCGCAAGAAATACCGCTACAAGGATAAATAATTTGGTTGCTTCGCGTGCGGTTTCTTTGCCCAGTGTAAAGGTGGGGACGAATAATGGGGGACTGGCCACGCGTGCGGCAGGGGTGGTAAAAAATGATGAGTTTTATTCGCTGGCAGAAAAGTGCAAGGCACAATATACCGACTGTATGGATAATTTCTGTAATGTTCTGGATGATGACCAGGGGCGCTGTTCGTGTTCCAAGAACATAAAAAATTATGCCAAGACCGAAGAGGCCTTGAAACTTGCAACTGAAAAATTACAAGATGTTGCACAAAAGATTCAGTATATCGGCCTGACGGCGGATGAAGTGGAAACATTGTTTGCCCAGACCGCGGCCGAAGAAGCAATGCAGAGCAATAGCGACAGTTCGCAG
>JAGBHZ010000012.1 GCA_017935245.1 Alphaproteobacteria bacterium | reverse complement strand
TAAAATCCAAATCGGAAATGGAATCCGAACGCAGTACAAAGAAAACCGCCGCAGAACTTGCACAAAACAGTTCGCGCGCGGCCGAACAGGATGCAACAGCAAAACTTAGCGAGGGACCAGCACCAATAAAATCACAATCGGAAACGGAATCCGAACGCAGTACAAAGAAAGCCGCCGCAGAACTTGCACAAAACAGTTCGCGCGCGGCCGAACAGGATGCAACAGCAAAACTTAGCGAGGGACCAGCACCAATAAAATCACAATCGAAATAAGCGTAACAGGAACATATAAAAAATGAAAAAAATAATAACTGGATTTTTATTTGTAATTTTTGCGATACCCGCAATGGCGGCGCTGATGTCTGGGACGGTTGTTGATGAAAACAACGAACCATTGGTTGGTGCTTTTGTTTCTGTCCAGGGTTCCACAACCGGTACATACACCGACATAAACGGAAAATTCGATCCACTGGATGTATCTGATGGTGGAAAGCTAGAAATTTCTTTCATGGGATACGAAACAGCAACCGTTCCCGCATCTCAGATAAACGGTCCAATAAAATTAAAACCCAGCAGCGAAACCATTAACGCATCTATAAAAATTGATTGTAAACCCGATCGCGCAAATGGCATATCCAAACGTGTTGCAATTGATGGCCAATGTTATCCATCTGAATGTATTGAACCGCGCTGGAAATTAACCGGACGAAATAAAAACGCCAAATGCGTTGAACAAAAATGCGAATTCAAACACGGCACGGGACGCTGGGTTGATAACAACACATGTAAATTAATTTCATGCGACGAACCACGATACACCAAATCTGGCGAACAATGCGTTGATAATCGGGGTGGCGATTGTACATCTAAAATAAAACATGCAACGAATGCAAAATACGATGAAAAACGTGGTGTATGGGGTTGCTATGTTTCCGACTGCGAAGATGGGTTTCGCGCCGACACCACACAAAACATATGCGTTTCACGAAATGGCGAACCATGTACCCGTGAAGAATACAAGGCAACCGACCAAAACGCCACTGGTGGCACATATCACGATGGCCAATGCATTGATTTAAAATGCGCTGATGGCTATAAACCCGGCGGCCCAGATAATACACAATGCATAAAAATACTGACCGAATGCACACCCGAACAAAAATCCCAGCATCCAAATGCAACCGCATTCGGTATCCAAGACGGCAAATGCATTGCATTGGGCTGTAAATGCGGCTACAAATTAATCAACGGTCAATGCAATGAAAAAAACGACAACGATAAAATATGCACCAAATATACAAAACCATCATTGCCACAAAATGCCAAAACTGCAACAATGACATGTGTCGATGGCAAAGAAGTATGTATCATCCCTGATGACGGATGTATTGATGATTACGAACTGGATAAACCAAACAACAAATGTGTTAAGTTAAAGGGCCAACCATGCACCATCCCCGGCGAAAACAATCACGTAAAACGCGCGGTATGGGAAACGATAAATGGGAAACTAAAATGTGTGATTAAAAGCTGTGAAAAAAATTATTCCCCAAATGATGCTGGTGAAAAATGTATCAAGACCGGCGGCGAATGCACACCAACCGACGAATTTGCCGATGGACCCGGCACATTAAAAAATGGCAAATGCGTACCAAACAACTGCGTTGCTGGATATCGGGTTATATCGGGCAAATGCACAATTTCTGACTGTTCATGTGGCCAAATCAAAGATTCGATTAACAACAAATGCGTTAATTACACCGACGAACAAAAAATATGCACTATTGCCAATGCAAAAACCGCCGAACTAAGATGCCCCGACGGTCCCTTTGGCAAAGAAGTATGCACCGTCATCGAATGTGAATCATGGGCAACGCATGATACAAAGAACAATCGCTGTAACAGCATGGATGGCGCCCCATGCGTTGACGAAGCAAAAAAAATGGATTCCAATGCAACCATGGGTGAATATAATGTATTATCTGATGGCACAAAAATTTGTCAAATAACACAATGTGTTGAACATTGGGAACCAAACGCCGACAAAAATGGATGCATACGTGTATCTGGCCCATGCCCTGATGATAACAGTTGGGATAAAATCGAATACGCCACCGCCGGCGAATGGCGCGATGGAAAATGTGTCGCCACCGAATGTGAGGATGGATATAAACCAAACAAGGCCGGCCTGTGTATTGCCAACCCATGTGGATGCAAACAAAAATTGGTTGACAACAAATGTGTTGATAAAACCGGTGATGAATTAGTATGCACACACACAACGACACCAAAACTGCACGAAAACGCAGCAACGGGTGAAATTGCATGCAATGCACGCGGAAAAGAATATTGTCGCGTATTAACATGCAAAGATGGATTTGACAAAAACGATGACGAAACCAAATGCACATCATTAAAAAATGACAAATGCAAATACACGGGCGCAACCGCTGAATTTGTAAAAACGGCCCGATACACAGAACGAAACGGGAAACTGGAATGCATTATTAAATCATGTATTGATGGATATATGGTTGATGAAACAACCAACACATGTATCATCAGTTCGGGCCCATGCACCGATGAACAAATTGCCGCAATCGAACATGCCACCGCCGGCGAATTGTCCCGTGGCAAATGCTTCCCCACCAGTTGCGATGCCGGCTATGACCCATCGGGCGATAAATGCGTCCCAATCAGTGGTTCATGCACCCCGACCGATAAAAATGCGACAATGGGCATACGTAAATTTGACAGCTCCACAGATACCGAGATTTGCTTTATCACCGGCTGTGTTGGTGGATACGACCCCGCCGAAGACGGATTATCATGCGTTGCCAATGAATCAGAACAACAAAAAATCGATGAAGCACGTCAAAAATACGAAGACGCCAAAGCCACCGAACAATCCCTGGAAAATCGTATGTTGGGCGCGGCATCAATGGGCGCGACGGGCATTGGTGGAATGATGGTGGCGTCATCTTTGGCCGAACAAAACGCAAATGCCGACGCCGAACGCGATATGGCGGCATATCTGGAAACGTTCCGGTGCGACTATGGCGCGGGCATGAATATCCAGGGTGGCGAAACCGGCATCGAATTACCCGGCGTGGCCGAATTAATCCCACTGTACGCGGAATATGTAAACCTGGCCAATGATTTAAAGACCCGCAAGGAACAATTGGGCATGAATCCGGGCATTGAATCTGAACCGATTCTGGATTCTGCAACAACAGGATTATATGACGATGTTGGTATTGGAACAACATCGGGTGCATACGCATCATTGGCACGCGCAATGTCAGATCCCGATGGCGAAGACGCAAAAAAATGGGCGGAACAAAAAGATAAAACGACCAAAGACTTAAAAACTGGTGCCATAACCGCCGGTTCCGGATTAGGCGTTGGTATCATTGGCGATACATTAATTAATTCAGACTTACTAAAAAAAGAATCCAAAAATTCCACTAAATAAAAAAGTCCCTTAAAAAGGGACTTTTTTTACAATCTAAATTTATTATTAATGACCAAAACACATTAAACCAGTTTAACTATTGTCCAGACACCGACCACATGTTAACTTGCTTTGCTTCTTGTTCTAAATTATACGACACATTTCGCAAACATGCACGCATTTCATCCATACAGGATCTAAACATGGCCGCATTCATATTTTGAACAAAACAGGAATCATCCTTCTCCTTCTTACAACCAACAGACGTTCCATTTAACAATTTAAAATCATTGACCAACTGCTTTTTTGCCTCTGACGTTGGTTTATTACCGTAATCCGTGGCATTAGAAATCGTATTTAAATTATTATTCAGACACGTAACAACATTCGCCGGCGATAATTCATTATTACAATTCTTTACCCCCGACAAATAAACATTACGATCCCCACGATTGGATGACGACGCATCACCCGACGTATTCGTCGAACCCGCCGCGCCCGACGTTTGCAGCTTCGTCTTTAACACGGCCTTTTCAAGTTGCGTTTTAAACCGCCCAATCATCGATTCCAGATATTCATATTGCTTATTTAATTGCTGGGTCATAATGGTTATTTTAAGTGCAACCATATCACGCATATATCCACGTTCCGATTCATCCGTTGGATTTTCAACACGACCAATATTATAAACATGCGTCGAACACAGGGCCAGGGCCGGATTAATATACTCATTTTTTTCATTATCGCACCCATTTGATGCACACCACCCCACCCCCGGCATCAAGGCCAGTGTTAAACACATAAAAAATTCCACATAATGCTTTAACATCTTCTATATCGACTTCTATTTCGCATTTATATTTTCTAACATTTCTTTTAAATTTTTTTCCATCTCTGCATCAATCTCTCTATCTAAATCGCTGTAACAATCTGTAAGTGGCTTTTTCGTCTCAATCCCATTACCGTTTGCATCCAAACACACACAGTAGCCATCTTTTACATCACCACGCCAGATACCATCTTGATTTTCACAATCTAAAACCTCTTCTGACAAAGTGCCAGCAAAAACAACATTCAAACCATCGCCAATCGCAGAAATATCGATAAAATTACCCTTATCTATCTCAGACTTACTAACACAAACATCGTCTGGCAATTTCTTTAATGAAACAGCCTTTTGTAATTCCTGCATACCTTCGCTACTTACCGCACAGTATTTTATACCATCTTTTTCCGGCGTTGTTACTTCCCCACCATAAACACGCCCAAAAACGGCCGGCGCATCTTGTTCAATTATACGTTCCAACGTTTCTATATCAATCGATGCCTGCTTCTTGCGATTACGGAAAAACGCAGAATTTTCCAACGCACTGGACGCACATCCAACGCGAATCATATTATCCCCGCTTTGTGTTTCCAGCCATGCACGCTGAACCTCGTCTTCACTGCTAAGTGTACGTTGCAAAACACATCCACGTAAATCTTCGGGTGGAATAACCTGGCGCGCATAGCATTCATGCCCACCATTCGCCTGGCCTGCGGCCTTTGATTTACCACCATCGACCGGACATTCCGTCGTGGTATATTCCGGCCATTTATAATAAAACTGACCCGACATCGTTTTACCCATATCCGTTTCAACACCCGAACACAAATATTCACCCCAGACATTACACGACCCATTTAACATCATGTAAATATCGGTAATATCAACACCAACTGACTGGGCGGTAATTAACGCGTCATATAATTCATCCAAAACATCATTATATGGATCAAAGAAATCCATTGCCTTTTGCTTAAATACTTTTACACGCTTTGGCCCGGTACAATTATTACCCCTGGAATCGCAACCGGCATACGTGAACACATCTTTCATTGTCGCTTCCAGTGCCTTTAACGCGGTTTCCGCATTTTCCAATTTGGACATAATCTGACCGGTAACCTGTTCACGAACCAATAAATCTGCATCAACGCCACGGGCGGCGGCCTGTTCCTGGGCCGCGGTCAGTCCCGATTCACTTGTCGCGCTTTGTGCGGCCTGGGCGGCCTGGGCATCTGCCACCTGTTGCTGGGCGGCGGCGGCCATTTGTTTTTGTTCCTCCAACGCGGCCTGTAACTGGGCAACGGTTTCTGCATTTTGTTGTTGCATTTGGGCCTGCATCTGCTGCATTTGCATATTCATTTCTTGCTGCATCTGGGCCATCTGCTGACTGGATTGGGCGGCGGCAGATGCCGCGGCATTTTGTGCCGCCTGGGCCGCCCGGGCATTTGAATTTGCAACAATCTGGGCCGCAATTGATTGCACTAAATCATCCCCATATTGCTTACAGGTCGCATTATCCATAACACACCCATTAACAATTGGAATTGTTACATCCATCGATGTACATCCACCCGCCGCACACTTTGGCGTTGCACAACGCAATATTAGCGCATTACAGTTCCCAAAATCCGCCACCGGACCATTTGCGGTCCCCGTGCGATTATTCATTAGTGAATTCCACTGATTATTATTAACCGAACCCATTGTATTTGGATTATATGCGGTTAAATTACTGCCCGCGGTGGTTGCAACCGGCGCCGCCCCCGCAACCGTGGGCAGCACGCACATCACACAAAACAAAATGCGGCAAAGCGATTTCATATTCTCTCTTTACCGCAAATTTTAACACATTTTAAAATTAATGAAAAGATAAAAATCAACCACCAACTATCTTTTTTCCAGAAAACACATGTGCAGCGCATTATTTTGAAAAAATTTCACACGTGCAACATTTGCCTGTTCTACCTTTTGTTGCAATGTTTTCATCGCAACTAATTCTTCGCCATCAAACCACGGCGCAACATTTACCAGTATTTTTCCACCCGGATTTAATCGCGTCATTAAATCACAGATAACATTAACAACATATTGCGGCTGCGCATTATACTGCAAAATATTCGACAAATAAATCTGGTCATAGTTTTGCGTTACATGTGCCGATAATTCCCCCAGATCCGTCCATATAAAATTAAACGGCTCTTTGATAATTTCGCCAATTTTTGCATACTCATTTTTAAACAAAACTGTATCCAGCATCCCGCCACGCACCAGATGCGCACCACGCATTGCATGAACATATTCACGCGTATCACTTGGTACATAATCAACAATCTGTTTGTACTGTGGAATATTGGAAATATCACGACTGAACCTAATATTATTTAACAGGGACAAATATTCAATATGTGGCAATTTTCCAATGGCCGCCGTTTTAATATCCATCATCATCTTGGCATTAAATGTAATATCAAACGTATCAACATGCCCCGCCCCCGACAATTTATAGAATAATGCCTGGTCCCCACTGCCGGCAACGGTTAAAACACGCGCACCCGACGCGGGACGCAAAACACGCAATACTTCACGAACATCTTCGTTTGTCGCGACATAGGCCGGCGAAAAACACGCAAAATTAGGCGACATCTTATTATATTCGCCCGAACCCAAATCATACGCCAAACGTGCCTGAAACAAATCAACTTTCATACTAAAAAGTATAGACAAATATAATTAAATGTCAATATTTTTATAAACAAAAAAACACCCCGTCATTTGACGGGGCATTTAATCCACCTGCTTTTTTCTTATTCTGCTGTGGCGGCTTTTTCTTCTACAACTTCTTCCGCTTTTTCTTCTGCAACTGGGGCAACTGGAGCCTTTTTTGCATTTTCATCGCGATCAACCAATTCAATAATTGCCATTGGTGCCGCATCACCATAACGGAATCCCGCCTTTAAAACGCGTGTATAGCCACCTGGACGATTTGCATAACGTTTTCCCAAAACATCAAATAACTTTTTAACTGTTGCTGCACTGTTGTTGCCCAATTCAGATGCCGTCAAACGACGATTTGCAACCGTATCATTCTTTGCGCGAGTAATCAATTTTTCAACGACACTGCGTAAATCTTTTGCTTTTGGTAATGTTGTTTTAATCTGTTCTTTTTCAATCAAGTTTTTTGCCAGACCAATAAACAGGGCCTTGCGTGCATTTGTGTCGCGATTGAATGTACGACCTGCTTTCATATGTCTCATCGATTACTCCTTTTGGTTTCTGCCCACCGTCCGATGGGATTTTTTTGAGACGTCCATGACCTGATTCAGCACCAGAACCATGGGGTTAAATTCGCTTTATGTTATACTATTTTTCGCCCGTTGCAAGGAAAATCATATTCCACCTGCTGTGCGAAGAAATTAAAAGATATGGAATTATTGGAAGTGTTTGACGGTTCGCAACAATCCAACCTTCTCCTTGCAATGCGAAGAAATTAAATTATGTGCGACAAATGTTGATGTTCGCAGTTTTGTCATCACATAAGCCCTTGCTAAGCAAGAAATTAAAAGATATGAGATTATTGGAAGTGTTTGACGGTTCGCAGTGTAGTTAACCTACATAAGAACCGACAAACACAACAAGAATCCATATATTTTAATTTATTTATAAGGGTCCTCGTATTTTTTGGCCAACTCTGCAATATTTTCTGGTGGCCAACCCGGTACTTCCATCCCCAGCCCCAGGCCCATCGCTTCTAATTGAACCTTGATTTCGTTCAAAGATTTGCGGCCAAAGTTTGGTGTTTTCAACATGTCGGCTTCGGTCTTTTGTACCAATTCACCCAACCAGTTGATTTTATCGTTCTTCAAACAGTTGTTTGCACGAACCGACAATTCCAGTTCATCAACATGCTTTAACAATTTTGGATCAAATGGCAATGCATCTTTTGCCTTTTCATCTTCGCTTGGTGCGCTGATTTGTGCCGGATCTTCAAAGTTGATAAATACAACCAATTGATCTGTCAAAATACGTGCGGCAAATGCAATTGCATCTTCGGGCGATACCGAACCATTTGTCTTAACCGTTAATTCTAATTTATCAAAGTCTGTTGATTGACCAACACGTGTTGGCAAAACTTCTGTTGCGACATTCAAAATTGGCGAGAAGATAGAATCCACCGGAATCACACCCAATGGCAAATCTTCTGCATGGGCCGATGCCGGCACATAGCCACGTCCTGTACCCAATGTGATTTCCATGTCTAAATTCGCACCTTTGTCCAATGTGCAGATTTCAACATCTTTGTTCATGACTTCGACACCACCTGTTGTTTCAATCATACCGGCTGTAACAACGGCGGGCCCTTTAACCTTTAAATATGCTTTATGCTGACCTTCGTTCAGGGCTTTGAAATAAACCCCTTTCAGGTTCAAGATGATATCTGTTACATCTTCGCGAACACCAGAAATGCTAGAAAATTCATGCTGTACACCATCAATTTTGATATAAATCGGTGCACATCCCTGCAACGAAGACAACAGAACACGACGCAATGCCGTACCCAATGTCAAACCGAAACCCTTTTCCAATGGTTCGGCAATCAATGTTGCAATATTTGGATTATGTTCATCTGTGTTGATTGTCAATTTTTTTGGCTTAATCAACGTCATCCAGTTCTTTTCAATCATATATTTTTCCTTTTAGCTTAGTTTATCATTTTCGCCAAATGGCCGCGCATTTATGTTCGCGCCCGCGTATTTTATAGCAGTATTCTGCAAAAGTCAATTGAATATTCGTGTTATTTTTGTTTTTGCCGCGCATTTATCGCCGCAATCAAATCATCCCGCACCATATCAATATGACGCAAAACAACGGTTAAATCATTGACCGTTAAATTCCGTGTTTTTATCATTTGCTGAATAAATTCCAGGTCCATGGAAATGGTACCAACTTTCTGGGTTGATAAAAGTTTCGGTGGCCGTCCCATGATATGAATTACTTTTGCTTAATCGTGCACAAGAACTTTTTATGTTCCTTTAATTTTTGTGCATCATCAATCAATGGTGATGTTATTTTTTCGCCGTACAAACACCAATCTACATGCCACATTGGCGCCGAAGAATATCCAATACCAGACAGCAACTGTGGCATTGCCTCGCATACAAATGTCTGGTGCGCACATTCGGACAAGCGTACCCATTTTTGCGGCAATTCGTTCAGTTTTCCATTTTTCTTATCACGGGTAATAAATGTAGCATACGCCATCGGTGCCGAATTATTACGCGTGGCGGGTTTGGGCAAATATGTAAATAATTCCAATTTTGGTCTTACAATCGCCATACCAACCACCGCCGCCAATTCAATATTTGGATGTGTGCGTTCAATTTCACTTTTCATACGCACGCAATCTACACCCGTTGTCATGACACTGTGCCCCAGATAGTATCTGCAATTCCATTTACGTGTATCAAAGTTATACATCACGGCATGACCGGCATAATCACCCAGAATTTGCCGGGCGCGTTCATCGGTCAATTTTTCTGGCACAACAACTTCACGTCTGCCAAATAATTTTTCCAAAAACTTTAATCTTAACATCGGGCTCATTGACAATACCGTAATCAGAAGCATTAATAACATTTATTACACGCCTGGGGTGCACGAATTATACGACGTGTTGATTCACGACCCGCCGGCTGATAGACCGTTACCGGTTGATATAATTGATAGTGGTCAATTACTTCTGTGTGTGTTTTAACACGAACCGGCGCGGCACGTTTTGGACATGGGCGTTTATGCGGAACAACCTGGGCCGATGAAACATAACGTGGCGCATTGTAATTATAATCCAGTACCTCAATCGTGGTAATGGTTTCTGTTTCGGTTACAATACCATCCGCCATGGCCGGCATTGACACAACAAACGCAACCAAAGAAGCAAATAAAATTTTTTTCATATTTATTCCTTAAACTATTACTACACCCCGCCCCACTGGTGAAATGATAATAGCATACAAATCCCAGATGTCCATAAAAAAACCGCCCATTTGGGCGGCTGAATTGAACAAATTCTTTATCCTGTAAAAATTGTTATTATAAATTGTTTGATCCGATGGACTAAATGTACCATCAAAAGTTTCTACAACACCATTTGGAAATTCTGCATTAATAATGCCATACGCAGAATCCGCAGGCAATGGGAACTGGACCCCCAAAGAATTTGGACGAACAAATTGTGCAACGATTGCAGGCTTTAATTGTTGATTCAAAACATTTTGTATTTCAACAATAAACGTCGGCACACCATCCACGAGATATGTATTAAACCAACCACCCGTTTTGCCAATTCCCAACAAAGGCACCCACGCCCCCGTTTTATCGTTTACAAAGTACGGCAATTTATGCCCGCGGTAATCCACAACAACCACCGCATTACCGTTAATATTAACAATTTTTGCATCCGTCCCATTTGTTGTTGGCATCGATACCAGTTTCACCATATTACCATCAACAAAAAAGAATCCATTTGCATTATTTAATACCAATTCCAGTTCTTTTTCCAACGCACTGCTTCCTGATTGTGGCAATTGCGACAACTTATCGTCATCTTTGTCATTATTGATCAAACCACCAACCAATAACCCCGTTCCAACCGCACCCAAAACAGCCGCCGTTGCAATCAACCCCGTTTTACGCGGATCCTTGACCGCATATGGCGAAACATCGCGCTTTACCGGCTCTGGAATCACCACTGGATTTGGTGTAACAACTGGTGTCAAAATTGGATTAACCGGTGCTGGGTCCACTGGTGTCGGACTAACCGGCGTTGGTTCAACCGGTGTTGGTTCAATCGGTGTTGATTCAACTGGTGTTGGATCCACTGGTGCTTTATATCCACCCTTGACCACAAAGAAATCTGCATCATCTTTGCTATGATATAAAATATTTCCTGTTCCAACCACAATTGGAACCAATCCAGTCAATGATGCACCCAACGGCACCGCATCTATTATCAATCCAGTAGCTGGATTAAAGAATAATTTTTGCCCCAGCTTCCATCCCATATGCCTTACCAATTGTGAATTAGTGGTAACCCCTGGAATATTCATTGCCTGGACGATTCTATTAGAAATCGATGTCCAAAAATTTGGATTTAATGGCGCCTGTGTTTGTACAACCAGTGTTCCATGTTTTGGCATTGCCGCCACCCTGGCAACAATTGTATTCTGCGTTTGTACAAAATGTGTCCCTATGACCCCCATCATCTTCAAGAACCCACCCGCAATCATCGCCACGTTTCCAACTGTCCTGGCAACCTGCCAGAAACGCGCATTTTCCTTTACCACACACGTTGTTGGGTCGCTTGGAACCGTACAATCAAAGAAATCTGGATTACCAAAGAAATCGGTCCAGAAACGCGAATCATCTGGTAACATACCAATCAGTTGAACAAATATTTCATCCAGTGCGGTTGCTTCTTGACTGGTAAATTCTTTGGAATAACTTTGCATACGATTTAATTCATTTATCAGCAAATCTTCTGCACACGCCGCATCTTTGTTTTGGATACATAAATTAGCCTTTTTGACAAACGGATCAAATATACCAAATGTCATAACCGCTTCTGATGTAATCTGGGCGGTGGCCCCTGCTACAACCAGCCCAGAACCAACATTGGCCACAATTGCCCACGCCCCCGGCGCCGCCGCACCACCTGTTACAACCGTTGCTGCAACCGCCACCAGTGCTGTACCAGCCACCGTTCCAATCTTAATGCCCTTGCCCCACGCCGCCGAATCTTTTGCAGCACCCAAAACGCAAATTTGATTTTTATCGTCCCAATATACAGATTTGCAATCTGGACAATCTGCCACATTGGCCAATTTAATTTGTTCACATGCCACCTGACTAATTGCCGCACAGTTTTTACCATCATACACCCCATCTGCGGTCATGCATTCAATTGCCTGCTTGCTGGCGGCGATTTTCTTTTTCCCCAAGAATCCACGAAACTGGGTCAGGTCATCAAAAACAAAATCCACCCGCTTGCCATTTATCTGACACGTCAACACATCATCATGCTGCGTACCAGAACGAATAAACCTGTTGTGGGTTTTATTACACGAAAAACTGGTTAATGTTGTTGGCGCAATTTTTGCAACAACATAATTTTTTATTGTTTCGTCTAAATCTGCATCTGCATACAGTTCAATATTTTTCACCCCCTCTGAAAACACCCAATTATCAATTGGCGGATTTCCATATTCGTTTATAATATCCTTGGCATCATAAATATTTGCGTTTAAAAATTTACACCCTGAGTCATAATTATCTACTTCATATCCAAACTCTTTGGCCGTTACATTTACCTTGGCACATATCGATTTATCTTTTGTCTGACAATATGACGGCCACGACCTTACATTTGTAACCACCCCCGCACTAACAGATCCCACACTAACTGAACCCGCCGCCGTATAGTCTAATCCGTATATGGCACAAATACCCGCCTCAACCCCCTGGGTTACTGTTACGTCCTTGGATTCTTTTGCGTCTGAAAATCTATATTCATAATACACATTTGAGGTCAATGTTGATTTGCACACAATAAAATCATCATTTGATTCTGTTCGTGCCATATTCAGACATTCTATTGTATCATTATATTGTTTTTTTGCATGTACTTTGGCCAGATTAATTGCATCACGCGTTGTAACCTGAATATCCTTATCACCACTTTCTGCATCAAAAACCGTATCAACGCATCGTGCGACTATACCTGATTTATCTTTATCTGCACCACACACCTGATAATAAACCGCGGTTAAATTTGTTAAGTCTTTTACAAACGCTAAACACTTATTTTTATCAGCCGACCGTCTAATCCTTAGTCCACCCGCCTTGCATACATTCCACATATCATCAGCCGTCAGTCCATACCCACCATTATCTGCCAACGCATCACGATATTCATCCAATACATCTGCCTGGGCTTCTTCATCTGGAAAATGTGTTGCAATAACCTGTTTTAATAAATCTATATCATTTACCTTCAAATACGTTTCTGCATTTACAGACACCGCACAAAACAACATACAGCCCAAGAATAGAAATCTTTTTATCATTTCAATACCCCCGTACATTTTTGTGCAATTTCTGCAACCTGCTTAATAGCCTTGATTTGTGTTGCATTAAACACGGTCGCGGTTACCGATGCCGCGGTTGTTGTTCCCGCCAAAACATTAGACGCCATATTTAGATTCTTTTCGCGTTGCCGTCCCACCGCCGAGTTATCATCACGAACACTTGAACCATTGGCCGATGCGGATGTTATCGTACCAATCAAACCAGTTGTTGCCCCAACCCCCGATGAAATTGCCGCCCCTTTGGCACGTGTATTAATCTTTGACAAATCTGCAAATTCATATTCACCACACGTATCTGCAATTAATTGTGCTTCACTGACATCTTCGCCATTCATACGGGCCTGCATCATTGCATTGCGCAGATTTTCAACAGACACCAGACAATTTTTAATCTGTGTATTCAGATCTTCATCCACCTTGTTTGTGGACGCAATAATTGCACCGGCCACGTTTGTTGCCGCCGCCCCCGCCACCAGGCCCGTACGCCAGTTTCCTAGTTTCTTTGATTTTTCTGTTGTCTTATCTAATTCTGATTCCACCTCATCTGATGACGCAATTGCCACATCATACGCATCATTAAATTCAGACATAAATATTGAAACTTCGGCTTCTGTCATTGGGGTCTGATTTTCGGATAGTTTTTTTATCTCTTCCAAAATCTTTTCTAATTCTTCGGCCTTTTTATCAGTAGATGTTTTTACCACCCCAACAACGGTTGCACCGGCACCGGCAACTGTCCCAACCGATGTAATTGCGGTGTTAATACCCGCCATCTTTTTCAAATCTGCCAATTCCTCGTCGATACCAACACACGCACCGTATGTCGCGCGCAACGCATCAACCAGCGTCATGCTATTCCCATACGCTGGCAATGCCACAATACACAATATAGCGGACAAAAACTTTTTCATTTTGATCTACATCCCCAATATAACTTCGTATCATTATATCACAAAATTATATATCCCCAAACATCAAAATGATTATTATCTTTGTTGCGCAATCAGTGCATGCGCCCTTTCCCTGAACCATTCATCATCGTAAATATTTTTTGCAAATCTGGTTATTCCAACCTGGCTCAGACCGTACGAATCCTCGAATTTATCAACACCAATCCAGTTTTTTGATGGTGTTAATATTCTACCTGTTTTCTGACTTCTGCACACGAAATTTCCCACCAAGGAATCTGAATACTTTTGATAAATTGGTTTTTCAATGTATTGCCCCCTGCCTGGATAAAATTTATCATCCACCGGCATGACCACTGGCGCCAACAAATCCAATCCTTTTAATTTTCCCATCCAACCCAATGCCTGGCGTAATTGATAGACGTGTTTTTCATCTATATATTGAAAATCAATATCCATCCCTTCCCATGAACTTCTGTTCCATTCACACGCATCAAAATCAAAGTACAACAATCCCGAATAATTTGCCCCAAACAACTGTTTCATTTTATCATCGGTAATAATTTCTTTAAAGGTTCCATAATGTGCCTGATTCAAAATCCGCGCCGCCGACGCATCATGTTGAACCGCCCGTTTCAAAATATCATAATCAGATTTTTGTATTAAATAAGAATTTGATGGTTTTGGGTCTTTCATTTTTGTTCCTTTGTTTTTCTTGATTTATGCAATAAAAAATCCCGTCTATAAAGACAGGATTTCTTATTACACGCGGCGTACCTTTTTTGGACGACAACCATTATGTGGAATACGTGTTGTGTCCGTGATTGACTGAACGACCAATCCCGCATTTGCCAGACCGCGGACGGCTGATTCACGTCCCTGGCCAATACCACGCATCAAAACATCAACTGTTTTCATACCCATTTCGGCGACTTTTTTACCAACTGCGTCTGCTACAACGGTCGCTGCATATGGCGTTGATTTTTTAGCACCCTTAAAATTATTTGCCCCAGCGGTTGCCCATGTCAATACGGCGCCAGACTGGTCTGTGATTGTGATACGTGTATTGTTATTTGTCGCAACAATATGCGCAATACCATGCGATACTTTTTTTACGACTTTCTTTTTAGCTTTTGTTACTGCCATTTTTATTTATCCTTGTTTTAGATGTCTTCAATTAACTATGGTGTTAATCTCTACCTTATTCAAAAAATTAAGATAACGTTGCAGGTATGTGTGTTGGGCGACGGGAGTGTACAAACGCTACATGACCAGAGCCCAACGCGCATAGATGCGGCGTTAGATTAATTTTTATTTCCCTTTGGTTGCGGAACCGGCGACCACTACACGCTTACCTTTACGTGTACGTGCATTTGTCTGGGTACGCTGACCACGAACCGGCAAACGGTTACGATGGCGAATACCACGATACGCCTTCAAATCCTGCAAACGTTTGATGTTCATTGTAACTTCACGACGAACATCACCTTCTACTTTAAAGTTTTCTTCGATGTACTTTGAAATTTTAACTACATCTTCGTCCGTCAGATCTTTTGCGCGCAAACCATCTTTCAGTTTCAAAGCCTTGCAGATTTGTGCGGATTTGGCCGGGCCAATACCGTGAATGTACTGCAACGCGATTTCGATGCGCTTTTCTGTCGGAATATTCACACCTGCTATACGTGCCATTTTTCTTTTTCCTTGTTTTGTTTAACGGTCGGAATGCGTCCACCCGCACCCCGGATTTATCCCCGAACATTCACATTACATAAACATCCGGTTATTTTATTCTGCCGCAATATTTTATACCAACTGCGACAAAAGTCAAATTCTTTTATCCCCGCCGATTTATAAATTAACCGCGGAAACGTCCTTTCTTTGCTGCCTTTTTAATTGCACCACTGTATTGTTTTGCAACCAAATAAGACTGAATCTGGTTCATTGTATCCATAACAACGCCGGCAACGATTAAAACACTGGTCCCACCAACGGCAATTGGCATCCCCAAACGTGTATTCAAAATTATCGGCAATACACAGATAACAATCAAATACAGAACCCCAATGGCGGTCGTACGTGAAACAACACCATCCAAATACTGAATTGTCTGTTCACCGGGACGAACACCTGGGACATAGCCACCTGCATTTTTCAGATTATTACTGGTTTCTTCGGAATTAAAGATAACCGCGGTCTGAAAATATGCAAAGAAAGCAATCAAAACTGTATAGATCAAAATATACGACCATGTTCCATACGTGAACACACCCATAATGTTTTGAACGAT
Organism: Alphaproteobacteria bacterium; assembly: GCA_017935245.1. GTDB lineage: Bacteria > Pseudomonadota > Alphaproteobacteria > Rs-D84 > Rs-D84 > Enterousia. The sequence continues at coordinate 12,248 of JAGBHZ010000012.1, read as the reverse complement.
CAGGTTTTCACTTTGCACAAACCGCTGAATAAATGCCGGCAACATCATAATACTTGCTGCGAACACCGGCCCCATAACGCCCGACATATTAACCTTGATTGGTAAATAAGATGCGTTTGTATTCATCACACCATTTGCCATAACCTGGCGTGGGTATAAAATCTGAATACGACGTTGTGCCTGTTCTACAAATGCAATCAACGCAACAATACCAACAACGAACGCAATCGTCAATGCCAACATCGCTGGCGACACTTCACCAACGCCCGCGCGTGATAACAATTGCATTGTGCCACCCGGCACTTCTGCGACGATACCTGCAAAAATCAACAGCGATGCCCCCTGGCCAACACCACGGGCGGTAATTTGTTCTGCCAACCACATAACAAAAACCGTTCCACCAACCAACGCAATAATTGCAGACAATTCGAACGCAAATCCTGGATTTACAACCGCCGACACACCATTAACCGGTGCCATCGCCTGCAGGCCGCGTACAATCGCCCATCCCTGAATAATTGCCAAAACAACCGCTAAATAACGTGTATATTGATTAATTTTAACACGTCCTGATTCACCTTCTTTGCGTAAATCACTAAGCGATTTGCTGGTTGCGGTCAACAATTGCAACACGATTGATGCCGAAATATACGGGAAAATGTTCAACGCCAACACCGACATACGGGACAAAGATCCACCCGAAAACATGTTGAACATATCCATCATACCGCTGCCTTCGCCACTAAACAGATGCAGCACCGCCGATGCATTAACACCGGGCAATGGAATAAATGACCCGATACGATAAACAATCAACGCCCCCAATGTGAACAAGATGCGTTTTTGTAAATCTGTTAAATTCCCGAAATATTTTTTTAAGAATTTCATGTTATGTGAATTTTAACCGTTGAACGGCATCTGGGGACACCCCAAATGCCGTAAAAGATTTAAATGCTTAGTTGTTCTTGATTGAACCACCGGCTTTGACAATCGCTTCTTCTGCTGCCTTGGACCATTTTGTCGCGACAACATTAACCGCTGATTTGATTTCGCCTTTGGCCAAAACTTTCAAGCCATCCAATTTGCGGTTGATAATTTTTGCCGCCAACAAAGAATCAATTGTGATTTCTTTGCCTGCATCAATTTTACCAGATGCGATAAATTTTTCAATATCACCCAAATTGATTGTAACATATTCTTTGGCAAATGGATTGTTGAAACCAAATTTTGGGAAACGACGCAGGATCGGCATCTGACCACCCTGGAATGTCGCCTGTTTGCGTGAACCACTGCGTGCCTTCTGACCTTTGTGTCCACGACCAGCTGTTTTACCATAACCTGATGCAATACCACGACCAACACGTTTTACGTCTGCACGTGCACCAAAATTATCCATCAATGCATTTAATTTCATTTTATCTTTCCTTTTTGTCCTAGCGACTATTATATAGTCTTTTTTCGCATGTGGACAAGTGTTCCCCATCCACATACTCGGTTTACATTTATTATTTTACGATTTCAACCAAATGAGAAACCTTTTCAGCCATGCCGCGATTCGCTGCATTATCTTCGATTTCTTTGGTTTTACCGATACGTCCCAGGCCCAATGCTTTTACGATTTTGACCTGTGATTCCGGACGACCGATTGTGCTTTTTACTTGTTTTACAACGATTTTAGCCATAATCTAACTCCTATCCGATGTCCGGATTATTTTTCTTCGCTGCCTTCGGCAACTTCTAATTTTTTACCATCACGACCGGCAATGATTTCCGCAACTGTCTTGCCACGACGTGCCGCCACAGTTTTCGGAGAATTCATTTTATTAAACGCCAAGAACGCTGCACGGATCATGTTGTTAGGATTATTAGAACCCTGTGATTTAACAACAACGTCCTGAACGCCCAAGCATTCAAACACCGCACGCAACGCACCACCTGCGATGATTCCAGTACCTGGAACCGCACTGCGTACAACCAATTTGCTGGCGCCGTATTTTGCCGCGCTGTCGTGATGCAATGTACGACCTTCTTTTAATGGAACGCGAATCATTTTTGCCTTGGCTGCCTTGGTCGCTTTCTGCACAGCGGCTTGAACTTCCAACGCTTTACCTTTGCCAAAACCAACACGACCTGCCTTATCACCGACCACAACCAGGGCCGAGAAAGACATATTACGTCCACCTTTTACTGTCTTAGACACACGGTTGATAGACACTAATTTATCTACCAAATTATCCGTCTGCAATTTTTTATCATCAAAACGTGCCATTTATATACTCCGTTATTCCTGATCTTAGATTCTTACACCACCTGCGCGGATTGCTTCGCACAGTGCTTTTACACGACCGTGATAACGATAACCACCACGATCAAAATAACAGTTGTCAGCAATTTTCGCAGCAACAATACGTTCTGCCAATGCTTTACCAACCAGTTCGGCCCCTGCAACATTCCAGCCTTTGCCCGCAAAGCCCTTTTCTTTGGACGAAGCGGCACAAATTGTATGGCCTTTGACATCATCAATTGCCTGAACTTCGATATGACGTCCAGAACGGAAAACCGACAAACGAATCTTGCCAGGATTTTTTCTTTTCAACGCACCGCGATTTGCCAGTGTGCGTCTTTCTTCTGTAGATAAATGTTTCAACATTTTCTTTTTCCTTTTTTCCAATCCCCGTAACAGCGGGAATCAATTAACTATTATTTCTTTTTACCTTCTTTGCGACGGATTCTTTCGCCCTTATAGAAGATACCTTTACCCTTGTATGGGTCTGCTTTACGAACTTTGTGGATTTTGTCAGCAAACTGACCAACCAAACATTTGTCCATACCCATAACTGTAAATTCTGTTGGCGTCTCACCCATAACAACGGTTAATCCCGCTGGGATATCCATGACAACATCATGCGAATAACCCGCAACCAACACCAACTGATTACCTTTAACAGATGCTTTATAACCAACACCCTTCATATACATTGGTTTTGCAAAACCTTCGGACACACCCTGGACAGCACTGCGAATATTGCGGGTCATTGTTCCCCACATTGCACGTGATGCCTTGTCTTCTGTATCCTTTGGATTAACCGCTACTTGACCTTCTTCAATAACAATATCGACCAAGGCAGCATTTTTTGTATCCAATGCTAATTTCAATTCACCCTTTGGCCCTTTTACGACCACTGCGTTGTCCACAATCGCGACACTAACGCCATCTTTCAGTTTAACTGGATATTTTCCTGCACGAGACATAATTCAATCCTCACTTTCTTAGATAACCTTGCACAATACTTCGCCACCAACGTTCATCAAGCGCGCCTTGTGATCAGTCATAACGCCTTTTGGTGTTGAAACGATTGCGATACCCAAACCGTTCAAAACTTTTGGCATTTTGACGCTGCCTGAATAAACACGACGACCTGGCTTTGATACAACAGAAATTTCCTGGATTGCACCGTTGCCACCAACGTATTTCAATTCAACAATAATATTTGCACGATGTTCATCAATTTGCTCTTTGCGGAAATCCGTGATGAAACCTTCTTCTTTTAAAACAGACAACACTGCTGCACGCAAATTGCTGTTTGGTACTGTGACGAATTCTTTACCTGCATTCTGACCATTACGAATACGGGTTACCATATCGCCAATTGGGTGTGATAATGACATCTTATACTCCTTGTTATGTGGACATGCCACATTACGTTAACCAACTGCATTGTCCACAGTTGGATTGTTCTTGTTTTACCAACTTGATTTACGTACGCCTGGCAACTTACCTTCGGATGCCAATGTACGCAACTGTTGACGGCACAGACCGAACAAACGGGAATACCCGCGTGAACGCCCTGTTACACTGCAACGATTACGCAGACGTGTTTTGTTTGCATTACGTGGCAATTTTGCCAATTTTTTCATTGCATCCATACGTTCGTCTGGTGTTGCATTAACAGACATTTTTGCTTTAATCGCATCGTGCTTTTTTGCATACTGTGCGACCAGCTTTTCACGTCTTTTTTGTTTGTTTATTAACGCTAATTTAGCCATCTTTTTTTACCTTTTTATTATTTCAAAACTAATGGCAAGCCGATTTTAGTCAGCAATGCACGTGCTTCATCGTCTGTTTTTGCGGTTGTTGCAATCACGATATCCATACCGCGAATCGCATCAATCTTGTCAACAGAAATTTCTGGGAAAATCAAATGTTCTTTGATACCAAATGCATAGTTTCCACGACCATCAAACTTTGATTTTGACAATCCACGAAAGTCTTTTACACGTGGCAATGCAACTGTAATCAATTTATCCAAGAAATCGTACATACGTTTACCGCGCAATGTTACCTTGGTACCGATGGGCTGACCTTCGCGCAGACGATATGTCGCAATTGATTTCTTTGCACGTGTAATAACGGATTTCTGGGCGGCAATCGCGGTCAAATCCGCGGCGGCACTGTCCAATTTCTTTTTATCAAAAACGGCTTCGCCAACACCCATGTTTAATACGATTTTGGTCAGTTTTGGAACCGCCAATGCATTTGTGTATCCGAATTCTTTAACCAATTCAGGCACAACATTTTTTTCATAAATTTCACGCAATCTGCTTTGCATTTTTTATTCCTTAATGTTCTCCGTTCCCGTAACAGCGGGAACCATTGTTTTATATCTCAGCACCAGATTTCTTTGCAACGCGAACTTTTTTGCCTGCGTCCATTTTGTATCCAACGCGTGTTGCCTTTTTAGTTTTTGGATCAACCAATGCAACATTGGAAACATGGATTGGTGCTTCGCGGTCAATGATATGACCTGGTTGTTCTTGTGTTGGTTTGATGTGCCATTTACGACGATTGACACCTTCTACTACAACGCGGGATTCTACCGGACGTGCTTCCAGAACTTTGCCCTTAACACCCTTGTACTTTCCCGAAATAACTACGACTTCGTCGCCTTTTTTAATTTTCATTTTAGACCTTCCATCTGTTACTTAGATTACTTCTGGTGCCAAAGACACGATTTTCTGAACGTCATACTTACGACGAACTTCACGGGCAATCGGACCAAAGATACGTGTACCAATTGGTTCGAAATTGTTTTTATTGATTAAAACAACCGCATTATCATCAAAACGGATAATTGAACCGTCTGGACGTTTAACTGGGAACTTGGTACGAACGATAATTGCACGTTGCACAGTACCCTTTTGAACCTTACCACGTGGAATGGCTTCTTTAATTGCAACAACGATTTTATCACCGACTGTTGCATAACGACGATGTGAACCACCCAAAACCTTGATGCACATTGCTTTACGCGCACCAGAATTGTCAGCCACTGTCATAACTGTTTCATTTTGAATCATTTTCTTACTTCCTTGTCCTGCAAACGGGGCTATCCCCCGCCGCTTTGTTACATGGTTCCGACTGTCCCGTTCCATCCCATTGGGACCTCAAAGAACCACCAGGTTACTTATTCAACATCAACCGCTTCGTCTTTGGTAACACCAACGCGCCTCTTAACGACCCAAGATTTTGTCTTGGAAATTGGACGATGTTCTTCGATTGCGACGATTTCACCAACTTTGTATTCGTTGTTTTCGTCGTGCGCTTTGTACTTTTTATTCTGCTTAACGAACTTACCATACAGAGGATGACGGAAACGACGTTCAACTTCTACAACGACGGTTTTGTCATTTGCTGTACTTGTTACTGTTCCTTGCAGTATACGTCTTGGCATAACTTTGTCCTTACTATTTTTCATCTAACCCGCGGATTTCTGCGACTTTTTATGATTTTAGAGCCGCAAAAACCCATGGATTAAATCCTTGTTTCATTAACTGAGTTCCGTATATGATAACTAATTTTTTAGAAATCTCAACAAAAATCAGCAATTCTTATTATTTTTTTGCTGCGTTCAGCTGTGTCTTTACACGTGCAATTTCACGACGGGTCTGACGCATAACATGTGTTTTTGGCATCTGACCGGCGGCATGCTGGAAACGTTGATTCATTTGTTCTTTTTTCAAATCAACCAATTTGCTTTCCAACGCTTCGACTGTCAACGCTTCTTTTTCGATTTTCTTTTCTGCCATTTTATCTTACCTTCGCGTTTAATTAGTTTGCTTTACGTTCAACGACTTTTGTTTTAACTGGCAATTTTGCCGCCGCCAAAGCAAATGCTTCGTATGCAACTTCTGGTTTAACACCGTCCAGTTCAAACATAATACGACCTGGTTTTACACGGCAGATCCAGTATTCAACCGCACCTTTACCTTTACCCATACGAACTTCGGCGGGCTTAGATGTAACAGGAACGTCTGGGAAAATACGAATCCACAGTTTACCCATACGTCTCATATGACGTGTAATTGCGCGACGCGCGGCTTCAATTTGACGCGCGGTTACGCGTTCTGGTGACATTGCTTTCAGTCCAAAAGAACCGAACGCCAATTCGCTGCCACCCTTCGCAACGCCGTGAATACGGCCTTTGTGCTGTTTGCGAAATTTTGTTTTATTTGGCATTAACATGACTTAATCCCTTACTATTAATTATTGGTTCTTAGTGTTTTTTTCTTTCGCTGCTGCCGGCATATTCTGTTGGACGCGCCATTTCAGATGCCAACTTGTCTTTATTAACAACGTCGCCAGTGTAAATCCAAACCTTTACACCGATAACACCGTATGTTGTTTTTGCTTGAATTGACGCATAGTCAATATCTGCACGCAATGTATGCAGTGGAATACGACCTTCGCGGATTTGTTCGCTGCGGGCGATTTCTGCACCATTTAAACGACCAGAACACATAACTTTGATACCCTGGGCGCCTGCTTTCTGTGCGTTCTGAACGGCTTTTTTCATTGCACGTTTGAACGAAACGCGGCCTTCGATTTGCTGCGCAATGTTTTGTGCAACCAATTGCGCATTCAGGTCCGGACGACGAACTTCGTAGATATTAACTACGACCTGGTCATTTTTAACCAGTTTTTTGATATCGTTACGCAGTGTTTCGATATCGGCGCCGTTCTTACCAATAATCATACCCGGACGCGAGGTATGAATTGTAACAACCACCTTCTTTGCAAAGCGTTCAATAACAACCTTTGCCAATCCAGCTTTTTTCAATTTCTTTTCAATAAACTTGCGAATTTTAATATCTTCGGCCAACAGATTTGCATAATCTTTTTTGCCCGCGATCCAACGAGAATCAGTAATCTTGTTGATAAATTCGCGTAATGAAATTGGTGATACTTTCTGTCCCATTTCTTTTTTCCTTAGATTTTGTGGGGGCGTTCTTGAAGCTTTCGCTTTATTCAGGAATATTTATTCCATACCGCCCCACACTATTCATTACTTATTTTGCTTCTTTTTTTGTTGTTTTCTTAGATGGCGCCACGCCTGATTCCAAAACAATTGTCAAATTTGAAAATGGTTTCAAAATTGGACGTGCACTACCACGTGGTCCCGGCATAATGCGCTTCATCGTTAACGCTTTACCACACCAAATTTCTTTAACAAACAGTGTATCTGCTGCTAATTTTTTGTTGTGTTCTGCATTTGCAACGGCTGACAATAAAGTTTTCAAAACTTCGCCGGCAACACGCTTCTTTGAAAATTTCAAGACATCAACGGCGCGATCAACCGGTAAACCACGCACCAAATCACAAACCAGGTTTAATTTCTGGTGGCTGATGCGGATCATTTTGTTGAACGCACGAACTTGATTATCTTTGATTCCATATCTTGCTGTTGTCATAACTGTTACCTTTTGATATCAGAATTATTATTTCTTGCCTGCTGCGGCCTTTTTATTTGCAGCATGGCCCTTGAACGTACGTGTTGGTGCAAATTCACCCAATTTATGTCCAATCATATCTTCTACGATTGAAACAGGGATAAATTTGTTACCATTATGAACTTCAAATGTTAATCCTACCATTGGTGGCACAATTGTGCTACCACGTGACCAAGTTTTAATTGGCTTATGGTCGTTTTTTTCGTTCGCCGCTGCTGTTTTTTTCAAAACAGAAGGATGAACATAAGGCCCTTTCCAAACTGAACGAGACATCATTTACTCCGTTTTTCTATTATTTTTTCTTTGCCAAATGTCTGCTGCGAATAATCATCTTAGCAGTACGTTTATTGCTACGGGTACGATATCCCTTGGCTGGAATACCTGTACGTGATACCGGTTCGTGGCCCTTTGAATGACCATTACCACCACCCATTGGGTGATCAACCGGGTTCATCGCCATACCGCGTACAGATGGACGGATACCCAACCAGCGTGCGCGACCAGCTTTACCCAAGTTGACATTACGTTGGTCAGGATTAGAAACACTGCCAACAGTCGCCAAACAATCGGAATGAACCTTACGCAACTCACCGCTGTTCATTTTAATCTGTGCATAAACGCCGTCTTTACCCATTAATTGAGCATAACAACCCGCACTGCGTGCCAATTGACCGCCGGCGCGTGGTTTCAATTCAACGTTATGTACGATTGTACCGATTGGCATATTTTTCAATGGCATTGCGTTACCTGGTTTAATATCTTCGCGTTCACCAGAAATAACAACATCACCCGCTTTCAAATCACGCGGTGCCAAAATATAAGAACGTACACCGTCTGTATATTCAATCAATGCGATGAATGCTGTACGGTTTGGATCGTATTCCAGACGAATAACAGTTGCTGGAACACCTGTCTTTGTACGCTTAAAGTCAATTAAACGATATTTACGCTTGTGACCGCCACCCTGATGCATAACGGTTACATGACCAAAATTATTACGTCCACCCTTGGACTTTAAACCAACAGTCAGTGCCTTTTCTGGCGCACCACGGTGCAAACCACTGCGATCGACCTGGGTCAGACCACGTGTACCTGGTGTTGTTGGCTTATAATGCTTTAATGCCATTTTATTTTTCCTCATTTTTATGCCTTGGCAATAACACCCTTTGTTTTGGGTTCTCTGCCAAGGCTGTTACTTTATTTATTATGCGTTTTCCGTCAGATTTAATTCTGCATCTGCCGGCAGGGACACATATGCCTTTTTAACTGTGCGCTGTGTACCTGTGCTGCGACCACGGAAAGTTTTCACTTTACCTTTTGTCACTACGATGTTCACCTTGACCGGTTTAACACCATAGATGGCCTGAACCGCACGTGCAACATCTTCTTTGGTCGCGCTTGGCGCAACTTCGAATGCAACACCGTTGTTTTCAGACAATTTTGCAGCCTTTTCCGAGATAATCGGACGACGCAGTATATCATAAATACCGGCGGTCGCAACGATTTTTTTCTCTGTACTTACTTTTTTTTCTGCCATTTTAGAGACCTTTTATTTATCTATTGCCTTATTGCCATTATGCCAAGCGGGCTTCAATCGCTTTAACTGCATCTGCCGTTAAAACCAATTTTTCATGTTTCAGAACATCCAAAACGTTCAAGCCCATTGTCGGCAACACGTCGATATTTGCGATATTTGCCGCAGATTTCTTGAAGTTTTCATCCAACTGTTCCACACCAACAAACAACGCAGACGCAATATCCAATTTTTTCAACTGTTTTGCAAATGCATTTGTTTTGGCCGCAGACAATTTTTCAGAATCGATAATTACCAAAGTACCTTCTTTTGCCTTGGATGACAATGCCATCTTCAGACCCAAAGAACGAATTTTCTTTGGCAGGTCGATTGCATGATCACGAACAACTGGACCATGAACAACACCACCGCCACGCATGTGAACATTATATCTTTCACCCTGACGTGCATTACCTGTCTTCTTCTGTTTAAATGCTTTTTTACCGCTGCCCTGTACATCTGATACAGTTTTTACAGCATGTGTACCCGCACGTTGCTTTGCACGCTGCCAAGTAACAACACGATGCAAAATATCCGCGCGTGGATCTAAACCAAAGATGCCGTCGGCCAATTCAGCCTTGCCAACAACTTTGCCATCAAAATTAATAATATCTAATTGCATTTTTCTACCTCACTTATTTCTGTCGCTTTCTTATTTATTATTCCGCAACAGTTTCTGTTTCGGTTGTTTCTGTTACTTGTTCTGTTTCATTGCTTACAACAACTGTCGGAACTGGTAAATCTTTATGTTCTTTTTTGATTGCATCGGTTACCAATACAAATGTGCCATTTGAACCTGGTACGGCGCCTTCAACAAAGATTAAGTTTTCAGATGCATCAACACCAAAAACTTTCAAATTCTGAACAGTAACGGTTTCATTACCCATCTGTCCAGGCATCTTTTTACCTTTTAAAACGCGACCCGGCCATTCACGCATACCGGTAGAACCGATTGAACGATGCGCTTTTAACACACCGTGGGTTGCTTCCTTACCACCAAAGTTATGACGTTTCATAGCCCCCTGGAAGCCTTTACCTTTACTTGTTGCCTGGACATCAACAAATTGCCCTGCAACAAAATGAGACGCTGATAATTGTGTTCCCATTGGGATAACACATTCATCACTTACGCGGAATTCAACCACCTTGCGATATGGTTTTACCCCTGCTTTTTCTGCCGCAACCGCCTGTGGCTTTGCAACATGTTTTGCTTTGGCTTCGCGCATACCCAAAATATTCGCGACATAGCCGTTCTTTTCCTGCGTGCGATTTCCAATGACTGCGCAATCACCAACCGACAAAACGGTTACTGGGTGTGCAACGCCGCCATCATCATACAGACGCGTCATTCCAATTTTTGTTGTAATTAATCCGCTACGTTTCATTTTTTTATGCCTTTTTCTATGTCAGTTGGTTGGCATGGTTCAGAATAATCCCACACCAACGCTGACGTTTTTATTGTTATAATTTAATTTTTACATCAACACCCGACGCCAAATCCAACTTCATCAAGGCATCAACTGTCTGAGGGGTTGGATTAACGATATCGACAACCGCTTTATGATTGCGGATTTCGAACTGTTCACGTGATTTTTTATCAACGTGTGGTGAACGGTTAACCGTGAATTTCTGAACCAGTGTCGGCAGGCGAACCGGTCCAACGACATCTGCGCCTGTGCGCTTTGCCGTTTTTACAATTTCTTCTACGGATTCCATCAAGATACGGTGATCAAACGCCGTCAACTTGATACGAATTTTTGATGTTGGTACCATTGTTGTTTCCTTACTTTAATTGGGCCGGTAATCACTGACGCTTTTAATTCAGTTACACCGACCCATGTTTTCATTATTTTACAATTTTGGATACAACACCTGCGCCAACTGTGCGTCCGCCTTCACGGATAGCAAAGCGACGACCTTCGTCCATAGCAATAGGTGCAATCAATTGCACGTTGATACGAACGTTGTCACCCGGCAGAACCATTTCTTTGTCTGCTGGCAAGGTAATTGTACCTGTTACGTCTGTTGTGCTGAAGAAGAACTGTGGACGATAGTTGCTAAAGAACGCTGTATGACGGCCACCTTCTTCTTTTGTCAAGATATAAACTTCGGCTTCAAAGTCTGTGTGTGGTGTAATAGAACCTGGTTTGCAGATAATCTGACCGCGTTCTACATCTTCCTTCTTGGTACCACGCAACAACAGACCTACGTTATCACCGGCTTCACCCTGATCCAACAATTTGCGGAACATTTCAACGCCTGTAACTGTTGTTTTCTGTGTTGGACGCAGACCAACGATTTCACATTCATCACCAACTTTGATAACGCCGGCTTCTACACGACCTGTTACCACTGTACCACGACCTGTGATGCTGAATACGTCTTCGATTGGCATCAAGAATGGTTTGTCAACTGGACGTTCTGGCATTGGGATGTATTCGTCGCATGCCTTCAACAAAGCATCGATTGCTTCTTTACCCAAACCGTCGTTCTTGTCTTCAACTGCAGAAACTGCAGAACCGCGGATGATTGGTGCATTGTCGCCGTCGAAATCGTTTGCAGACAACAATTCGCGGATTTCCATTTCAACCAATTCCAGCAATTCTGGATCGTTTGCCAAATCACATTTGTTCAAGAAAACAACGATTTTTGGAATACCAACCTGACGTGCCAACAAAATGTGTTCGCGTGTCTGTGGCATTGGACCGTCTGTTGCAGCAACCACCAAGATAGCACCGTCCATCTGTGCCGCACCGGTAATCATGTTTTTAACATAGTCCGCGTGCCCTGGGCAGTCAACGTGCGCATAGTGGCGTGTTTCTGTTTCATATTCAACGTGTGCTGTATTAATTGTAATACCACGCTGTTTTTCTTCTGGTGCATTGTC
>JAGBHZ010000011.1 GCA_017935245.1 Alphaproteobacteria bacterium | reverse complement strand
ATAGAAACTGCGGCAAAACGAGGAATAAAGATTATTAGAGAATCCGAGTTGATGGATTTGATAGAATCTAATAAGTAAATTTTGTCTTGCATTTGTAAATCGCATTTCAGTATAGTTTAATTCAAGGAAGGAAAGGATAACCGACCTTACTCTGGTTTTACAGAGAAACAATGACAAAAATGGCGGAAATGTGAGTGGTGTAGCGATTTTTGTTAAAGTGAATTTTGTATTTAATCTGATTAACACTTATGGACAATTTTACATATACTAGACATCAACTATTACAAAACAAATGAAAGTGGCGGATTTCTGCTGAGTTCGTGTGGAAAAATATTTATGCGCTGGTATATCATAATCCTTTGGTCGGGGGGGCAGTTGGTGAAAACAAATATAGAAATGCTTAACTTTCTTGCACGGTTGACTTTTTTTTAGATATTCTCTAATATGTACACGATATATGCGAAAGGGGAAATTTATGCTTAAATTAATTGCGGCTTTATTTGCGTTTTTACCGTTTGGTGCACTGGCAAATCCGGCGTGTCCCGTATGCACAATTGCGGTTGGTGCGGGTTTGGATATTGCACGTCGCCTGGGGGTACCGGACAGTATTGTTGGCCTGTGGGCGGGTGCATTATTGACGCTGGTTGGATATTGGACATTGAAATTTATGGATAAAAAGAATTGGCATTTCTGGGGACGTGATACGATTGTTATCTTACTATCGGTTGCCATGATTGGTTTTGTATATATGGGGGTTGTGGATTACAATCCAACATCAATTTGTGGAATTGTTGTTATGGATCCGGTTTTGTTTGGTACAATTTGCGGTGCGCTGATATTCATCGGTACCGGGAAATTATATCAATGGATGAAGAATAAAAATGGTGGACACGCGCATTTCCCATTTGAAAAGGTTGTTTTGCCAATTGTTGCATTGGCATTGGCCAGTTGGTTAATGATGCTGTGTTTCTAAGCAGGGGGTAAATAATGAAAAAAATTGAATCTGTTCAGGAATTTGTTGAAAAATTAGATGCTGCTAAAAAGGTTAATCCAAAAGATTTATCATCTGACCAGGATTTAACAATCGGCATTATGAATCTGATTTCAATCGAAGAACACTTGATGTTTTCAGGCGCCAAAACCGGCAAGCATGAATACTATGATTTGATTAATGAAGTGCGTGAAATGCGCAAAAATGCTATGCTAAAAATTATCCCCGCATACGAAGGCGAAGTGTGGTGTATTTCAAAGCATTTATTAGCCGCCGCAATGCGCGTGTTCGAAGTTGGGACCAAGGCCCTGGCGGCGGGCGACAAACAAACCGCATATGATTTATTTGACCAATCGTATGGTTTATACTGTATGTTCTGGGGATTGAATATGGGTATGTTGGGTGGCGAAGCACCAAAATCAAAACCACTTGCAAAAACAGGTAATCAAAAAAAAGAACGGGCCAAAGAAGTTCAAACAGAACCAGAAACCACAAAAAAAGGTGGCATGGGAAAATTAAAGGCCTGGGTTAAAAATGCGGTCAATTGTTGTATTGAATAATAATAAAACCCGCTTTTTTGCGGGTTAATTTTTGTCCTTGATTTTTATCCGTATGCCCGTATAATAAGACAAGTTTTATTGCCCTAATAGTCTAGTGGTAAAACACGTCCTTGGTAAGGACGAGTCGCAAGTCCGATTCTTGCTTAGGGCACCATCCGCTTTCGCTTACGCTACAGCGAGATTGGTTTCGCAGAAAGCAAGCGAAGATGTAGAGTTAGAGAAACGGATGTCACGCTGTAATGAACGTAGTGAATGAAAGCGGACTTCTGATGTTTTATGTGTATATTCTACAAAGTATAAATTTTCCAGAACATTTTTATGTTGGTTGCACTAATGATTTAAAAAGACGCTTAAAAGAACATAATAACGGTAATTCTGTTCATACAAATAAATTTAAACCTTGGGATTTGCGTGGATATATTGCTTTTGACAGTGAGGAAAAAGCACAAATTTTTGAAAAGTTTCTTAAGACTGGTAATGGCAGAATTTTTCAGAAAAAATATTTTTGATGATTGTTCCTGTTCTGATAATTTCTTCACAAAATTCATGCCATTCGGATAAAAGGGCTATATAATCTTCAACAGTTGCTTTGGAGTCCGTTGAGTTTTGGCTCTGGGGCACCAGAATAAATCCCGCATCACGCGGGATTTTTTTACCAATCAATTGGCATCTTTCCATTTTGAACCAGATATTGGTTTGCGCGACTAAAATGATGATTACCAAAGAATCCACGATATGCCGACAATGGGGATGGATGCGCACTTTTTAAAACCAAATTTTCATTTGGATTTACAAACGCAGCCTTTTTCTGGGCATAAGAGCCCCACAGCATATATACAATATTCTTGCGCGTCGCCACCGCACGAATAACCGCATCTGTAAATTCTTCCCAGCCATGGCCCGCATGTGATGCCGCCGCATGCGCCCGCACCGTTAGCGTTGCATTTAACAGCAATACCCCCTGGCGCGCCCAGTGTGTTAAATCGCCATTTGTAACCGATTTTCGTCCCAAATCTGATTCTATTTCTTTGTAAATATTAACCAATGACGGTGGTACCGGCGTCGGTGGCAACACCGAAAAACATAACCCGTGTGCCTGGCCGGGTTCATGATATGGGTCTTGACCGATAATCACAACCTTGACATCATCAATTGGACATAAATCGAACGCATTAAAAATATTTTTAGGTTCCGGATAAACGGTTTTCCCAGACAAATATTCCCCACGCACAAAATCGGTCAGTTTGATAAAATAATCTTTATCAAATTCCGCACTTAGTGCATCTTTCCACGATTGTTCAATTTTTACATTCATAATTTCACCATGTTTTTAAAATTAATTTATGTGTGATGAATGCGCCGTACAAACCAAAGGGAATGTACTACTTGCTACATGACCGGCGGTTTACACAAGCAGGCATCCACAGAAATTAATTTTTGTTGTAACGCTTTCCACAATACCACATCAATATACCCGCGTGGCAACCCGGTTTCACGCACCAAATGCGCAAACATATCATCACATGCACATTTTATTTCCGGCGCCAATTTTCCATTATTTATCTTTTCTTCTAAATCATACCGACCAGAAAACACCACCCCTAAACGTTGAATCCAAATATCATATTTCACCAAATCTTCGCCCAGATTTCGCGCCAAATGATGTGCGGTTATTTTACCGATATGCGGCAGGCTTTCCAAATATTTTATACGTGTATCAACATCATCACACTTGTAATATTGATGACAAAACGCATCGCGATTTTCCCATATTTTACAAATCGCATTTATTTTATTTTTGTTATTAAATATTTTTATAAGGGTATCAAAATTCGCCCCACCCCGTGCCAACAAATCCATAATATTTTTATGAATTCTTTTTGCCGTTTTTTGTGAAAAACCACCGGCCAAAATCACATAAATTGCATGCCAGGCAAATTCATCAGACGAACACTTTTTTCGCACGCGCAGATTTTCCAGTATTTCATCAAAACTTTGTGCATCACTGTCCATGCCGCGCGCACGTAACAAAGAATCTAAATTAAAAAACCAATCCCGTGTAAAATCCATTACACCGCCCTGTTTCCGGCCATTTGCGCCATCATTGCATCATGCGTATTTGCCGAATTTACTACATTTTGTTGGCCGGCCTTGAACGCGTTTTTATTATTTTTATTTTTTCGTTCCATTAACGCTTTTTCCAGACTTTCTTTACGTGCAGTCATATGCGCAATTTCCGCCGCAGAATAAAATTCAGAACGCTTTAATTTTTCATCTAATTCATTTATTTCACGTTGCCAAACGGCTTCCCATGAATTATCAAAAACATTTTTATTATTATCAGACATCCCCAACACCCTATTTAAACATGGCGCGGTTGAACCGCGCCATTTGATTAAATATCCAGATTTGCATCCAACGCATTTTCAACAATAAAGTCGCGACGCGGTTCAACCACATCCCCCATTAACATTGAAACAACCTCGTCTGCTTTGGCGGCGTCATCAATTCTGACCTGGAAAAGCGAGCGATGATTTGGATCCATTGTTGTTTCCCACAATTGTTCGGCGTTCATTTCCCCTAAACCTTTGTAGCGCTGAATCTTTAATCCGGTTTTTGCATATTCAAATGCCGTTTCCAGCAACGTCAACGCCCCCCAGATTTTCTGTGATTTTGACTTTACACGCAGTGTGGTCGGATTACCAAACGTTTCAACCAATTCTGCGCGCCCATCCATACGCATCCATGCACGAATTTCAGGGCCATTAATTTTTTCGCGTGGCAATGTATGTGTTTCTGTAACACTGCGCAGGGTACGTGTAATATGAATACCAAACGCATCCGCTGTAATTTTCCACCCACGTTCAAATTCCAGTTCCTGGGCATCTAACATTTTTTCAGCGCGCGTAAAAGATTCCGCACTTTCGCTTTCAAACACATTGTTCAGGGCCAATGCCTCTACAAAGCGCAGTGGCATAATATGATTTAATCCCTGTAATGTATTACGCATATTTAATACCAACCCCAACAGACGTTTCAAATCCGCCCCTGAAATCTGCATACCATTTGACGTTTCAACAACACCATCGGTTGCCAATTGTTCCATCAAATAATCATCCATTTCACGCTGATTTTGCAGATAAATTTGTTGTTTTCCGCGTGTTACACCATAAAGTGGTGGCTTTGCCACATAGATATATCCGCGTTCAATTGCCGCCGGCATATGACGGTAAAAGAACGTCATCAACAACGTCTGAATATGTTGACCGTCAACGTCCGCATCGGTCATGATAATAACCTTGTGATAACGCATTTTTTCGATATCAAATTCATCTTTGCCGATACCGGTACCCATTGTTGTAATCAGGGCGCCAATCGTATCCGACCCCAGCATTTTATCAAATCGCACACGTTCAACATTTAAAATCTTA
Organism: Alphaproteobacteria bacterium; assembly: GCA_017935245.1. GTDB lineage: Bacteria > Pseudomonadota > Alphaproteobacteria > Rs-D84 > Rs-D84 > Enterousia. Next base: position 171,456 of record JAGBHZ010000011.1, on the reverse strand, counting down.
CCACGCAACGGCAAAATTGCCTGGGTTTTGCGGTCGCGGCCCTGTTTTGCGGTACCACCAGCTGAATCCCCCTCAACAATAAACAATTCACATTTTGCCGGATCACGTTCCGAACATCCCGCCAATTTACCCGGCAATCCCCCCAGTTCTGGTCCCGTCTTTTTGCGCGATAATTCACGTGCCTTGCGGGCGGCTTCGCGGGCGGTGGCGGCCTCTATAATTTTATCAATAATTGTTTTGGCAATCGCCGGATTTTCATCCAAGAATTCATACAGCATTTCAGATACTGTACTTTCAACGATTGGACGAACCTCGCTTGATACCAGTTTGTCTTTGGTCTGGGAACCAAATTTTGGATCTGGGATTTTAACACTGATAATACTAGTTAACCCTTCGCGGAAATCTTCCCCCGACAGGTTAATGTCTTTTTTTGTCCCCTTTTCACCGATATATTTGTTAATTGCACGTGTCAGACCCGCACGGAACCCCGCCAGATGTGTACCACCATCACGGTTTGGAATATTGTTTGTAAAGCATAACGATGTTTCTGTATATGCCGTCGTCCATTGCAGAACAATTTCAATATAATTATCATCAGATTGTTTAATCATCTGAATTGGTTCTTTGTTCAACAATTCCTTGGACTTATCCAAATACGTTGCAAATCCTTTTAACCCATCCACAGAATGGAATTCACGTTCCTTCTTTTCACCGCCACGCAAATCTTCCAGAATAATACGTACATTTGCATTAAGGAACGATTGTTCACGCAACCATGTTTCAAGCGTATCAAAACTAAATTCAGTCCCCGTAAATGTTTCTGGTGATGGTTTAAATGTAACCTCTGTCCCGTGGGCGTTTCCAGATTTATTTTCGACTATTTTTAAATCACACGTTGGCACCCCATCGGCAAACGACATAAACGCTTCTTTGTCGCCACGCCATACACGCACCTCTAACCATGTGGACAACGCGTTAACCACCGACACACCAACCCCGTGCAAACCACCGGATACCTTGTACGCACCATTGCTTTCGTTATCAAATTTACCACCCGCGTGCAATTCACACATAATCAGTTCCAACGCACTGCGACCCGTTTCATGATTAATGTCAAATGGCATACCGCGGCCATTATCACGAATTGTGGCACTGCCATCTGGGTTTAATGAAACATAGACTGTATCGGCATAACCCGCCATTGCTTCGTCAATAGAGTTATTAACAACTTCATAAATCATATGATGCAGACCGGAACCACCCTCGCCTACGTCGCCGATATACATCCCTGGGCGTTTTTTAACCGCTTCTAAGCCCTTTAAAACCTTAATCGAATCACCGGTATATTCATTATTAACAGACATAAATAATCCTTTCGTTTTTTTCAGTGTAAAACATAGCAATTTCTGCTATAATTATCAAGAAAAAAGGGATAAAAACATGGCAAACACAACACCAAGATTTACAAAAGAAGATTTTTTAAATGCATCCGCATTGGTTAAAAAATTAAGTGAATTATACGGTACCACTTATGACTTGGAAACCGTTAAAAAGACAATGGATTCTGAATTTCGTAAAAAAACACAAATAAAAACAAAATACAACAACCCAACACAATTGATTTATGACGCAAAATGGAATCACCGTCGTGTATTACGCCTGCACCCGTTGGGGATTGAAATGTTCAAAGAAATCTTAGACAAAGGCAAATAATATGAAATTCAAATTACTTTATTTTGGGGATATTTTAATTAATCCAAAAAAGCGCGCACAACACATCGCCGACATCCGGATGCAGTTTCATCCACAATTAAAAAAATTGGTTGAACACAGTCCATGGAACAATTTGACACAATACATGGTTCCCAACCCAACCAAAAGTCCGATTACCACCCGCCATATTGGTGGTATTGATTGGAATCCAATTATTACACCAAATCTAAAATTGATTGCAGAACTGGATATCCAAATGTTACACCCTGAAATTGTTGGTGTTCCACGTTCGGACATTGATAACCGTGTTAAAACAATTATGGATGGTCTGCGCTGTCCACAAAATGAACATGAAATCGGCGCAAACACACCACGCGATATCGGTCCGATTTATACATTGCTGGATGACGACCACCTGATTACAAAATTATCGGTTAATACCAGCCACCTTTTGGATTCTGGTATATTTTCCGAACAAATTCAGCGCACACCTGATTCAATCTTTATGATGATTGACGTTAATGTACGCGTGGCCGAGGGGACACTTGAAAACCTGCCATTTATGGTGTAAAAAATTGCCCTACCCCTGGTGGTTGGAAAAAAAAATAAAGATAATGGTATAGATAAACGAATTGGGGGTATCGTAGTGTACAGACGCTACATGAGATACCCCCAATTCGGTTTAAAATATGCCATTAGATTTGTTTTTTATGACAGGGCCGCTGTAATCTGGTCTTGCATCTGGAACGTGCCCAATACCACCCATGCAATTATCGCAGACACCAGCAAAATTCCCAAACTGTTCATAATATTAGAAATAGATTCCATCTTTCGAACCGATTCCGCCAGGTAATCATTCGCCACATGACTTAAATTTTCATCAAATCCGTTCATATCGGCATATATTGTTAAATCCCCAACAATATCTGCATCTGGAAATTCACGTTCGGTTTTATTTAATGCAACCCCCAGGTTATCCCCATTTGCGATAAAATGCAGTGCACTGTCCAATATAGACCGCAGATATTTATTTGCATTATCTGCCAACATACGCATTGCATCTGGGATTGTAACCCCCGACCCAACCATTGCCGATAACGCCATCATCCAACCAACACCCATATGAATTTTATAAATATTCCATGGTGGCAACTTGTCAAACATGGCGCGTACTTTTCCGGACCAATTCGCCAAACTTAGCCACATAATTAATATTAGCCCAACAAAGACACCAACAATCCACGGCCAATATGCGATTGAAAAATCCGACAAAGCGATTAAAGAACGTGCCGACCCACGCCATACAATATTATCACCGGCCACATCTGCCAATGGCGGCACCAGATAAATTCCCACCATTAAAATAATACCAAACGTTAACGCTAATAAAAATAACGGGTACGCAATTGCACCGCGCATTGCACGTGAAATACGTTGTGTACCATCAACAACACGCCCAACATTTTCCAGCGCCAACACCAAATTTGAAATATTACCACTGGTTACCAACAGTGTTTCATTTGGTGGCACCCACCCACGTGTTGCGTCTGAAAAACTCATCCCCCGTTCCAGGTTTTTTTGCCACTGACGCATAACGATTGCAAATGGTTCGTTTGGTTTTTTACCACCTTTTGATTCAATCATTTCCAAACGCCCCAGCGCATCCATCAACGTAAAATCATTACGCAACAACGACGCCAGTTTTCGACAAATCGCCATACGTTTTTCCGTACTGAATCTGAACACCAGTTTTGCATATAACATTTCCAGTTTATTCATATCAATACACCCCCGGCTGATCCAATTGTCCAACCCAGCGTTCTAATTCATCAACACCGATAATTCCTTGTAACATTAATGATGTTGCGGCTTCTTTTAATGTGCGTCCATCCATTTCTTCCAGCCAATAACGCACCGCCCCATCTGTATTTCCAGACAATGCCAAACCTAAAAATTCACTGTTTGTAATAATAATCTCGCCGGCCTTGATACGTCCCAATGTTCCCGTTCCTTTACAGTGTTCACACCCCGGACCACGAATATAAACCTGGTTCAAGCCGATATCACCAAATGCATCCATAACACGCCGATACGCCGAACGATTTGGATTTTCAGATAACTTCTGGCGACAATGCGGGCACAGTTTTTTAAACAAACGCATTGATACCAGACCACGCATCAACGTTTCTTCTTTTAACTTGAATGGTTCAATTCCCAAATCTAATAAACGTGTTAACGCGGCCAATGCCGAATTCGCGTGCAGCGTTGTCCAAACATTATGCCCCGACAATGCACCACGCACGGTTAATTCTGCCGCCGCCAACGTACGAATTTCCCCAACCATCAGCGTATCCGGATCGCTTCGCAGCGCGGCCGCCAACGCTTCTGTATATTTATCTTCGCGTTGTTCTTCGTTTGTTGTATTTACAACCGGCATCTGACGCGCACCAAATATTTTTTGTTCAACCGGATTTTCCACCGTAATCATATTTATTTCATAATTACGTTCTTTTAACATCATCGACATATTACGAACCAATGTCGTTGATTTTCCCGAACTGGTTGGACCTGCGACAATAACCAAACCTGTTGGGAACGAACGCATACGCGCCAATAATCTTTGCTCATATGGTCCAAATTCTTGTTCGGTTTTAATACCTTCGGATGGATTATCATACAACAATCGCATCACCACATACCGGGAACCGAACGCAATTGGATTAAATTGCATACGAACACTCAGAATTCCCGACGGCAGATATAAATCTTTTGTCCCGCGCAGTGGCGTACGCCCATCTTTTTGTGCAGACTGATATTCATTCTGGGCATAGTTTGCATTTGACATATCCGCAGACGCAAACGCGGCACGCACAAATGATTCCCCCCACCCTGAATTATATTCCATAACGGGTTGCATACTGCCATCGATACGGAAATAAATTGTTGTTTGGTCGGCAACCTCGATATGAACGTCTGACACCTTTTGTGCGGCGGCGCGTGCAATAATATCGACAAAATCTTTTTGCATTTGGTTATCATAATCCATACGCGAACGCGCACCCCCGCCCAGGCGTGCTTCGTATGTTTTATAAATTGCCGACACCAAACCCATATCTGAATAAAACGGTTCATGAACAACACGACCACGTTTTTTCATTAAATCAACAAATGCCAACACACGCCCATCATATTTATGTGTGCGTGATATAATAATTTCCCCACCTGAAAAATATGCGATAATTCCCTGGGTATCACGTGGCAATTCAAATTCTGCACCGGTTGCCGTCAACAAACGATTACCATTTGAAAACAGATAATCAATAATATCCTTGGTCTCGGAATTTTCCAGACCAATTGGCACAGACAATTTAATCACATCTGTATTTTTTCCAACGATATTATTTTGTTTTTCTGCCATTTTATTCCCGGTATATTAATTTGCCGTCCCAACATTCAATGTTTGTGTTTTTCCATCTTTAACAAATGTAACACCATCTTCCAACGATATTGATTTAACGGAAAAACCATCTAAAACCTTGCCTACACTAACCCGTTTATTTTGCCCACTGGACAAATCCGCAACGGTTGCCTGTAATTGCGCACCGGCCCCAATAACATTAACCAGTTTATATTTTTTTGATAAATCAACATCATTAACAACTTCTTCTTTGGCTGTATTTGAATACGACGAAGATGTTGACATTGGTTCAACCTCTGTCGCCAGTATTCTTTCTTTTTCCAGTTCCAGACGCGCTGCCTCGGCCTCTAATTTTGCTTTTTCTGTTTCAATTTGCTGTTGTTGTTGTTCTGCACGTCCCGACAGTGTATCAATTTCCATATGCAGTTTAATTTTTTCCGCCGCCAATCTATCTAATTCCAAATCCAATTGCGCACGTTCTTTTTCCAACTGCATTAAAACCTTTTCCTGTTCCAGGTCGGTAATTTGTTGAAACAACGACCCTTCGACCTGGTACGCGGCAACGGCATCGGCCGACATATCTTCGACCAAAACATCTTCTGTTATATCAACATCAACCTCTTCGGCGGCATGCGCACCAAACACAAAAACAAACATTCCAAATAAAACACATAAAAATTTATTTTGCATAGATTATCACCTCATAGTTCCATATGCGACGCACCGCATCCCATGTTACGGCCGTCATATAAACACCGCCAAATTCGTTAAATATTTCCATAAATTGCATTGGTTTTAACTTAGAAGCCACTGCAATTTCAACAACATCAACCGTTGCAACATCAACACCATTTGTTAATGTATCTGTAATGATTTGAATATCCAGATTTTCATCAATTGATTGAAACAAACTTGTTACATCACGAACAATCGTCTGGGCATCACGTTCATCCTGGGACGACTGTGTTTTAACAGCCGGCAAATTCGCCTGAACAATCAACAGGTTTTCTGATTCTTCGGCAACCAACGCCCCGGGCATTAAATCACCCGCAACGTTATAAAATTCTGTCAATGTACCAAAATCACGCTTTAATTCTGCACTAACATATGTTTGTGCACATGTTGCAATTGTCTGATTCCACCCAACAACAGGCTGCATAACAAAACCAATCGCCTGATAGCAAATTTCTGCACGCGCCATTGGGTCTGGTAAATTTTCAAACGGCATCACAATCGGTTCGGGTGGCAACGGTTTTTCAATTTCAAATTGCACATCTAATTCTTTGTTTTTTTCTTCGATTTGCTTTTTATATTCCGCAACCAGTTCTGGATTAATTTCTGCAATTTGTGGACGTGGCGCCAACATCTGACCAATTGGTTCACGGAATAAATATAACAAAATAACCACAAACGACGCAATCATCAACACAGACGTCATACGTGAACCCGCCCGACTGATTGTATGCAGGTTTGCATGCACACCATGCGACACAACATCTGATAACAAACGTTCAATTGCACGTGGCATACCCCATGCACCGGGCGCGATTAATGCCCCCCAATCGGGTATTTCTGATAATTTAACATATTCTGCACGTGCATCTGCTTCGGTATTAAAAACTTTATCTTCTAAAATAACGCCATTACGAACCGCCACAACAACATAGCGTTTATCGGTTGCAAACGCCCCCAGAAACGACGTATATTCCGACAAAGATTCCATAATTTCCGCGGCAATCGATGGGATACCGGCCCGCACACCATTGCGCCGCGTCCCCAAACCAATCATCCCACGATATTCAACAAAAAGATTTAATTTTTTATCGATTGAACGCGCTAAATTCCGGGCATAATTACGTGCAACAAAGCCCGCACCAATCGGTTGCCAAAACAGACCGGTTGCGTATTTTTTATGATTAACATATACAACTTGGTTTAACAATTTCTCTCTCTGACTAGTCTTGTGATAAAATTATAACACAAAAATCCCCACCCCCGCAACACTAAAACCAAGGTTCAAAACACAATTAGGGAATTTATAAAATATTTAATGTATTCATCATTTGAACTTTGTATTTTGAGCTTTACTCATTATAAAAAAAAATCCCCATATGGGGATTTTTTTAATAAGACACCGTTGCCACCCCACCATCACGCGCGGTCCGCACACGCTGTGGATTTGGACAATCATAAACATTTGCCACCAATATAAATGCACGTTCCGGGCCAAAAATCACCCACTCGTTCGGGCGTGTACGTTGACTGGTAATCCAGTATGCATTCCCAGGACGCGCCTGGTCAACAATACGATTTTCCATATATCTGCGTGCATCATCCGCATCATAAACCGACACTTCTGATTCCAGTTTATACAGATACGTACATCCAATTGGTTCTGCATCTAATTGAACCAGATATTGACTACCATTTTCATTTTTTATTAATCCACCACACGCGGCCAATAAAACCACAGACAATAACGCAATAATCTTTTTCATCTCTTTTTCCCTTTTTATTCAACTATATCATAATTAGATGGATTACTAAACAATTTTTTCAACACAATATTATTTAACGCATGGCTTCCCTTATAACTTTCCAGACATCCACACACCATCCCCCCGGCGGTGTACATATCACCAATTGCATCAATAATTTTATGGCGAACAAATTCATCCGGCCAATTCAGTTGATTAATCGTCCCATCCCCTGAATCATTAAGCGCAATAACATTTGTTTCATCCGCGCCGCGTCCCATCCCATGCGCCTTTAAATATTCCCATTCTGAATATTTACCAAATGTACGGGCCCGTGCGATATTTTTCACAAAATTATCAATTGATTTTTTTGTCCCATCAAACGAATAATCAAAAGATTGTTTTCCTATTATTTTTTCTGGATAAACCAATGTCGCAACAACATCCAATGATTTTCCATTATTCGGACTGATTTTTACAAACCCATCCGCCCGTCGTCCCGATATTTTATTAAAGAACCATATTTTCAAACGTACCAATAACGGTAATTGACGTGTAACCTCGCGCGCGTGGGCAACAATTGTATTTTTGACAACTATCTTTTTTATTTTATTTTTTGTTTCCACCGCACCTTTGACCAGGTTATAGAATTCAAATGCACTGCCATCCAGAATTGGTGTTTCTTTACCATCTATTTCAATAATTGCACTGTCCACACCACACATAAACAACGCCGCCATTAAATGTTCAATCGTCTGAACGTGCGCAGAATCTGTTTTTCCAACGGTTGTATTACGCATTTTTGTTTCACCGACATTATCAAAACGCGCCAAAATTAATTCAGAATCTGGTATATCAACGCGCTTAAAATATATTCCCTGTTTATCAGATGGCTTTATCACCATACGCACGGCCAATCCCGAATGAATTCCCCGCCCATTAATTTCAATTGGTTTTGTAACAGTATTCATTTAATTTTATCCTTTATCCATTTCCAAAACATATCATCTATTTGTGTTTCTAATTTTGCATACTTAATTTTTTCACGCACCGCATCCGGCAACCGAACCCAGTCTTTTTCTGTTGTGATTAATTTTGCCTTGTGTTTTTTTGCCAATGCAAACAGTTTATTTAAATCATCATCTGTATAATCCCAGTGGTCTGGAAACGCGCGTGTTGCCACAACATTTTTTAACGCGCCAAAGAATTTTCTTGGGTATCCAATACCTGCAAACGCAACAACTTTTTGATTTTCATCATACGGTGATATTGTTTTATTTTCCGCATAGAAAAGTGGAATTCCAACCGGCAAAGAAAACTTTTTCTTAATATTTTTATTTTTTATAACAATTATTGCATCTGCACGATTAATCGCACGCCGTGGTTCACGCAATGGCCCCGCCGGCAACAAAAATCCATTTCCATACCCCAACCCTTCATCAAAAACCAGTATCGAAATATCTTTTTTAATCGAAGAGTTTTGAAATCCATCATCCATAACAATCGGCGTATCATCAGATTGCTTGTTTAATAAAACAATATTACTTTTTCTATCCCCGACATGCACCGCCAAACCATCACGCGACAACATTTGTGCCTCGTCCCCGACGCTGGATGTATTTTCACTTTTTTTATACCCGCGCATAACAACCGGCGCATCATATTTTGTTGCAATTTCACGAACAATTGGTGTTTTACCAACACCCCCCGCCAGAATATTACCAACACATATAATTTTTCGGCGTGATTTCAGTGGTCGAATTGCACGAATTTTAAAAACAACCCATCCAAAGAAATAATAAATCCATGATACCGGCAACAAAATTAATGCCATTGGACTTTTTCTTAAAAACCATTTTGGTGTTTTCATAATCTAAGCCTTAATTTTTCTTGGCCCGCATTTCTTTTTTAAATCTATTTGCGGTCATATCTTGTTCAACCTTAAACAAACCAAACATTGCATCTAAATCACGCACCTGTTTTACCATTACATTTTCCAGATTTTTTCTTATATCTTCAAATTCTTCTGCCGACGCTTTTGAATCAACAAAGACTGGTTTTCCAACTTTACAAACTATTTTTGAAAATGGTAATACGACTAAATACCGATCCCACCTTTTCTGAATTAACACATTTGATGCCGAATAACAAACTGGGATAATCGGTGCCCCGGTCATTTTCGCAAAATATAACGCCCCATCTTGTACACGCATCGATGGCCCACCCGGCCCATCTGGCGACATACAAATCGGACACTTTTTATTACGCAAAACCCGCACCCCCTGGCGCAGTACCGAAATTCCACCATCTGATGTCGAACCATAAATTGCCCGCAGGCCAAACAAACGTTGTAATTTTGCCATCATACGTCCATCTTTATGGCGACTAGCAACGGCATAACCGCGCATTCCCCGCATACGAATAATGGGACTTAACATCATAGACCGCCCATGCCAAAACACAAAAATCGCCGGTTTATTACGATATTTTTTAAAATTATCCAAACCAATATATTTCTTTCGCGATGTGAAATAAGTTACCCAAATTGGAATTGACATAAAAATTGCGATTACCCACTGTAATAACCCACACCCCAGTATTGGATTCCAGAATTTTTTCCAAATTTTTCTAAAAGTTTTATTATTAATCACAATAAATCCTTGGTATTTTCGATACCAGTTTAACAATAAACCCATAACAATTCAAGAAATGACTGGGATTTAAATCATCTGTATGATATTTAATTTTTTATTTGACTATTATCCGAAATAGTATATAATACACAGGCTTTTAATCAGTGACGCGGGGTAGAGCAGTCCGGTAGCTCGTCAGGCTCATAACCTGAAGGTCAATGGTTCAAATCCATTCCCCGCAACCAGTTAAAATAAAAAATTCACCCATTGTGGTGGATTTTTTTTATTTATTTACTTTCCATATACAAATATTTATCATAAAAATATATAGGGGCGCATAATGAAAAAGATTTTATTTATTTTACCGATTATTTTATCAACAAATGCCTTTGCCGATAATTTTACACCATATATTGGGATGGACGCCGGATTAAATATCGCATCATATAACAATGATATTGATCTAGAAGAACAATATTACACCGCCACAATTAATGCCGGTATGCGCATTGGTCCAAACTTTGGCGTGGAATTATTTTTCACACAATCTGCCGATAATGAAAATGAATTTATCCATGAAACACTTGCCCTGACCCAGGAAAATATTATTTCATATCAATCATTTGGTTTTGATATTTTTGGTTATTATGAAATTGTAAAAAACATGGATTTTTTCACTTCGTTTGGAATTGCAAATTATAATATATCATCCGAATATAAATATAATAATGGATTAATAACATACGAAGAATCCGACAAGCAAACCGAAACCGCATCACGATTTGGAATTGGTTTAATGTTCACATTTCCAAACGATTCTGTATCCATATTGGGACAATATCAGTATTCCGCACTAAGTAATGAATTAATTAAATCGTTATCTGAATTTTCAATTGGATTCCGGTATAATTTTTAACATATATAAGCGGCAATAATATTAACAATCCCCTTGCCCTGCGTTAAATAAAAGATAATAGTATAGATAAAATAAATGGGGGAATCGTAGTGTACAAACGCTACACAAGATTTCCCCATTTACTTTAGATATGCTATTAGATTTTATTTAAATACCATTCAACGGTTTTGACAATCCCTGTATCAAACGTTTCATCTGCGCGCCACGCCAATTCCGTTTCCAGTTTTGTCGCATCAATCGCATATCTGAAATCATGACCCGCACGGTCGGCAACAAATGTAATTAATTCTTCGTATTTTTTGCCGTCATTGCGTGGTTTCTTTTCGTCCAGGATTGCGCAAATCGTTTTCACAATTGTGATATTATTGCGTTCATTACGGCCGCCAATATTATATGTTTCACCCGATTTTCCATTATGGAAAATTAAATCAATCGCCTTGCAATGATCAAGGACATATAACCAATCACGAACATTTTCACCCTTGCCATAGATTGGTAATGGCTGTAATGCCAATGCCTTGGAAATAATATGCGGTATCAGTTTTTCATTATGCTGTTTCGGACCATAGTTATTTGAACAATTTGATGTTGTTACATTCATACCAAACGTGTGATGATACGCACGAACCAAGAAATCAGACGACGCCTTGGACGCGGAATATGGACTGTTTGGTGCGTATGGTGTATCTTCGCGGAACATACCCGTTGCACCCAGTGCGCCATAAACCTCGTCGGTGGAAATATGATGGAAACGCGCATCTTCGTATCCCGGTTTTACCACACCCGGCCCATCCATCCAATGACGACGCGCCGCATCCAACAAATTAAATGTTCCAACAATATTTGTGTTAATAAATGCGCGTGGCCCCTTTATCGAATTATCAACATGACTTTCCGCCGCAAAGTGAATTACGCCACGAATATCATTTTCATCAAACAATTTATCAATAAAATCTGCGTCGCAAATATCCCCCCGAACAAAGGTATAATTTGGCATACTTTCGCATTCACGCAAATTATCCAGATTCCCCGCATACGTCAATTTATCCAGATTGATAATATTGTATTCCGGATATTTTTCACAAAAATACGGCACAAAGTTTGAACCAATAAACCCCGCACCACCGGTAATTAAAATTGTTTTAGACATTTTTCCAAACCTTTTTTCCAATGTTGAATTTTTATATTAAAAACCTTTTGAATTTTTGATTTATCCAAAACGCTATAAAACGGTCGCACGGCGCGCGTTGGATAATCACTTGATTTAATTGGATTTACAGCGCATTTTAGCCCCGACATTTCCATAATCTCACTTGCAAAATCATACCACGAACACACCCCCATATTGGTAAAGTGATAAACGCCACTGTTTTCACGTGTCATCTGTGGAATAATTTGCACAATTGCATCCGCCAAATCGCCTGCATACGTTGGTGTTCCAATCTGATCGGAAACAACATTTATTGATTCTTTTTCCGCACCCAAACGACGCATAGTTTTTACAAAGTTATTTCCATACGGACTGTACAGCCACGCAGTACGAATAACAACCGCAACCGACGCGTTGTTAAGCACCGCCAATTCCCCGTCCCGCTTTGTTTTACCATATACCGATATCGGATTTGTTTCATCATCGGGCGAATACGGCACGTGCCCCATACCATCAAAAACATAATCTGTGGAAATATGTATTATTCTTGCGCCCGTTTTTGCCAGGTTACGCGGCCCATCAACATTTATCTTGGTGGCCAATTCTATATCATCTTCGGCCCTATCTACGGCGGTATATGCCGCACAGTTAATAATTAAATCAACATTATTTTCACGCACAAATTTTTGGACCGCCGCGCCATCGGTGATATCCAGTATATCAACATCTGCGCAAATTGCATCCGGAATACGCTTTTTTAATTCGGTCCCCAATTGCCCATTACATCCCGTTATCAGGTACATCTTTTAACCCCTTGGCTATGTTATCTTTGGCCGATGTAATAATTTTATCCTGTGGCACCATCCAGTCGATTCCAATATCCGGATCATCAAACCGAATACCAAATTCAGCCTGTGGCGCATAAAGATTATCACATTTATACGCAAAAACCGCCGTATCACTTAACACTGAAAAACCGTGCAAGAATCCACGTGGAATAAACAGTTGCCGTTTATTTTCGTCCGACAATTCAACTGCAACATATTTACCAAACGTTGGTGAATTTTTTCTAATATCAACCGCCACATCCAGCACGCGCCCCGACAACACCCGCACCAATTTTGCCTGGGCATGTTCACCCAATTGACAATGCAGACCACGCACCACCCCATATGATGATTTTGATTGATTATCTTGGACAAACTTTGCGGTTATACCGTTTTTGATAAATTCGGCCTCGTTATAAGATTCAAAGAAATATCCGCGTGCATCTTCAAACACACGTGGTTCAACGATAACAACACCATCGATTTCGGTTTTAATAAAGTTCATGTTTTTCCTCGTACACTTTTTGTAGATAATCTTTATACGCCCCAGATTTCAATTCATCAATCAATGCCCGCATTTGTTCATCGTTAATAAATCCCTGTTTATATGCAATTTCTTCGATACATGCAATTTTTAATCCCTGGCGTGCCTCTATAATCTGAACAAATTGTCCCGATTCCATAAGACTGTCCGGGGTTCCCGCATCCAACCATGCGTTACCACGCCGCATTGGCACAACCGACATACGTCCTTCGCGCAGATAAATGTTATTAAGGTCTGTAATTTCCAGTTCGCCACGCGCCGACGGGGTCAGGTTGCGCGCCTTTTCAACAACGTCGCCTGGATAAAAATACAGTCCAACCGACGCATAGTTTGATTTTGGATTTTTTGGTTTTTCTTCGATTGAAACCGCTTTTAAATTTTCATCAAATTCAACAACCCCAAATCTTTCCGGGTCGGAAACATGATACGCAAATATAGTTGCACATTTTCCAGTATTCTTTTTAACCTCGGCCTCAAACATTGGGAATTGTCCACCCATATAGAATATATTATCCCCCAATATTAAACACACATCATCGTTTCCGATAAAATCCGCCCCGATTGTAAATGCTTGTGCAATACCTTTGGGTTCTGGCTGAACGGCATATTGAATATTCAACCCAATCTTAGAACCATCACCGAATAACTTTTCTATATTTGGTGTATCAACCGGCGTAGATATAATAAGAATATCTTTGATACCAAATTGCATCAGTGTTGATAACGGATAATAAATCATCGGTTTATCATAAACCGGCAACAATTGCTTTGATGTTGTTTTTGTTAACGGATAAAGGCGGGTACCACTGCCCCCGGCCAAGATAATTCCCTTCATATTTAATCCTTTTCGATTGAAATCCAAGAACACACAACAATCATAGCGGTAAAAACATTAAAAAATCAACTAATTTTAATTCAAGCATTTTTTCAATGATTCACCCATATCATTTTGATCTATTTTTTTATTACGAATTTCTTCTTCGCTTTTAATTTTTTGTTTTATCAAAATTAGTTCTGGATGCGATTGTAATTTTTCATTTAGTTGTTCAATTGCCAAATCAATATCCAATGAATCTTTTACAAAAATCGGCATAACTGAATCCGCCGCACTGTACAATGCATTATGCAACCCCATGCGCGCATCATCAATAACGGATAAATATTCGCGAATATGTTGATCTTCATGCGCCAACACCGCATCATAAGAACATGTATTTGGTTTATGTCTTATATCAACCTGGACCAAGAAATTAGAATACCCAATTTCTGCATCAACCTGTTTAATACCAACACAAAAACCATCTTCGATTGATGTGATATCGGCAACAATATCATAGTTATCAACCATTGTTGCAATAACATTACCATGCCATAAATCCATTTCATCCAGGGGCTGAACAACCTCTTTGGTCCATGTTGGTACAGATATTGTTATTTTTGGTGTCATTTTATACGACACACAATCATTGGCAAACGCCGGCAAACACAGAAAAACAGACAAAATACCAATACGTTTTAACACCGACTTAATCCAATGCCCCTTGCTTTTTAAGGTATTCATTAACAAAATTACTGCCGTACATTTTATATAATTCTTCGGCCAATAATACCGATGGGCGCCCCGATTCAAATAACCGCAACATATTCCCCAGACCTCCTAACTCGGTATTTAAAACAACCGATTCCCCGGTAACCGGGCGCGATAACAACACCGCCCTTTTCAGGTTTGGATACGCTTTACCTTGAATAAATGCCATTTCCAACGGATTTAAATTCCAATGTTCATAATCACGTGCATCCGCCGCCGGGTTACGGAAAAACAGAACTGTTTGTGCCTGGCCACGAACCACATCACCAATTCCCAACTTGTCCAGAACATTTGCACGTTGGAATGCGGCCATATATGCCTGGCGATTTTTACGCCCTTCTTGCAGGCCTGCCACAAAATTATCACGGAACATCTTGTTTTCAAGCATTGGTGCGGTTTCGTCAATCATAATTAACGACGGATTTCCCCCTGAAACCGTTGTTGTATTAATACGATGCAAGATATAAGAAATTACCGCCGGCGCCAACGTTTCATCCTGCAAAATTTCTGTAAAATCAAATGTTGTCAAACGCGATTGTAAATCCAGCGTATCTTCATTTTCATTAAACATGTACCCATATTGCAATGGATCGACCCATTTTTTTAATGCCGGTCTCATATTTCCAGATGAAGAAAAGCAACTTTCCCATAAATTTTTTAACAATCTGTCTTTATCTGACAAATAATCAAAATTAACCGAAACCGCACGCGCAATTTCATCCATTGACGCGGCGTCATTTTGTCCGGTTATAATTGAAAACCACCGACGTAAAAACGCACGATTTGCGGCACTGTCCGGCATTTTTAGTGGATTTAAATGTGTTTGAAATGTATGCGCCATTGGGTCTGTATTTTTTTCTTTCCCTTGCATTGTGATATATTTTCCCCCAACCGCTAGTGTAAAAATCTCGGCCCCTTTGTTACGGTCAAAGAAAAATGCTTTTAATTTTGGGAAACGCAAACTTTGCGCAATAAGGAACGAAAACAAAGTTGTTTTACCACCACCGGTCGGCCCGATTGTCAATGTATGTGCCACGGCGGCCGGTTTATCAGAAACATGAAATTGGAATTGATACGGTGTCCCTTGGGCGGTTGGGAAAATAACCAATGGCCCCGGACCCCAATCTGAATTTTCGACCCCGCGTGGCGTACTGGACATTGGAATACTGATTGCGGCGGTTTTTGATAACAACTTAAAACTGCGTGGAAAGACGTTAAATCCTGGTATTAATGAAAACCATGCAACCTTACTGGCAAATGTTTCAACAACCGGCGAAATTCCAAAGGACGCGGCAATTTTTTTAAATTCACCGACATATTTTTGTACATCTTCAACGGTTGCCCCAAATATAACAAACATTGGATAATAATTAACCAACGTCTGGTTACCAGATATATTTTCATCCATCGCAGATTCAACCGCATAAATTTGCTCTTCTGTTGATTTCAGAACCTTTTCATCGGCGGTTGATCGACGCTGACGAATTGTTGATTCAACATCGGCCGCCCCCATAATACCAAACCCGTTCATAGAAATCATTTCTGTTTGGATTGTAGAAACCGTATCATAAAATTCTTCATCTAAATAATCTGGTGAAATTTTAAACGATACAATTGACGCAAACGATTGTGCCCCACCACTGATATAACGAATAATACCATTGCGCATAAATTCAACATCATCAACCGTAACCATATTTGCAATATCATTATTGCATGTTTTTGGCTGTGGCTTACTGATTGGGGATAAAATACGCCCAAAGAATCGCGCCATATTATCCGGTGCGTTATTTTTCAAGACACTTGGCTTGTACGCCGCCAATATCGATTCAACATAGTTTCCATATTGATTTAATTTTGCGCGTGCATCCGCCCCTGCAACCGATATAACGATATAGTAGTTATTTAAAAATATCTTTAATCCCTGACTTTTCCATTTGTTATAGATACGCTGTAATGTCGGCTGGTCAAATTCATAGTTTGTATTTTCATCCATTGCATCACGCACCGTATAGAAACGCAGCGTTACATTTGGATCACGAATTTGATTAAACAATTGCGTCCGCAAATCCAAGAATTTTTCTTTTGTTTTATCATCTTGCATACTGGTCTGAATTCCCTGGACCCGATACGCCCGGATAAGAGAACCATCCGTCAATTCAATTGAATTATCTGTAAAAACGGTTTTAAACGGTAAATAGTTTGCATATTTTGCATACCCAAAACGCGGAAAAATCCGCCGGGTCAGTGTCGGCACATACATCATCATTACCAAAAACACCGCCAAAACAATCATCACTAAAATTGTCGTAGTGATTGTAAATTCGCCTCCTGCAAAATAACTAAAAAATTCTTTCATTTCTTACGCCGCCAACCTGTTTGGAATCTTTTTTTTCATTAATTGTATTCTTGCTGTGATAATTTGCCCAATTTGAGGATCACGCTTGGAATAAATCGCCAAAATAGAGTGTACAATTATAACAGAAATCAAGAAAAACGCCGGATTAACCATAGAATCAGTACCATGAATTAACAAATCTGCGACAAAAACGACCATAAAAATAACAAATTGCACAAAAAAATTAATCACAGCCAGTGAATACGGCACATAAAATATGCGCGACGGATTTGCTAAAGCCTTTAAAACTTGCTGTTTCATCTCTCTTGTACCCCTATGTATTTGAATTATACCAATTTCAACATTTTTCAACAAGTATAAAAACATCCCCAAAAAAATTGTTAATTATGTTGAAAACTGTGTATTTTTTAACTGTTAAATTAACAGGGGTATTTTTCAACACACCAATCACAACCCCGCAGAAAACCTGGAAATAATTGTTAAAAACCGGTTGATAAAAAGTGAATAACTGTTTTCAACAATTTCAACAGGCCCTACAAAAACAACAAAAAATAATATTAATATTTGATTTTTCACAAAAAGCGTATATAATACCCACCGTACCAAAGGATTAAGACATGAAATTTTTAAGTTCATTAAAGGCTTGGAAGAAACGCGGAAACGTAAAACAAATCCGTCGTGGCAAGCAGGTAATCTTAATCGATCCAGATAATCCTAAGTTCAAAGCGAAACAGGGTTTCAAAAGAAAATAAGATTAAGTTCGAATTAAGACCAAATAAAAATCCCCGCCAATTGGTGGGTTTTTTATTATCTTATAATATTTACCAAGAAATAATATATAAAAAAAAGAACCTAAAAAGGTTCTAAAAAAAACAGGATGTAGCCTCTTGCAATAAACTTGCATTGTAGGCGTCCCCAAAAAATATTTTTTTATAAACGCCTCGTTATTTGCTACAGTTTCCGTCTAAATTATAACCCCACATAAACATAAATGCAAGAAAAAAAAACGGCAAAAGCCGTTTTTTTAATTATTAAACAAGAAATGGCAAATGTCGCCGTTTTGCATGACATAATCACGCCCCACCAGGCGCATTTTACCCGCTTCTTTTACGGCAACCTCGCCACCGAGGGCAATATAATCTGCGGGCGAAATAACCTCGGCCCGGATAAAGCCTTTTTCAAAATCGGTGTGGATTTTTCCGGCCGCCTGGGGCGCGGTCATACCAACGGTGATGGTCCATGCATGTGCTTCCTTGGGCCCGATTGTGTAATATGTTTGCAGGCCTAATGTTTTATACCCGGTCTTAATAACCTGGTCCAGGCCGGATTCAGTCAATCCTAAATCATCCAGGAACATTTTTCTTTCGTCCACGTCAACAATTTGTGAAATTTCCATTTCAATTTTTGATGAAATAACCAAAACGTCGGCGACCGACCCAAATTTTTCACGAACCATATCGGAATATTTGTTGCCACATGCCGCGGCCGCTTCTTCGACATTACAAACATAGATAACCGGTTGTGCGGTTAATAAATTAAAAGGCGCCGCATCAATATCACCATCACGTGCCGGAATTGATTTTTCCAGATTGGATTTAATTGCATTTGCATCCGCCAGCAATTTTGCCGCATCTTTATCCAGCCCGCGTGCCTTTTTTTCCAGGTTTTTAATCTGTTTTTCCAGGTTTTCCATATCTGCCAGCATTAATTCCGTTTCAATCGTTTCAATATCGCCCAACGGGTCAATTTTTCCATTAACATGCACAATATCATCATTTTCAAAGCAGCGAACCACATGAATAATCGCATCTGTTGATAAAATATTGCCCAAGAATTTATTTCCCAATCCTTCGCCGGCCGACGCCCCCTTTACCAAACCTGCAATATCAACGATTTCCAGTTGTGTTGGTATAATTTTTTGTGAACCTGCAACGCGTGCCAATTCATGCAATGTCGCATCTGGCACAACAACACGCCCCGTGTTTGGTTCGATTGTACAAAACGGATAGTTCTGTGCATCCGCGGCCGCACTTTGTGTTAACGCATTAAACAGTGTTGATTTACCAACATTTGGCAATCCAACAATTCCACAATTGAATCCCATGTCTAAATCCTTTATAATGTGGATAATATGTCATACATGTGGAATGAATTCAATATAAAAACATTTCCTGCGGAAACGATTGTGTACCGCGATGGTAAATATTGCCCAGACTTATCGACGATAAAATCCGGCCAAATCGATAAAAAATATGACCTGCCGGTGCATATTATTTACGTTGGTGAAATTATTGATAAAAATGATTTATTTATTGATATCAATGTTGAAAATCAGCTGGTATTTTTATCGGTTGATATAAAAAATAAAAAGCCGGCCTTTTTTAATATTTTTATCAAAAACACCGGGAAAAATTCTGAATTACGTGGTCACGTTTTTGTTGAAAACTTTGACCGGTTGGAATTAGATATAAATGCCGGCCATTTTTACAAAAATACCGGTATTTTGGTGCATACAAAAATAATTGCGCATAAAAATACATATTCAAAAATATCTGGATCTGCCGAAATATCAAAGAATTGTCCGGATTGTATATCGGATGTTGGATTTTCTGCAATTGCGGATGAAACGGCAAAAATTGAATTTTTACCGGCACAATACATAAGTTCAGAACCCAAATCGGCCGAACATTCTGCGTCAATTTACCGGCAAACACCGGCCCAAATTCAATATTTACGCATGGCGGGCCTGTCAACGGATGAAATTCGTAATATTGCATACGAAACATTTAAAAATAATTTTTCGTTATTTTGATTTTTCTTTTAATAAATTCCCGGCCTTTTTAATAAAAATGTTTAAAAAAGCCGGGGAAATAACAACATCATTTTCTGTAAAATTATATACTTTTCCATCAAGATTATAAATTTTATTGTTATAAACACATCCTATTGTATATATTTTTTTATTCCATTTTATTGTTGATTTACCATCCTTGATAATTTTAACACCAATTTGGAAACGATATGGTTTTGCGATTGGCATTTTATCACGCATTAAATAAAACAATTCATCAATCGACATTGCCATGGCGTGATATCCAATAACATATCTGATGATATGCCCGGTTTCTGGATTGCGCAGTAAATATATATATCGCATGGACATATATAAATTATTTCATGAATATAACCACAATCAAGAATTATTTTACAAAGAAATTAATTGTTCTAATTTTTCTTGTGTACGCATGATTTCTGCGGAATTTTTAGATAGTTCTTCGCGTGCAGTTTCATCACCCGACAATAATCTGGCGGTTAATTCTTTGTTTTGAATATTTAGCCGCTGCATATAACGCTGTAATTTTAATGACACAATATATTTTTCAGAATCATTTAAAGATAAATCCAATTCGGCCGCCGCCCCACCGAAATCAATGTTAAGTGTTGCCAAGAAATCACCATGGCGTTCGACCATTTCCGGATATGTGTTCACAATATACACCAACGTATTTTTTGTAACCGCGTCAACATCGGGAATTTTTATATTAACGATATTATTATCACGTTTCCATTTGCGCCAGTTTTCAAATTTCCTTTTTTCGTATTCTTTAATCATCTCGCTTTTCAGGTCATTATCGGTAATTTTTTCCAGTTCGTTTTTCAAGAACTTTTCCGCCTGGACCCGTCCCCCCGGTGTTGATATTACAAAGTTTGTATTTGCCAGATTCCATAAAAAATCAACCAATGGTACCGCATCATCAATAATTTTTCGCATTGCATCCGTACCACTGTTTCTTAGTATTTCATCTGGATCCTTGCCACCTGAAACAAATGCAAATTTTACATCTGAATTATCGCGTAAAAATGGCATAACAATACCACATGCGCGGGCAGCCGCCTTTTGTCCGGCATTATCACCATCGAAACAAAATGTAATATTTCGATTAGATTTACAAAGTAATGCAATATGATCTTCGGTTAATGCCGTCCCCAGTGGGGCAACGGTTTCACCAAAACCATTTACCTGCATTTTTATTGCATCTATTTGTCCTTCGACGACGATACTGCGGTTATTTCTGTAAATTGCATCACGGGCAAAATTGAACCCAAATACAGTTTTTCTTTTGTGGAAAATTTCTGTATCACTGGTGTTTATATACTTTGGTTCCGACCCATCCAGCGAACGCCCCGAAAAAGCAACAATTTGACCACGTGGATTAAAGATAGGGAACATTAATTTATCGCGAAAGAAATCGTATAATCCATAATCACCACGCCGACAAAGGCCGGTTGCAATTAAATTTTCCTGTTTTTCATTTACAAATTTATTTGCGATAAAGTTTTTCTTTGGCGCATAACCGATACGATATTTTTTTATCATATCATCACTAAAACCACGTCCACGCACATATTCCAGGGCATGCGCCCCTTCGTCTGAAAATAATTTTTCATGATACTCATTTGCAGCCGCATCACAAATTTGAAACAAAGATTTTTCACGGGAAACAACATCGGCCGGTCGAGGATTTTTTTCTGGTAACTTTATGCCGGCCATATTTGCTAATTCCTGCATTGCGGCGACAAAATCTATATGATCTGTTTCCATAACAAATGAAAAAATATCACCATGCTTTCCACAACCAAAACAGTGAAAAAAACCTTTGTCTTCGTTAACAGAAAAACTGGGGGTTTTTTCATTATGAAATGGACAACAACCCCAATAATTTTGACCCTTTTTGGTCAATGGCACACGCCGTGAAACAACATCAACGATTGATAACCGTTCACGAATTTCATCTGTAAAATTGCGGTTAAAATCTGCCATTACTTCTTTTTAGTTTTATTATTAATCATTTTAATTGCAGTTTCCAAATCAGGCATTTCTTTGACCGAAACATTAACACGATTTGATGATATATATGGTCCATAGCGTCCCGATGGATAAAAGTATATCATCTTTTTTGTTTCTGGGTTTTCACCAATTTTAACAGGTTCTGATTTTTTACCGGCGTTTGCTAATAATTCGCGCGCAATTTCCAGTGTAATTGTTTCGTGTGTATATTGTTTTGCCGCGACATTTTTTGCGCCATCTGTTACATACGGACCAAATTTTCCAACACGAAATTCGATACCATCGCCTAATTCAATTGCATCTGAAATATTCTTCTGTACGCTGGATTCTGGGGTGTCTGTTGGTTTGTCGTTTTTATTTAATTGTTTGGTATATTTACAATTTGGATAATTTTCACAACCAATAAACGGACCAAACTTGGATAATTTAATACCTAATTTTTTACCACAATCTGGGCATACATCACCCGTTTCAGCAAACAAATGATTATGCATAAATTCGTTAATTTCATCGATTATCTCAGATGTTTTAACACCACGTGCCCCTTCTATCATTTCGTTTGTTGGCCGCCAGAAATTTTCCAACGCATTTAATTTTTTCACCTTGCCATTTGAAACATCGTCTAATGTATCTTCTGTTTTTGCGGTAAAGTTCACATCAACCAAATCAGTAAAATATTTATTCAGATATGACGCAATAACCCATCCCCCATTTGTCGGATGAAAACGACGTTGTTTATCCTGTTCAACATAGTTTCTATCAACGATTGTTGACATAATTGTTGCGTATGTTGATGGACGTCCAATTCCCAACTCTTCCAATTTTTTTACCAGCGACGCTTCTGTATAACGTGGTGGCGCCTGGGTAAAGTGCTGTTCGGGGATAATTTCAGAAATTAAAATTTCATCCCCAATATTCATTGGTGGTAACTTAGATTCTTTTTTGTCGTCATCGTCGTCTTTGTCTTCTGTATAAACCTTCATAAAACCATCAAATGTGCGTGTTGAACCGGTTGCGTGAAAGATTGCAATTTTATTTTCGGTTTCAATATCTGCGGCAACCGAATCAAATTCTGCGTTACACATCTGGCATGCGATTGTGCGTTTCCAAATTAAATCATACAGTTTTGCTTCATCCCCCGTCAATCCCTTGGCCGGCGCATCAAAATGCGTTGGACGAATTGCTTCGTGTGCTTCCTGGGCATTTTTTGATTTTGTTGCATAAACATTTGGTGTTTTGGGTACAAAATTTTCACCATATGTATTTGTGATATAGTTTCTAATTTCTGCAACCGCATCCGCATTCAGGTTTGTTGCATCCGTACGCATATATGTAATTAACCCCTGTTCATAAAGGTGCTGGGCGGCACTCATTGTGCGTTTTGATGCGAAATACAGTTTTCGTGCCGCTTCCTGTTGCAGGGTTGATGTTGTAAACGGTGCGGCGGGTTTTCGTGTTGTTTTTTTCTTTTCGATATCGATAACCGTGGCACGAATTTCCGGTTCACCAATTTTCCCCAGGATATTATCAACCATATTTTGATTTTCGATGGTCATTTTTTCAATTTTTTGACCTTCGAATTTGTTCAAATTTGCTTTGAATTCTACACTTTGCACTTTGCAAACTGAATCAACCGACCAATATTCAACCGGTTTAAAATCTTCGATTTCTTTTTCGCGATCAACAACCAGTTTAACCGCCACCGATTGCACCCGCCCCGCAGATTTCCCCAGGTTTCGCCGCCACAACAATGGTGAAATACCAAAACCGATTAAATAATCCAGCGCACGTCGCACCATATATGCATCCACCAGGTCTGTATCAATTTCGCGTGGATTTTCGATTGCGGCCAACACTGCTTTTTTTGTAATTTCATGAAAAGCGACACGATAAACGGGCTTATCTTTTAATAATTTTTTAGATTTTAATATATCCAATAAATGCCATGCGATGGCTTCCCCTTCGCGGTCCGGGTCGCTTGCCAGATAAACCGCATCTGCTTTTTTTAATTCTTCTGTAATCAGTTTAATTTGTTTTTCTTTACCCGGCATAATTTGCCAGCGCATTTTAAAATTATTTTCTGTATCAACACTGCCGTTTTCTGGAACTAAATCACGTACATGTCCAACCGATGCGATAACACGCCATCCCTTACCCAGATATTTTTCAATTGTTTTCGCTTTTGATGGTGATTCCACGATAAGCAAATTCATATCTTAACTCCCCTTGGCCGATAATTGTTGGTCTTTGTGAATATGTGCGTTCTGGGCCAAACCGAATCCAAACATAAGGGAAAGCAGACTGCTGCCACCAAAAGACATTAATGGCAATGGCACCCCAACGGTTGGCATTAACCCTAAAACCATGGCAATATTTATAAAATAATAAATAAAAAAGTTCAACATAAAACCAAAACAAATTAATTGACCAAATCTATTTCGACATGTTTTTGCGGCCCAAAACAATACGATAATTATCCAAGAATAAATCATCAATAGACCAAATGCACCCATAAAACCAAATTCTTCGCCCAGCATAGTAAATATAAAATCAGTATGTTTTTCGGGCAAAAAAGATTGTTGTGATTGGGACCCCTTCATATACCCCTTCCCCAGCATACCGCCCGAACCAAATGCTATTTTTGCCTGGTTTATTTGATAACCTGCCCCTTGGACATCGGCGTCTGGGTTAATAAAAGTAATAATACGCCCCCGTTGATAATCATGTAACCCACCATACCAAATAACCGGCGCGGCCATTAACCCCAGTATTGCCGCAATAATAAACCATTTTTTATTTGCGCCAACAATGTAAAATACCCCAACCGTAATCATCCCCAATGATAATGCTGTCCCCAGGTCGGGTTGTGCAACAATCAGACCAAACGGCACCAACAACATTAATCCCGGTACCAGATAGTTTTTAAACTTTCCTAATTCCACAGAATTCATCCATGCGAAATAACGTGCCAATGCCAACACCAATGCGATTTTAATTAATTCTGATGGCTGAACATGAATAATCCCCAGATTTAGCCAACGTTGTGCCCCCATACCGGTATGTCCAACAAACGTAACCAAAACAATCATAATTAATGCAACCGCATAAATTAAATAGGCCGATCGAATCCATGTTTTTATATTTGAAAATGCCGCAATAAAAAACACTGCAAATCCCAATATAATTTTAGATAACTGTGATAATGCAAACGGCCGCCACGCCCCACCACCGGCCGAATAAAGCACAACAATGGATATTGCCAAAACAATACACATTGGAACAAACAGCCCCCACGAAAACCGCGCCAGTTTTTCAGAAAATCCCATCATAGATGCATTTGACACACGTGTTTGTTTTACCATTATTTTGCATCCCTTTTTAATAATTCACGCATAACTGTTGCGGCGGTTCGTGCGGCGGGGCCACTGGACCCGGAATGTTCGGTAACCACACAAACGGCGTATTTTGGCGCGTCCAGTGGCGCATATCCCACAAACAGGCCGTGGTTACGCATACTCCATTTTAGTTGTTCGTTTGTTAGTACACCACTTAATCTTTCTTTTTTTGAAATACTGCGCACCTGGGATGTTCCGGTTTTTCCACCCATTTTCATCCCTTTGACATTAACGGCACTGCCGGCGGCGGTACCACCGGTCTGTAATACCTGTTCTAATCCTTTTAGCACATGTTTAATATTCTTATCATGTAATCTAAGACCTTTAAACTGTGGTGTTTTTCCATCGTTAATTATACGTGGAACAACAACTTTATTTGATGCAACCCGCGCCATCATTGTGGCCAGTTGCAGGCAATTTGCCAAAATAAATCCCTGGCCGATACCAGAAATAATTGTATCCCCGTGAACCCAGCGGGAACCAATTTGTTTTTCCTTCCACTTGCGATCTGGGATAACCCCTGGCATTTCACGTGCCAAAATATCATCCATATATTTTTCTGTGAACCCCAGTTTTATCGCCATTGCCTTAATCGCATCAATACCAATACGCAGTGCCATCTGATAAAAATAAATATCACAAGAATGCTTTAACGCGCCGTATAAATCGACGTTTCCGTGTCCCTTGTCTTCCCAGCAATGATATCTTCTGTCGCCATAGTCCCAATGTCCCGGACAATAAACCTTTTCTTTTGGGGTAATTGCGCCCGATTCCAGTCCCGCCAGCGCCACAACAATTTTAAATGTTGAACCCGGTGGATACAGACCCTCGATTGCCTTGTTCATAAATGGTTTTGCGTAATCTTCCAACAAATTATCTATATATTCATCACCATCATTTGTTCTGAATACATTTGGATCAAAACTGGGGGTTGAAACCATTGATAAAACATTACCAGATTTTATATCCATAACCACACCACATCCCGAACGATGTTGTGTTAATGCATCGTATAACTTTCTTTGAATTTCATCATCGATTGTTGTCTTTATGTTATCCCCTGGGATTGACGGGATAAATTGTGATTTATCTTCGCCGGTAACACGTCCAACGGCATTTGTAATCATAACGGTTTGTCCCGGTATGCCCGCCAAATCATCATCAAAACGTTTTTCCAGCCCCGTTATACCGGTTGTAAAAAATGGTGCATTTGCCACAGATTTACTTGGTGCGCCGACATAACCAAAAATCTGGGCGCCCGCCGGGCCCAATTCATATGCGCGACCATATCCACTTTCTACATGTAATCCCGGTAAATTTTTAGCCTGAATTTTTGCTAGTTTTTTCCAATCTGTATTTTCGCTTACCAACACCGGTTGGAATTTAGGTTGTTTATTAATTTTTTTGCGAATATTTTTAACCGCCTTTTCTTTCAGGTTTAAATCCGCCGCAACGGTGGTTACAAGTGTTTCTATATCATTTGATTCTTCGGGAATAATATATATACGGTAAATTGGAATATCGCGTGAAATTGGTGTTCCATTTGCGGATAAAATCTGGCCACGCACCGCCATATCCAGTTGTGTACGATATGAATTATTTTCACTTTTTTGTGTATATTCACGATAATTAAATAATTGCATTTGTAACATACGCAACACCAAAACAGATGTTAAAACCGCCCCACCGGTTAAAAACAGTGCGCTGCGTCGGTCAAATGTACGGGCAACTTCTTTATCAATCATTTTGTTACCCTTTTTAATAATTCAGTAATTGGAATATACAGTGCGGTTATCCATAAAAACAGCCAAATTGTCTTTAGCAATCCGTAAAATGTTATATTTGGAATCAGCAGTATTATCAACCCAACAAACAAAAATATCATAAATACATGAATTGCGTTTTTATCAATTTTTGTTACATCAAAAAATGTTTGGAATCCATTAAGTGCATAGAAAAAACAATACAAAGATGTCCAAAATACCAATGTGCCAAACTTGTAATCTATCAAAAAGCAAAATAATAACGCAAATGGCGCAAACCATGGTACCGGTCGTACAAAAGAACAGTAAAAAATTGGAATAATTGCCAATATTCCAGCCGGGTTCCAAAAAGATACAGACAGCCGCCACAGTATCAAAACCGATAACCATGGTGTCGCTTTATAAAGAAAATTTATAATTTTATCCTTCATTACCTGTATTCACCCAGATTATCAAATTCCAAAACCATAACCCGACTAATTTGTTTCATGTTAAGAATTTTAACATCTTTTTCGTTAATCATTTCCCCGACAATAATACCATTGGGTAAAACCCCACTAATATTACTGGTGGTTAATATCAGTCCCGGTGTTGCCTGGAATTGTGGGTCGCTAAAAAAACCAATACGGGCGGTATTTGTACCGTTTCCGGACAAGAATCCATAAACCTCGGACCCGGCGATACGTACGGCAATATTTGTATCAGAATCATCCAGTGCGCGTACACGTGCAAAATTACCACCTACGTCAATAATGACACCAACTAATTGATTAGTCATCGAAACAACCACCATACCGCGTTTAATACCGTTATCTGTGCCACGATTTATAATAAATGTCGAATGATGTAATGCATCATTATCGAATAAAATATCTGCAACAATTGTTTTTCGCGGTTGTGCCGATACCATATTTAATTCATTGTTTAATTTTTTATTCTCGGCCATTGCAATATCACATGCGTGTTTATTGCTAAGTGCTTGTTCCAATCTGACCGTTAACTCTTCGTTGTCATCGCGCAGATTTGACATTTCCCGGATATTATCTGCGGCATTACCGATTGCGCGAATTGGCCATGTAACAAAATTTCCAACTGCGTTTGCAACCGGCAAAACAACATGTGCCATACCGTTCATTTTGTTATAATCTGGCTTTGCGACCATAATGTATATAAAAACAATTGGCAAAACCGCGGCCGCGGCGGCCGATTTACTAATTGTATATACCCTGGAAGATAGTTTGTTTTGATTCATCGTGGTCCAGTTTATACGCAAAAAGTCCGATATTCAATAAAAACTTGATTTTTAAAAGAAATATGCCAAAATACACATCAGTCAAAGTGGCAGGCATTGCCACCAGACTATAAAAACACCTAAAAATAAAAGGATATAAAATGCCAAAATTAAAGACAAAGTCATACTTGAAAAAGCGTGCGTCTATGACTGCGACCGGTAAAATCCGTGTTGCGCGTAA
The DNA here is from genome assembly GCA_017935245.1 of Alphaproteobacteria bacterium. Lineage (GTDB taxonomy): Bacteria > Pseudomonadota > Alphaproteobacteria > Rs-D84 > Rs-D84 > Enterousia. The sequence continues at coordinate 142,352 of JAGBHZ010000011.1, read as the reverse complement.
CGCCCACAAGAAACTGTTGCGTAAAAAATCTGCGCGTGCAAACAACGCGGGTTCTAAACCACAGTATTTGAACGATAACATGGTCGGCCAGGCTAAAATCTTGGCGCCATATGGGTTGAAATAATAAAGGGGTTTAGTCATGGCAAGAGTTAAACGTGGAACAACTGTTAAACAGAAACATAACAAGATTTTGGCGCGTGCCAAGGGTTACTTGGGCCGTCATCACTCAACATATCGTGCCGCCCGTGAAAAAACAGAAAAAGCGGGCCAGTATGCATATCGCGATCGTCGCGTTAAAAAACGTGAATTTCGTGGTTTGTGGATTGTCCGCATTAATGCCGCGGTACGTCAAAACGGTATGACATACAGCCAGTTTATGAACGGCTTGAAAAAGGCTGGTATTGCATTAGACAGAAAAGTGTTGGCCGAAGTGGCATACGCTGGTGATGCAAACTTTGTTAAATTGGTTGATACTGCAAAACGATTTATCGCCGGGGAATCTAAATAATCCCTTGTCGGCGGGGTATTTGTTTTGTAATATAAAGGTCGTCAATTGACGGCCTTTATTAATAGTTAAAAGTTTTATTAAGGTAATAGTTATGCATGAACAAATAAAAAATATAAATACACTGGATGAATTATCGGCGTTATATACTGCAACGTTTGGTAAAAACGGTACAATGACCGCGCGCCTGAAAGAAATGAAGAATATGGACAACAATGCGCGTGCGGCATTAAATCTGGAAAATCAGACATTGCGCGAATTGTTTAAAACGCGCCAGGCGGAAATTGAAAATGCGGTATTGATGGCGGGCTTAAAAAAGCAGAAGTTAGATGTTTCCTTAAATACATCGCCTGAAAATCGTGGTACACTTCATCCAATGACGCAAAGTTTGATTGAAATTTCTGAAATTTTGCAATCATTTGGTTATACGCCCCACACCGGGCCTGAAATCGAAGATGATTGGCATAACTTTACCGCGTTAAATACACCGGACTATCATCCGGCCCGTGATATGCAAGATTCCTTCTTTTTAGAAAATGGTAATGTTATGCGTACCCAGACATCTGCGATTCAAATTCGCACTATGGAAAAAACGGGCGCGCCGATAAAAATGTTTGGTATTGGTGCCACATACCGCAAAGAAATGGACGCAACGCATGCGCCTATGTTCGGTCAAATCGAAGGGTTATATGTTAATAAAAATATCACAATGTCGGATTTAATTGGTGATATTCGTGCATTTTTAAAACGCTTCTTTGAAATGGACGCGGTTGAATTGCGTATTCGTCCGTCGTATTTCCCATTTACCGACCCATCGATAGAGGTTGACTTGAAATGGAAAAACGGACGCTGGTTGGAAATTATGGGTGCGGGTATGGTTCATCCAAATGTTTTGCGTAATTGCGGTATTAACCCAGACCAATACCAGGGCTTTGCATTTGGATTTGGTTGGGATAGATTGGCAATGTTGAAATATGGATTGCCAGATTTGCGCGATTTTCGTGGCAATGACGTCAGATGGTTAAAAAGTGCTGGATTCTAATGTGGGGGCAAAAAAATGAAATGGACATATGATTGGTTACAAGAATATTTAGATACAGATTTAACACCCGAACAAATCGCGGATGAATTGACGCGAATTGGTTTAGAGGTTGAAGATTTAACAACCCCCACCGCCCCAATTGCAGCGCGTATTGTTGAATGCAAACCACATGAAAACAGTGATCATTTGCATGTTTTAATGGTTGATGATGGAACGGGCACATTGCGCCAGGTTGTCTGTGGTGCGCCAAATGCACGTGTGGGGCTGGTTTCTGCGCTGGCGGTGCCGGGGTGTGTGATTGATGGACACGAAATAACATCTGGTAAACTGCGTGGTGTGATGTCTGATGGTATGATGTGTTCCGGTAAAGAATTGGGTATAAATGACGACCACAGTGGTATTATTGAATTACCAGACGATACAAAAATTGGCGCGCCGGTCTTGGATGTAAAAACGGTATTTGATGCCGGTATTACACCAAACCGTCCAGATTATTTATCGGTGCGTGGTATTGCGCGTGATTTATCGGCATCCAATGCGGGTAAATATATCGCGCCACATGATACAGAATTTAAGCCAATTGCGGGAAATCGTCGCGCGGTTATTAAAACTGATAAATGTGCAACATATAAACTAATTGAAATCAGCGGTGTAAAAATCGCCCCCAGTTCGGAAAAAATTGCATCACGTCTGCGCGCGATTGGTATCAATCCGAAAAACGCGGCAATCGATGCAACAAACTATATCTGTTATGATATGGCCCAGCCTATGCATTGTTTTGATGCGGACCAAATTCACGGCGATATCGTTGTTCGTATGGCAAAATCTGGCGAAAAGTTCACAGACCTGTTCGGTGGCGAACATGAATTGACGGACACGGATATGGTTATTGCCGACGATATGGGCATCTTGGCGTTGGCGGGTGTTATTGGTGGCGCGCGTGGTTCAACAACCGATGATACCAAAAATATTATCTTGGAATCTGCGTATTTTGACCCGGTCTCTGTTCGAAAATCTGCGAAAAGAATCGGTATGTCAACGGACGCATCATACCGCTATGAACGTGGTATTGACCCAACAATAACCGGCGTGGCGGCGATGAATGCGGCGAATATAATAATGGACGCATGTGGTGGTAAAATTACAACGGCATATTCGGCGGGCATGGATAAATTAACCGATACAAAAATAGAATATACGCCGAAATATTTTGCACAAAAGACGGGCGCCGATATGGATGAAAATATCCAACGTGATATTTTGGAAAAATTGGGCTATACGCTGGAAATTGTGGGTAAAAATTGGTTGGTAACCCCACCATCGCGTCGTGTTGATGTTCAGATTCCTGAAACGATTGTGGCGGATTTACTGCGTATATATGGTTATGAAAAATTAGCGTTGGCGGCCACACATACAATTGGTGATGTTGAAAAAAAGTATAATCATGAATTGTATTTAAAGCGTCATCTGGCGTCGTGTGGATTGAACGAATGCTGTTCATATGCATTTGGTTGCAGCACAACGGAACAATTACTATCAGATAAACCAATTGTTAAAATTGCAAATCCAATTACAACCGATATGGATACAGCGCGTAATGGTCTGTTGGGCGGATTGCTGGAAACGGTGTCTAATAATGAAAAACGTGGATTTGCAGATTTAAATTTGTTTGAATTGGGAACGGTATTTGATGGTGATGCGCCGGGTATGCAACACGCGTCATTATGTATTGTTCGCACCGGTCGCACCGGCCCAAAACATTGGCAGTCGCGCACGCGTGATGTGGATATATATGATGTAAAATCAGATATTGTTTCAATGTTAAACGGCCAGAAATATACCATATCAACCGATGATGTACCACGCTGGGCACATCCATACCGTTATGGTAAAATTATTCAGGGTAAACGCACATTGGCGGAATTTGGTGAACTTCATCCATCAATTGCGAAAAAATTACGCATTAAAACAAATGTTGTAGTTGCGATTGTTGATGATATTAACAACATGCCACAACGACGCGTTGGGAAAAATATCACACCATCTGAATTTCAGCCGATAACACGTGATTTTGCGTTTATTGTGGATATGGATATGCCGGCGGAAAAATTAACAGGCGCGGCGATATCTGCGGACGCGCGCATAACAGACGTGGTTGTATTTGATGCATTTGATTTGTCGGAAGGTAAAAAATCGATTGCATTTACAATTACCATCCAGCCACGTGAAAACATGTCAGATTCAGATTTATTAAAAATCCAAGACGCGGTAATTAAATCTGTTGAAAACAAATGCAATGCACAAATCCGCGATAAATAATTGTGAAAAAAAGGGTAATAAAAACACCGGTATTTTCCGGTGTTTTTATTCTGATAAAATTTTAATTTCTTTTGTTGCGGGATAATATATTCGTGGTGTCCCACTGAACCCCAGCGCACGATGATGCGACGCAACCAAGAATTCTGGTAATGGTGGTGCTTCGCCCATTTGAACCTTTTTAAACAGTTCTTTTTGAACCGGTGTTTTGTTCAAGAACCATCTTTCTTGGTCTGCCTCAATCGGGCGGTTATAGTGCCCCTGGATAATAACCAGTTGTTTTCCCTCTTCCAACTTCATAATATCCATTGGTGTATAAAGCAATGATTCCTTGGTAACTTCTTTACCGTCGGCACCTTTTTCTTTTTTCATTTTCATGCCCATCATTTTAGAAAAACGGTCGGCGGTACCTGGGTCATTTTGACGTAAAACAATTTTAGCAGCGGTTGTCGATATGATTGTATCGGCGGCTTCGTGTCCATATTTTTCAGCAATCTGGTTTAAATCCTGGCCGATTAGCAGGTATGAAATCTTTTGTCCACGCCCCAGGTCGGGTCCCTGGATAACGGCCTGCATTTTTTGCATTTTTGGCATTTCGTCTAAAACGAATAACACAGGACATGGCCCTAATTCTTGTCCTTGGTGGTTGCCCCCCGGTGCATTTGCCAACAGAAAGTTTGACATTAATTCAATAAATATCGCGGTGATTGGATTAAGTGCCTGGGCATCAACCATATTAATAGACAAATAGACCGTAACCGGTTTCATTTTTCCATCACGTGGGTCGCGCATCCCGCGCAGGTCTGAGAAATGAAAGTCCGAATGTGATGTTCGATTACGTACCGCCGCATTACGGAAAATTGTTAGTCCCGATAACGCCGTTGACATAATAGAACCACGTTCCTTGTCCGGGGTATTTGCCAATTGTGTTAATTCTTGGACGGCGCGGTGTGAATATGCGTATTGGCGCGCTTCGTCCACGGCGTTTTGGAACAATTCCTTTAATGGATCTGCCATCATAACCATCTGGTCGCCGGCCTTGCGTCGTTCTTCTAATTGTTGTGAAATTGCAATCTGACTTGATGTAAGCCAATCCAGAATCATTGGGAAAGATGCTTCTTTGCCCCGCCACGCATCCGGGATATTTACCCATGTTCCAACATGGACATAGTTCATTGCGTTTAATTCCCCACGTTGCAGCATTGCATGCGCAGCATATGCGTTTGAATCCGTCATCATTGATAAATAATAATCCGACAACACGGCCGCATCTTCGGCGTTAAATGTACCATTGGCCAGGCGTGCATAGAAATAATCATCGGCCTTGGCCCGTTCAACCTTGGACACGATATATTGTACAAATCCAGTCAGCGCCGCCCGCCCAGTTATGGTCCAGTGTGGATCGGCCGACGAACCTGAACGGTCTGGGATAAGTGTGTTGCAAATTGAATCAATATACAAATCGCGCTGTTCTTGGTTAAATGGCACGTGTTCGGGCGATAGCGGATTCCATGACGGATAATATATACCGCGTGCCGGGTCATCTTGGCCGGCCCAGTTCATAATAAACACCGGCCCAATGGTCGAACGATAACCACTGGTTGTTTGTTTCAGTTCTGGTTTCGGGTCATTAATAATCATTGAAACTGTATCGCAATCCAATATTGTTGGAATAACAACCCCGGCGGTTTTACCGGTTCCCGGGGGCGCAACACACAATGTTGACAGGCATTCATCAAACATTAGTGGCATACTTTTGCCTTTGTTTTTGAAATACCCCAACACCATCATAAAACCATTGAACAGCCCTTCGCTGTTTTTGAAATTTTGTGCCATCTTTTTAATATCGGCGGCGGTGGCTTTATTAGAAGATTTTTCATCAAATTTATCTTTGCCATGCGGGTTAAATTCATCTGTAAACGTCCCATCGGCCAGAAAATAGTACGCAATAATTGGCAAAATCGGTACCATACATGCCAAATCAGTGCGAAATACACAACGCCATACCCATGATGGAATTTCCGCCAACACAGAAATACCACCACTGGTCAGCATGTTCATTAAATATGTTTTGGTCCAGATTTCGCTGGCGGGACTCCACCCATATCGCCAAATATGTTCAATTATAAACGATACGCCAAACGCCAACGCGGCCACAATCCAAATACCACATCCCCAGCGAATGCGCCAAAATATTTGCGCCATTGGGGTCTTTTCGTGTTCTTTGTATGAACCCGATTTAAATATCCCCAGACCTTTTCCTTTGCCGGATGCGGATAAGATGTTGAACTTCTTTGCCATTGTGTTATGATTATATCAGAAAAAATCAATTGGATAAATACGGAAATATAAATTTATGAAAAATATTCCAAGAATTTTTGTCGGTGATAATATTGATGCTGGTATTAAAATACCGTTGTCGCGTGAAACATTACATTATTTAACGCGTGTTATGCGTACGCGCGAATGTTTGGTTTTTGGTGGTGGAAATGAATTTGTTGCCACCGTATCAGATGATGATAAAAATCTGGTTGTTGGGGACAAAACCCCGCATATTGACCCATCAAATGATATTACATTAATGTTTTCCCCTATTAAGCATACCGATGATTTAATTAATATGGCGACCCAGATGGGGATTGTGTGTTTTGTGCCGGTTATAACTGCACGCACGGTTGCACATCATATAAATTGGGACCGTATGCAAAAAATAGCGACCGAGGCCGCCGAACAATCAAACCGTAATTCTGTACCAAAAATACTGGAACCTGTAAAATTTTCAGACCTGGATTTATCGGATATTGTTTTTGCAGACGAACGCGCGGCCCATGGTGCGGATGCGTCAAATGATTTTGATACAAAAAAAATCCTGGTCGGTCCCGAAGGTGGATTTTCCGACGAAGAATTTATTGCGCTGGATGCGGCGGGTGCGCGCGGTGTTTCGTTGGGCAAAACAATACTGCGTGCGGAAACCGCGGCAATTGTCGCATTGGCAAAGATAATTAAATAAAAATGACGGTACGTATTGCAAAGTTTTTATCAGATAAAGGTGTCGCATCGCGTCGCGCGGCGGAAAAATTAATTTCCGATGGCGTGGTTGCGATAAATGGAAAGATAATTGATAGTCCGGTGAATTTTGTTGACTGTAATGATGTTGTAACGGTAAATGGTAAAAAAATAAGTATGCAAAAAAATACAGAACTGTATGCATTTTATAAGCCGATTAATACAATGACAACCGCACATGATCCAGAAAACCGCAAAACGATATATGATGTATTGCCGGCGCAATATCGTCATCTAAAATATATTGGTCGATTAGATTACAAGACGACGGGTTTGTTATTGTTAACAAATGATGGTGATTTGGCGCGCCGATTAACGTTACCATCATCAAAAATTCCACGTGTTTATATTGCGACGGTTTCTGGTGATACAAAAAAACTGGATTTGGCGCGTCGTGGAATAACGGTTGATGGTGTGCGATATGCACCAATGAAAATTACTGGGCCAGAACCAGGGATTTTGCGCATTGAAATAACCGAAGGGAAAAAGAATGAAATCCGCATTGTGATGCGTGCGTGCGGATGTCCGGTAAAAAAATTACATCGCATAAAATATGGAAAAATAGACCTGGGGGATTTAACGCCCGGACAAATTAAAAAGATTTCTCAGAAAACAATTGACGAAATGATAAAAACTCTCTAATATTCCATTAAACGGAAGGGAGATTTTTATGAAAAAAACACCATCAAAAAAAACATTAAATACAAAAAAAGTTCAGAAAATCGCGGCAAAGCCGGTTGCTAAGAAACCATGTGCGAATCCATGGTCGCTGTCGATTTATGTATATTGGTTTATAATTTTATTCTTTATTGCGGCAACATTTTACATCCTGGGGCGCAGTCATAATGCAATTTATACCCCATCAAATGTTGAAATTTCCGAAGAAGCATTATTACAGGCCAATGATTATTTTGAATCTGGCAAAACAAAATTGTTGTCCGGCAATATGGATGAAGCGATTGCAGATTTAACAACCGCAATTGACAGTGGTGCCGCATCAATTGATACATATATCTTGCGCGGTGAAGCATACATGCAATCTGGTGATTATCGCAATGCGATGGCAGATTTTGATTTAGCATTGGAAAAAGATCCACAAAACGCGGTTGCATTTTATGATCGTTCGTTGTTAAACACCCGTCTAGAAGATTATGGTGCGGCATTAAACGATATTAATAATGCGATGGCATCAAACACCCAGAACCCCAGCGATGTTTTGCAATTGCGTGATTTGTATGCCAAACGTGGGCAATTAAACCTGTGGTTAAAGAACTGGGAAGGTGCCGTTGCCGACTATACAAATTCATTGGCCCGCCCCGAAGGGATTGTTAACCCAACGGTTTATGCCGAACGTGCCGAAGCGTACACTGCGATGGGTAACTATGCCGATGCGATAAATGATTATTCATCTGCGGTTCGTGTTATTTCTGAACAGATTCAGGGTGCACCAACAATGGAAGAACGTGAAAGTCTGTCAACACGTGCGATGGATTATTTTGAAAAATCTGCGGCATTAAATGTTAACTTGGGTAACATGGATGCGGCGCGTTCTGACCTGGAATCATCACGTACAATTGCTGCGGCGTTGGGTGATGCGGAAACGGTTGCACGCCTGGATGCATTGATATTAGAAATGAATAATCCACAACCGACCGAACCGGTTGTTGTATCTGAATAAAAAATCCGGCAAATGCCGGATTTTTAATTGCAAATTTAATAATGATTTTGTATCTTATCCCATGTAAAAACATGGGGTAAAATTATGGATGAAAATAAACTGACGTTCGAAGAAGCGTATAAACAATTAACCGAATTGGTAAAAAAAATGGAATCTGGCGAATTACCATTGGCGGAATCTGTTGCGGCATATGAACATGGTGTGAAATTAAAGGCATACTGTGAACAATTGTTAAAAGAAGCCGAATTAAAAATTGAAACACTAAAAGTATCAAATTAATAAAAATATTATCAAACGGATTTATCGTGGCGGAAAAAAGTAAACTGACCCCGGTTATGCAACAATATGTTGATATGAAGGCCGAAAACCCAGATGCGTTATTAATGTTTCGACTGGGGGATTTTTATGAATCTTTTTTTGAAGATGCAAAAATAATCAGTTCGAATCTTGGTCTGGTATTAACGGCCCGTGGTACCGACGGTGATGGTGATGCGATTCCGATGTGTGGTATTCCGTGGCATGCGGCGGATAATTATTTTGGGCGCCTGGTGCGTGGCGGTTTTTCGGTGGCATTGGTTGAGCAAATGGAAACCCCGGCCGAGGCCAAGGCCCGCGGCCACAAGTTTATTGAACGCAAGGTGGTTCGTGTATTAACCCCGGGAACATTAACCGATGAAAATTTATTAACACCGAAAAATTCTAATTTCTTGGTGTCTGTAATTCCGTTATCTGGTGATGATTTTGATATTGCCGGTTGTGATATTTCAACAGGTGAATTTTTTATTGGCAAAACAACCGATATTGTTGATGATTTGGTACGCCTGACCCCGGCCGAGGTTATATATCCATCCGCCGCCGCCGAACATGATAAAATAATGCAATTGCGTGATATATTTAAAACAACGGCTGTATTTGAAAAATTATATCATCGCACAGACATTGACCAGATTGTATCGCGTGTATTTGGTGGTGTTGTTCGTATGGATGCGATTTCAACAAATATTGATAATGCGATATGTTTATTGGCGGGATATTTGTTTAATACCCAACGTGATGCCCCAATAACATTTCGTGCGCCACATATATTTAAATCCGGGGCGCAATTATTAATTGATTCTGCCACCTGGAAAAGTTTGGAAATCGATGCCCCAATAAATGATGGTGGCATGTCGTTGATTGATGTTCTGGATAACACTAAGACGGCGGCCGGGGCGCGAAAGTTGCGTGGTTATTTACGTTCTTTATCGGCAGATATTGATGAAATTCACTCGCGTCATGCACATATTGCGCATATGATTTCAAATCCGGATATTATGATGTCGATGCAACGTATATTGACATCGGTCCCCGATGTTGGTCGTTGTTTATCGCGTTTGTTGTCTGGTCGTGGCACACCGCGTGATATGCGTAATATTTACGACTTTATATCAAAGTTACCAGAATCAAAACTTATGTCATCGCGTTTGGATTCCTTCATGGCATCACGATTTTCGCAAATTCGCACACATGATGAATTATGTTTAAAGTTATCAAATGCATTATCAGATGAATTACCAACATTTTTTCGTGATGGAAATGTGATACGTGATGGATTTGATATTGGGTTGGATAATATGCGTCGTCTGGCCAACGGTGCCAAGGAAACAATTGCGGCCCTGCAATCGGAATATGTATCTAAAACCGGCATTAATACATTAAAGATAAAATATAATAATATTCTTGGGTATTTTATAGAGGTTCCAACCACCCGTGCCGATGTTATGATGTCGCCTGAGACTGGATTTATTCATCGTCAAACGATGGCGGGTAATATGCGATTTACGACGGCACGCCTGATTGACCTGGATAACGATGTGCGCAGTGCGGCCGAAAAATCTGCCGGCATAGAATCACAAATTATATCAGACTTAATCGAAGATATCCGCAGCATTGCCGATGATTTATTATCTACGTCGGATTTGCTGGCGGATATGGATGTGTGGTGTTCACTTGCCTATTGCGCAGATTTATATAATTGGACATGCCCAACCATAACAAATGATTGTTCGTTTGATATTATTGGTGGTCGTCATCCGGTGATTGAATCTGTCCTGCGTGCGCGCGGTGATAATTTTGTAAAAAATGATTGTAATTTAAACGCGCGTGCGATTGCATTGTTGACGGGACCAAATATGGCGGGTAAATCGACATATTTACGTCAAAATGCGATTATTGTGGTTATGGCACACCTGGGGTCGTTTGTGCCGGCAACGCGTGCCATCATTGGAATATGCGACCAGTTGTTTAGTCGTGTTGGTGCATCTGATAATCTGGCGGCGGGGCAATCAACATTTATGGTTGAAATGGCCGAGACTGCAAACATCCTAAATCGTGCGACAAAGAAATCATTTATTATCTTTGATGAAATTGGGCGTGGCACGGCAACGTATGACGGCATGGCCATTGCCCAGGCGGTTCTGGAATTTTTAAACGATTTACAGCCACGAACACTGTTTGCGACACATTATCACGAATTAACATCTATTCAGATGGATAATGTTTCGTGCCTGACCATTGACGTCCGTGAACATAATAACGAGATTGTGTTTATGCATAAAATTGTTCCCGGTGTTGCGAACCGTTCATACGGTATTCATGTTGCGCGTATGGCGGGTATGCCGGCATCTGTTATTGCGCGTGCGGAATCCGTGTTATTGGGTCTGGAATCACATAATTCAGATATACCCAAATGTACAAATTCGCAACAAGATAAGTCTGAAAAAAAATCCACAATAATATCATCTGTGCCGCGTTCACAATTAAATCTGTTTGGGGAATAAATAATGGCGGATGGATTTATAATCTTGGACAAAGAATCAGGTTTGTTTTCCCGTACGGCGGGCGGGCGCGTTGCACGTATGTTTGAAACCAAAAAATTTGGGCATATTGGCACACTGGACCCAATGGCGTCGGGTGTATTGCCGATTGCGATTGGCAGTGCCACAAAAATGATTCCTTTTATCGAAGATATAAATTCAAATAAAAAAGAATATTTGTTTTCCTGTCAATTTGGATTTGAAACAGACACCCTTGATATAACCGGCCACGAAATTGCGCGCGATGATATTGTGCCAACGGTTGATATGGTTGTGTCGGTAATACCAAAATTGATTGGAAAAATTATGCAGACGCCCCCACTCTATTCGGCGGTACATGTTGATGGTGTACGTGCATATGATGCGGCGCGTCGCGGCCGTAAAATCGAAATACCGGCACGTGAAATTGAAATTTTTGAACTGGAATTTCTGGGCGCGCGCAATGATTCCTGGCATTTTCGTGTGATTTGCAGTCGTGGCACATACGTGCGCAGTATCGCCCGTGATATTGCAAAAATGTGTGGATGTATTGCAACGGTTGATATGATAAGGCGCACCCAAACCAATGGTTTTACGATAAAAAATGCGGTAAAACTTGATTTTTTGGAAAATCTGGTTAATAATGGGGGCGATTTCAAGAAATACTTGGAACCAATTGATTCAGGACTGGGGGACATTCCGGTTGTGAATCTTGACGGCACGGCGGTCAATTTTTATAAAAATGGCGGCTTTGTCGCGACGGGGGGTGCGAACGGTCTGCGTCGTGTATATTCTGGTGATAAATTCATTGGGATTAGCATGGTCGTGGATGGAGAATTGCGCCCAAAAAGAACAATTTAAAACAAAGGAAAAAACAATGTCCGTTACAAAAGAACAAATTGCCGAAGTAGTGGCAAATTTCAAAACGACTGAAAAAGACAATGGTGGTTCTGCGGCGGCCCAGGTTGCCGGTTTGACTTTGCGTATTCGCAATTTGACAGAACACATGAAGGCTAATCACAAAGACAAACATTCTAAACGTGGTTTGTTGTTGATGGTTAACCGTCGTAAAAAATTGTTGGCATATATCAAGAAAAATGATGTTGCCGAATACGAAGAACTGATTAAGAAATTAGGTCTGCGTAAATAAAAAAATCCCCATTTGGGGATTTTTTTATCGTTATAACACTTGACGTTTTCCGCTGGCGTCGGGTGCACTGACAATCCCTTCTTGTTCCATGCGCTCGATAAAACCGGCGGCTTTGTTATATCCAACACCCAATCTGCGTTGGACATATGAAATAGTTGGTTTTTTATCACGTAAAACAACTTCTTTTGCCTGTTCATAAAGGTCGGCATTTTTTTCTGCCTTAACCTCGGCGGCGGATGGTGTGGGCATTGTGCCACCTGGCGTTTCTTCGCTTTCTGTAACCCCAGATGCATATTCTGGTTCGCCCTGTGCCCGCAGGAAATTGCCAATACGTGTTAATTCATCATCTGCAATAAATGCGCCATGGATACGAACTGGTACGCGTCCTGCTTCGCTAAACAGCATATCCCCGCATGCCAATAATTGTTCTGCGCCCCCTTCGCCCAGTGTGGTTGCACTGTCGATACGGCTGCGTGCTTGGAACGAAACACGTGTTGGGAAATTCGCCTTGATAACACCGGTAATTGTGGTTGCGTCTGGTCGCTGGGTTGCCATCACCAGGTGGATACCCGCCGCACGTGCTTTTTGTGCGATACGTTGAACACATGCTTCAACTTCTTTTCGGGCCAGGCTCATTAAATCTGCGACCTCGTCAATAATAATGACGATATATGGCATATCAGACAAATCTATTTCCTGGGTTTCGAATAACAATTCACCGGTTTCTTCATCTGTTCCAACGGCGACCTGTTTAGTCAATTTTTCACCCGCCGCCCGCTTTTGTGCGGCCAATTCATTATAACTTTCGATATTACGTGCGTTCAAGACCTGTAATTGTTTATATCGTTCTTCCATTTCGCGCACGGCCCATTTTAATGCATTAACCGCCGCCGCCGGGTCCAGTTTTACAATCGGCGTAATCAGATGTGGAATTTCATCCCAGAATCCGAAATCAACCCCCTTTGGGTCAATAATCATCAGTTTGCATTTATCCGGCGTAAAATGATAAACAATAGATGTAATAATTGATTGCACGAATACAGATTTACCCGAACCTGTACGTCCTGCAATTAACATATGTGGCATTTTTGCCAAATCAAAGTACATTGAATTTCCGCCAATATCCACCCCCAGTGCCAGTGGTATTTTATACTTTGATTCTGTGAACAAAGGATTATCAACCAAGCCACGATAACGGACGGTTTGTCGGTTTAAATTAACCATTTCAACGCCAACAAAATTAGTACGTGGAATATGTGCGATACGTATATTTTCTGTTGCCATTGCACGGGTCATATCTTTGACGGTTTTGGTAATATCAACCATGCGCATACCACTATCTGGTTCGAATTCATAAAGTGTAACAATTGGCCCTGGTTTAATACCGACAACACGTCCACGAACACCATATTCTGCAAAATGAATTTCCATATTTTTTGCATTTTGTTTCAGTTCTGGGGTTACAACACATTTACCAAAGTTTGATTTTTCCAAGAATTTAGGATCTGGTAATGGATAATCGCCCATCGCGATTGCGGGACGTGCCGCCGCAACGGTGGCCGGCGCACTGATTGCGCGCGTTGCGCGTTTCCGTGATGTACGTTTTTTTGGTGTGTCATCTTCGTCTGAATCTGGTTCGGAATCAATTTCATCTTCTGCCCCAGATGTTTCTGCTATAACTGTTTTTGCGGGTGCGCTGGTTAAATGAAATGCCGCCAACATCCATCGTATTGCAATCCATACCCGCATTGCAATTGCGCGTACATGTGCCCATTTAATATGTAATAAACACGCCGCCATATATATAAACAGCGCAATACACAATATTCCAACCGGTATTGCCCATCTGCCGATTAATAATGATAAATCATTTGCCGCAATTGCCCCGGCCAGTCCCCCGAACGTTGCCCCCGGCATAACCATACCAAACCCCGCCGCCCCAACAAAGGTTGCGATAAAACCACGTAAAATATTGTATTCTGGTGTTGCATCATCGGACCAATTAATCATTAATGCCAAACCACCGCGTACCATACACATAAAAACAAACAGTGTTGGCACAAACCCAATACCATATCGCATAAACCCGGCCACCTGGCCCAGCCATGATTGTGTACCAAACGTACTGGCCGTGGAAAATCCATCCAGGTATGGGTTATGAAAAAACAGTGCCCAACACAAACATACGCCCAACAACATCAGCGTTGCGCCAAACACGCGCCACGCCATACTTTTCAGTGCACCCGACATACGTTCGGGCAAAAATCTTGAATCTTTACTCATGATGCGTATTTTATCATAAATTTTGCCAAAAAAACAGGTGATAAAAATAAAAATCCCGCATAACGCGGGAATATTTATTTATTTGGAATAATTTTAATTTCAACACGACGGTTTTGTGCGCGTCCCGCGCTATCCGCATTTGATGCAATTGGGTTTGATGACCCCATCCCCAGAACTTCGAACCGGGATGATTTAACCCCCTGCCCCTGCAGATATGCCGCCACCGATTGTGCGCGTGATTTTGACAATGCCAGATTATAATCTGCGCTGCCTGTACTGTCGGTATGGCCGGAAACCATGACTGTTGAATTGCTGTATTTCTTTAAAACCTTGGCCACAGAATTCAGTACCGGATAAAACGAAGAATTAATATCCGCAGAATCGGTACGGAACGTGATATTGCCCGGCATAATCAGACGAATACTGTCATCGGATTCAACAACCTGGACACCGGTTGATGCCAATTCTTGGCGTAATTCGGCCGCCTGAACATCCAAATAGTATCCAACCCCACCACCAACGGCCGCACCCGCCAATGCGCCGACCAATGCGCCTTCGCTGCTGTTACGACTGCCGATTAATGCGCCGGTTGTTGCGCCGATTGCGGTTCCCCATGTAGATTTTGCAACCTGGGATTGCCCGGTGTATGGATTAACGGTTGTGCATGCCGCCAACATCGCGGCCATTGCGCCACATATAACTAACTTTTTCATTTTTTCTCCTTTTTTAACAAATTAATTCTAAACCAAAAAATACGAAATACAAAGTTATATTTCCATAATTGCACTTTGAACTTTGCCATTTGCTCTTTTTAAAAAAAACGTACACACGTTTTTTTTAGAACGTAATCCGCATACCGGCCGAAACAAACGGTGTTTCCGATGTTATACCCAACGATATCCAGCCATCGACATTTTCACTGTATTTATATCGGAATGAACCAATTAACATATGGTCCATAAAATCTTTTACATCGCGATTCCATACACCTGTATCTGAAAACATATAGGTCAGCGACACACTGTATTTCATTAAATCATAACTGACCCCGGTGCCGGCAACAATACCATCTGAAATTGGGCCGATTGGATTTTCGTCATAAATAACACGTGCGGTTGTACCCCAAATCCAACTGTTATATTGAATATTCATCCCGGCGGTAAATTGGGCGCGCCAATCAGATGTAACCGCGGGCGCATAAACATCGGTACTAAACCCGTGTGGGTTATCCATAAAAGAAGTACCAAATGAAAATGCGCGCTTTAATTTTCCAGACGGCCGCCGAATTTTCAATCCCATATCAACGGCAAAATCATAATCATCTGTAATACCGGCAATCGACAACCCATATTGTGCCCCCGAACGTGGTGCAGATACAATATTTGTACGCAATGCGCGCCGCCCCGTGGTCAGTGTTGTATCCGAAATAACCGGTCCATCTGGAACGATTTTTTTATGGAAAATCGGTCGGTCATTTATACGCAGTCCACCAACATCCGGCAACCCCACCCCCAGTTTCCGCGCAATAGAATCTGTGAATCCGATTTCAATTCGTCCAGTATTTTGTAATTCATAGTAACCAAACGCTTCACGAAATGCGCGTCCATCATCGGTTGCGGCGGCATCGATTGAATACACGGCCCCAAATTTATGTGTTTCATTTGGTGAAAAATCCATCTGGCCACGAACGCGCCAATCACCGATAAAAACCGGTGTTTCAAAATCTGGTTGAATTATGCCACTGGTCCCATAACCGGTCAGTTTAAAATTAAAATCACCGACATTATACTGTAACGCGTTTGCCACCGTCATACATGAAAAAAATGCCAGTGTTGCAAACGAAAATTTAACCAATAATCCCATGAATTATTACCCCTGACTGTCTTTTAAAATTGCGTCGCGTAATTTGTTGTACGCCCGTTCTTCGATTTGTCGAACACGTTCACGTGAAATTCCATATTTCTGGGACAGTGATTCCAGTGTAACCACCGGATCAGACAAACGTCGTGCCTTTAATATTTCGCGGTCGCGTTCTGGTAATTTTTCAAGATGCTTTCGCAATAATTCATAACCACGCCGCCGGAATTCCAGTTGTTCCAGTCCCTCTTCTATATTTGTTTTATTATCGGCCAGATTGGACAATATATCTGTTGTGCCGTCTTCGTTATTGTGTGCGGGTGCGTTCAGTGATAAATCCCGTGCCCCAACACGCGTTGCCATACGTTTTACATCATTTTCAGGCACGTTCAGATAATCTGCAACCTGTTTTGTTTGTTCATCGGACATATTGTTGTCCATAATCCCCAGCGCACGTTTTGCCCGCGCCAGGTTAAAGAACACACGTTTTTGATTTGCAGATGTCCCAATTTTAACAATTGACCAATTATTAAGAATTGTTTCATATATTTCTGCCCGCACCCAGAACATTGCATACGTTGAAAATCGAAAACCTTTTTCTGGGTCAAATTTTTGCAGTGCCTGCATTAATCCCATATTACCACTGGCGATTAAATCACCAACCGGAATGCCATAGTTTTTAAAATCATACGCCACCGACACCACCATCCGCAGATGGGATGCAACCAATTTTTCCCCGGCGGACGCATCACGTGTTTTAACCCATTTTGTGGCATATTCATATTCTTCTTCGGCGGACAGAATTGGAATTTTTTGCACCGTTTGAATATATTGCGCCAGGCCGGATTCATCACTGACCCCACGGGCCGCAACCAATGAAGTATTTGCCTGAACCGGTAAAGCGTTCTTGATTTCCTTTCTCATAACTTTTATAGTATAGCAAGAAAATAAGAATTATCAAGCCCAGGAGATTAACAACATGGCATCAATTTTACAAAGAAATCAAAAAGTAGCCCCAAAGAAAAAAACACGTCAAGAATACGCCGAAGACGCCCTTTATCGCGAGGTTTGGGAAGACGTCAACAACGAAAAAACGATGAAATTTATCAAGAAATATTATCGTCATATGGTTGCAGGTGCGCTGGTTATAATGATTATTGCAACTGGTTTTCAAATCGGGGTGCGTCATATTCGTGCACAAAAAATGCAAACCGCCGAAGCGTATGAAACCGCATTGGCCAGTGTGGATGCAAATAATCTGGCGCACTTTGCCGATGATGCATCGGGTGCAACCGCTGATTTGGCATTGTTCCAGGCGTATTTACTGGACAAAGATATAACAAAACTGGAACGTCTGGCATCTGATGGTAATACGCGTGATTTTCGTGATTTGGCGCGTCTGCATATTGTAAATGCGCGTGGTGATGAAATGACCGCCGATGGGGTCCAAGAATTTTTATCTGACCTGGATACAAAAAATTCACCATTTTATTATACGGCCGCATTAACCGTCGCACAAAAGTATTTGGCGGATGGTAATCGCGTGGTTGCCAATAAATGGCTGGATAAGATTATTAATGATTCTGATGCGCCAGATGCAATCGTGGGGGCGGCATCAACATTAAAATAATTGGTGAAAAATATGAAACGTCTAATTGTTGCATTTTTATCATTGGTTTTATTGGCGTCATGTGATAAACATGACCCAATTTTGCCGGGTGTTCGCACACCAATATTCCAGGGTGAAAATGTAACAATTTTAAACACAGATATTGAAAAAATATCAGATGTCGCATATACAATGCCACAAATTGAATGTCCATATACAATGGATTCATCAAATACGATTTGGGATGGCCCGCGCAAGGTGTTTAGTGGATTTGCCACAGATAATTATGTCGCGGGAAATTCACAACCTGTTTGCAGTGGCGCATATGTTTATGCCGGCCTTACCACCGGCGAGGTTGTAAAAATAAATCCAAAAAATCGTCAAATTATGTGGATTGCCGACGTTTACCGCCCCAGTAATTTAACCGGTGGTGCGTCCGTTTTGGATATTGTTGCGCCGGTAATTGTTCGCGATAAATATGTATATGCAGGTGGCCTGGGGGACGCATTTTGCAAGATAAATTCCACATCGGGCACGTCGGTTTGGTGCACCGGGATTAGTGTTGCGGCACCATTTATAATCGTAGATGATGTTGCATTTGTTGTTGGTGGTGATAAAAAATTATACGCGTTGCGTTTAACCGATGGCGCGGCATATTGGGCGACCACAATTGACAAGATATCCGCCCCCACATATTCCAACGGCGTAATAAAGGTTGGAAAAGAACAGATTAATGCAAAAAACGGCGACAAATAAAAATATACTGGAAATTATCATAAATATGTTTTATAGTCGGTTGCGTTACGCCGGTGTAGCTCAGCTGGTAGAGCATCTCATTCGTAATGAGGGGGTCGTAGGTTCAAGTCCTGTCACCGGCACCAGAAATAAAAAAACAATAATGAATAAGACAACAATAATTATTATTAAATGAATTGACACTGCGCTTTGGCGGTGGCTGGGGCGCATGGGCGCCTTTTTTTAATAATAAAAATACGGAGTATAGTTATGTCATATCCAAAAACAGACCCACGTGCGAATTTCACAGAACTAGAACACGAATTATTGGCGTACTGGCGTGAAAATGATATTTTCCATAAATCATTAGAAAAAACAAAACTGGGGCATCCGTTTTCTTTCTATGATGGGCCACCGTTTGGAAATGGTTTGCCACACTGGGGGCATTTGGGTGTTAGTGTTGTCAAAGACATGGTGTCGCGTTTCCAGACAATGTCGGGGCGTTATGTTAACCGCGAACTGGGGTGGGATTGCCATGGGTTGCCGGCGGAAAACTCGGTCGAAAAAAAGGTTGGAAAATCTGCAAAAAATATCGTGGCAGATGATGGTATCGCCGCATTCTGTGATATGTGTCGCACAGACGTTATGACATACACCAAAGAATGGGAAAAATTTATCGCACGTATGGGGCGCTGGGTCGATATTGGTGATAATTATGGTTATAAAACCATGGATAAAAACTATATGGAATCCATGTTGTGGACATTAAAGTCTTTGTATGACAAGGGTCTGTTGTATAAAGATTACAGTGTTAATCCATACGACTGGGTGAACGGTACGGTTGTTTCAAATTCCGAAGCATCCCAGGATTATCGCGAAATTGTTGATGATGCGGTAACGGTTTGGTTTGAACTGGAAAACGGCGACCGTGCAATCGCATGGACAACAACCCCATGGACATTACCGGCAAATTCTGCGCTGGCGGTAAATCCACGTATGACATACCTGCGTATGGCGGACACCGATGGCGCGGTTTATGTTGTCGCAGAAAGCCGTCTGAAGGCATATGAAAAACAATTCGCAAATGCAACCGAAATAGGGCGCGTAACGGGCGCAGATTTGGCCGGTATGCATTATACGCCGCTGTTCCCATACTATGCGGGCGGGTCTGAATTATTGTTCCAGGTTATCCCGGCGGACTATGTTTCCGATTCCGATGGTACGGGTATCGTTCATATCGCACCGGCGTATGGGGCAGATGACTTCTGGGCGGCAAAAAACATTGATGCAAAATTCCCGGTTTTATTAAATGTTGATACGTATGGCAATTTTGATGAAACGGTAACGGATTTTGCGGGTGAAAATATCTTTGCCGCAACACCAAAGATTCTGGATTGGTTAAAAGCAAATGGCCGCCTGGTTAAAAAAGAACAGTACAAGCACAGTTATCCATTTGGTGACCGGTCAAAAGAAAAACTAATCCAACGCGCGACGGATTCTTGGTATATTGACGTGCCAAAAATCAAAGACAAATTAATTGCCAATAACAATTTGGTTAATTGGACAAGTGCCGGTGAGCGTTTCCGCATGTGGATTGAAAACGCGCGTCCATGGTCTATTTCCAGAAATCGTTTCTGGGGGATGCCATTGCCAATCTGGGAAAAAGATGGCGAATTCAAAGTATTTGGTTCAATCGCAGAAATCGAAGAATTCTTTGGTGTGAAAATCGATGACCTGCATCGTCCAACGTTGGATAAATTGGAAAAAGATGGTTGGACACGTATCCCAGATGTTCTGGATTGCTGGGTTGAATCGGGTTCTATGCCATGGGCATCACTGCATTATCCGTTTGAAAACCAAGATAAATTCGAAGCAACATTCCCCGCAGATTATATTATCGAAGGCCAGGATCAAACACGTGGTTGGTTCTATGCATTAATGGTGTTGGCAACGGCACTGTTTGATAAGCCGGCGTTTCGCGCGGTATCTGTTAACGGTATGATTGTTGATGAAAACAAGAAAAAGTTTTCAAAATCACTGCGCAATTATGTGGACCCAAGCGCACAGATTGAACAATACAGCGCTGATGCAATTCGATTGTTTATTCTGGGGTCTAATTTCTTGAAGACAGAACCAGTGCCGGTCGATAAAGAAGGCAAAGTGTTTGCAGAATCAACAAAAACAATTTTAACACCGCTGTGGAATGCGTATCACTTCTTTACGCTTTATGCAAATGCAGGCAACATTGTCGCAAAGAATAACGAACAATACGCCAAGACCAATGCATTGGATGATTATATAATGGCGGAACTAAATGTATTGATGCACGTTGTTCAAATTACGTTGGAAGATTACAGACCCGACGTCGCAATCAAAGAAATTGTTCGTTTCTTGGATATCTTGAACAACTGGTACATACGTCGCGGACGCGCGCGTTTCTGGGACGAAGAACAAGATGCATTTGATACGCTGTACACGGTACTGACGACGGTTTGTCGCGTACTGGCACCGTTTGCGCCGTTTGTATCTGATTATATCTATCGTAATTTAACCGGGGCAGAATCTGTACATCTGACAGATTTTCCGACCGCGTACAAGTTTGATAAAAAAATCCTGTCTGAAATGCGGCGTGTACAATCGATTGTATCAACCGGAAAACAATTGCGCGAACAATATAAATTGCGTAATCGTTTGCCATTGGCATCCATGACAATTGCCGGCACGGATTTAAGCGAATATGCCGACATCATCCGTGATGAATTAAACGTAAAAGAAGTTCAATTTATTGAAAATATCGATGATGTTGCAGATTCATTTATTTACCTGATTACGCCAAAAATTGGTGCGCGTCTGGGTGGTGCGTTAAAAGAAATCATCCCGGCCGTTAAACGTGGCGAATACCAGATTGATGATAATAAATTAATCGTTGGTGAATATACACTGGGGATGGATGAATTTGAAAAACGTCTGAACGTAAAACCGGGAATAACTGGTGCGGCATTGCCAGATAACACCGCCGTTGTTGTTTTGAATACAGATGTTACAGCGGACCTGGTTGCCGAAGGGTTGGCGAACGACGCCCTGCGTTTTATCCAAGACACGCGCAAGGGGGCAAACCTGGATGTATCCGACAGAATTGTTTTAACATATTCGGGCGATCCGGCAATTGTGAATGCAATCAATCAGCATCAAAAACGCATCATGCGTGAAGCGCTGGTTGTCGAAATGGTTGCAGGCGACGGCGAATATTCAACAGAAATCGAAGGATATAATCTGAATATTTCTGTTAAAAAGGCATAGGGGGATTAATATATGAAATACCCATATTTGTATTGCGGTAATATTGGGACAAAATGCCCGGAAAAAATGTCCGATGGACGGTGCAAATTGACCGAACGATTGGATGAAGTGGAACAATGTCCAGATTCGGTTGTTGTTGAAAATCCAGATATGGGATTTCTGATTAAATACCTGTATTATATTCGCAGTGGCGCACCACGCGTGATTTCAACAACCGCACAGCCAATAAAAACATATCCAGATGGTCTGTATTGTGGTCAAATTGATAAACACTGTCCGCATCAAACACCGGGCGGCAAATGCAAGTTACATGAAAATATGCCCGGTGAAAAAGACTGTGGTTTTGGAATCTATTTAAGTGCAGAAATGGAATTGGTAACACGTTTGTTGCAATTTATTCATCGCGATAAAGATAAACAGAAGTAAAAGGAAAAAATATGGCCGACAAATATTGTGAACACTATTTCTATCCAGAAAATCACAGAAATATCTGCAGGGATTTGTTAACAGTAAATGGCAAATGCAATAGTTTTGGAACATGTTCTCGTCAATTACATTTAAACAAGGAAGAATACGCAATTTTAGACAATCTGCGAATTGTTAAAATGCAAAATGAACAAATCTTGGCGAAATTATATAAGCAAAAATAAATGTCCATGACCCCGCAAAGATATTTTGAATTGGTGCCACCGACGATTGATATGACAATTCGGTCGGAATTGTATCACACTAATGAATTTAACTTTGCGGTGGCGGTTATTTTATCCGCCCAGGCAACAGATAAAAAAGTGAACGAAGTTACCCCCGCCCTATTTCGTGTGGCGCCGACCGCAGATAAGATGTTAGCGTTGGGAATCGATGGGTTAAAAGAACACATCCGTGTTATTTCGTTCTTTAATAACAAGGCAAAGAATATAATTGCACTGGCGGGAAAATTGGTTGCAGAAAATATAACCGACACGTTCCCAGAAAAATATCATAACCGTGATGCGTTAATGCAATTGCCGGGTATTGGTCAGAAAACTGCAAATGTTGTTTGTAATGTTTTATGGGGTGCACCAAACATCGGCGTGGATACGCATGTTTTCCGCAATGCACATCGTTATGGTTGGGTGGACGCGTCCGACAACACGCCGGAAAAAGTCGAAAAAAAATTACTTACAAAAATTCCAAAAAAATACCATCCAATTGTTAATCATGTGATGGTTTTACATGGTCGATATGTGTGCAAGGCACTGCGACCAATCTGTGAAAAATGCCCGGTCGCAAAATGGTGTCCATCGCGCAAGACAAACTAATTTTTTATTTTCCGTAATACAACCATAATACCCGCCGGTGTCATACCCGGTATACGCGCCAGGTCCGCAATATTTTCCGGCCGCACTGTATTTAATTTTTCGATTAATTCATTTGTTAATCCCGGCAGATTGTCATATTTAAAATCCGTCGGAATTTTCATGTTGGCATCACGCTTGTACGCGGCAATTTCACGTTCATTGCGCGCAATATATCCGGCATAGAATTTATCGTTTTCGGCAATTATATCGCGTTTTTTATCATATAATTTTTCATATGTGTCCGCCGATAATAACCCCAATCTAACACCCATTTCCCCCAACCGTGCAATCGCATTATCCGCGCGCAGGTTTAATCGATATTCCGCACGTGATGTGAACATACGATATGGTTCATCCACACCCAATGTTGTAATATCGTCAATCAATACACCAATCATCGCGTTTGTCCGGTCAAGTCCCAGGTAATCAATTCCCAACGCATATGCGGCCGCATTTGCCCCCGCAACCAGACCCTGGGCGGCGGCTTCTTCGTATCCGCTTGTACCATTAATTTGCCCCGCCATGAACATGTAGGGTAAATCTTTGCTTTGTAATTTATCGTTTAGCGCACGTGCATCAATTGCGTCATATTCAATTGCATAACCATACCGCGCAATACGCGCGTTTTCCAGGCCCGGTATTGTACGAATCCATTTGTCTTGGATGTCGCGACCAAAACTGGTCGAAATGCCGTTTGGGTAAATAATATCGCTGTTGTAGCCTTCTGGTTCCAGGAAAACATGATGCGATGTATGTTCTGGGAAACGCATAACCTTGTCTTCCAGGCTTGGGCAATAACGCGGCCCGGTACCAACAATGTCGCCATTATACATTGGCGCGTTTTTTATATTTTCACGAATTACATTATGTGTTGTTTCATTTGTATGTGTGATATAGCACGGGCAATGATAATTGTTATTTTCATCCCCTAAATCGAACCAGTCATGCGGACTGTCGGGTTCTTGGATTTCGCACGCATCCCAATTAATTGAATCACGATAAATTCGTGCAGGGGTCCCCGTCTTTAATCTTAAAATTTTAAATCCGGCCGCGCGCAGAACGTCGGAAATATTTTTATCCGCCGCCTGGTATGTGCCATCATCTTGCAGGCGCCCCGATGATATTTTTTCGTCCCCGCGTGTAACAACGCCATGCAAAAATGTTCCGGTCGTCAACACGATTGATTTTGCCGCATACGCATTATTTACGGTCTTTTTTTTGATATCTAAATCAGAAACCGCCTCGTACTTTATATCCAGATTTTTATGTTCTGATAAAATGTCAACAATTGCATCATGATATAAATTGCGGTCAATCTGCGCGCGCAATGCCTGGGTTGCCGCCCCATGTGTTGCGTTCAGTGTACGCCAATGAATACCCGCCCGGTCGGCTGCACGTCCCATCACCCCGCCCAGTACCGACATTTCCGCCACCATTTGTGATTTGCCGGGGCCACCAATACTGGGGTTGCATGACAAAGCACCCAAATCACTTTCCGCCATTGTCATCAGCAATGTTTTTGCACCACGTCGGGCGGATGCCGATGCGGCCTCTACCCCGGCGTGTCCACCACCAATAACAATTACATCATAATTTTGCATTGCCTAGAACCGTCCCATGCCGCCATTTACATGTAATGTTTGGCCGTTGATATATGCGGCCTCATCCGATGCCAAGAAAACACATGCATTTGCAATATCTTCTGGTTCGCCAAAACGACCGGCCGGAATCTGGCTAAGATATGTTTTCTTTAATTCATCTGATAAAACATCGGTCATTGGTGTTTTGATAAAGCCCGGCGCGATTGCGTTTGCGGTAATGCCGCGTGATGCAACCTCGGCGGCGATGGATTTTGTCATTGCAATCATGCCACCTTTACTTGCGGCATAGTTTGCCTGGCCCGGGCCACCGATTGTGCCAATGATTGACGCCATATTAATAATACGACCAAATCGATTTTTCATCATTGGCATAATTGCCGCACGGCACATTTTAAAGCAAGACCGCAGGTTTGTATTAATAACTTCATCAAATTGTTCATCACTCATACGCATTAGTAATGTATCGCGTGTGATACCGGCATTGTTAATCAATATATCGATTTTGCCGCACTGTTCAATTGTGTTCATAACCAATTCAACCGCACCACCTTCGGCTGCCAAATCACATGGAATTTTGATATATTCATCACCAAATTCGGCATCCATTTTTGCCACATTGCGCCCTGATACAACAACGGTTGCACCGGCTTCCTTCATTTTACGTGCGATTGCGCCACCGATACCGCCGGTGGCCCCTGTAATTAATGCGACGCGTCCTGATAAATCAAACATAATTATATCTCCAACTTCTTTGCGGTTATTTTATCTGTTATGCGCGAACACAGTCCTGTTAAAACATTTCCTGGTCCGACCTCAATTTGTTCTGTGATGCCCATGTTTCCCATGTTCAAGACACTTTCGCGCCAACGTACACCGTGTGTCATTTGATACACCAATGCTTCTTTGATTTCGTCAACATCGGTTGTTGGTTCACATGTTTTATTCAAAATAATTGGTACGATTGGTTTTTGTAATTCAACCAAATCCAAGGCCACGCGCATTGCGTCGGCGGCCGGTGTTTGCACACGACAATGAACCGGCACAGACAATGCCAACGGCATTGCACGTTTTGCACCGCGTTCCTTGGCGATTTGCATTGTGTGTTCAACCACATCACGCATGCCGGAAATAACAACCTGGCCTGGACTGTTGTCATTTGCCACATCACAGTCTGTTTGTTTGCAAATTTCGCGCACCGCATCAATATCCAGCCCCAGTATCACCGCGGTCAGCCCTGCGCCCACCGGCACCGCGCTTTGCATTGCGTTTCCGCGTACGCGCAACAATTTTGCCGCATCCCCAACGGATAATGCGCCCGCCGCACACAGGGCGGTATATTCGCCCAAACTGTGGCCCGCGACATATTCTGGTAATTTGGCGCGCGCCGCACGCAACATTGCAATGGACGTGGCCATAATTGCCGGTTGAACATTTGCCGTTAATGTCAGTGTTTCCACCGGACCATTAAAAATAATATCCGATAATTTTTCACCCAATGCGGTGTCAACTTCATCGAACACAGCCCGTGCATCTGCATTTGTTTCATAAAGTTCCTTTCCCATACCAACGCTTTGTGCGCCCTGTCCGGGGAAAACAAATATTGATGACATAATGTGCCTTTTTTTATGTTTATTAAACCTATTATAGACTGGATTTTTGCTAAGCGCAAATATAATGATTTATTGACTAAAAACCCCTTTCGCTGGCAAAGGGGTGGCGCGAACGCGACGGGGTAGTGGTATGTTAAATCTTTCTGATACTAAATTCACACCCGCAATAATTTTGGCGATAAAAATCAGAATTGCGATTTATTTGCATGCGCAGATTTTCATCCCATTTGATGGGTAAATATTCAATGGTATCACATGCGCCTTGGGCCGCACGGTCAACCTGGGACTGGTCTTTATGTCGTGAAACACCCAACACACTTGCAATTGCATTGTATCCATTTTCGCGTGCAAAACGCACCGCGCGACGGAAACGATATTCAAAGCACAATGAACACCGTGCGCCACGTTCGGGCACATCTTCGAATCCACGCACGGCCGCGCGCCACCCGTCATGATCGTATTCCAGAACGGCATACTTCGCACCAATGGATTCACAGTATTTTATTTGTTCGGCCATGCGTTTTGTATATTCGGATTCTGGGAAAATATTTGGATTAAAAAACAGAACGATAAAATCATCAACGTTTTCAATTGCGCCGTCTTTTAATTGTTTGATTGCGCCCGCACTACACGGCGCACAGCAAGACAATAAAACAACACGCAATTTATCGTTATTCATTTATTTTGTTTTTGTATCACTTTTACCGGTACAGTATTCAATGGCCTTGGTTGCGGTTTTGTATGCGCGCCCCAGTGAATCTATATTTTTTGCGATAATAGAAACCGACGGATTTTGTTTGTTGTTCACATCGTGTGTAATATTTTCTTTGCCGATTCTGTCTGTGATATATTCAACAACCGCACAGCCCCCATGAAAACACAACGGGTGGTCTTCTTCGATACAGTACGTACAGAACCCGCAATTAACATCCAGTTTCTGTAAAAATCCCATCGACGAAGGTGTTGTTTTAATATATACACTTAATTTTTTATCACTCATACTTTACTTCCTTTCACTATTTAATAAATTCAGAACCGACAATTGCGTCATCGCCCAATTCGATAATGTTTTTATCGTCTGTGCCGATACCTAATTCTGCGGTGCCGCACATCATACCATATGATTCAGTGTTTGCAACTGTTCTTTGTGTGATTGGTTTTTTTGCACCCGGCAATAAACAACCAACCGGCGCCAAAACACTTGTTAATCCAATGCGTACATTTGGTGCCGCACAAACAATTTGAACGGGTTTGGTTGCACCACAATCAACCGATAAAATATGCAAATCATCACGTGTTGGATGATTTTCAACCGATATGATTTTTGCAACAACCGGTTTTGGTGTGTTGTCTTCCTTTTTGGGTGCGTATTTTTCGGTTAAATGTGCAACCGTCTCTTCATCAATACGATTGAACATGTTTTCCGGCACCACAAATTCCGCACCGTCTGCCACGCGGCGTTCAAATTTTTCTGGCCAAGATAAATCATGGATTGTTGTAAATACGTTTTGCATTTTTTCTGCCGCCGTTGGGATAAAAGGCGCCGACACACGCGCATATAAATCAATTAATTGCATGCATGTATTTAACACCGCCCCGGCCGCATCCATATCACCATTTTTAACCAGTGCCCACGGTTCCATTTTGGTCATGTATTCATTTCCAATTGCATACAGACCACGCAACGCCGTAATTGCCGCACGGAATTCACATGCGTCCAGTGCAGATGTTAATTCGTTCAATTTTTCATTAATCTGTGATTCTAAACCTGAATCCATCGCACCCGCATTTGGAACATTGTTGCCAAAGTTTTTCGCGGTTAATTTACATACGCGCGAAACAAAGTTCCCCAGCATTCCGTTTAAATCTTTGTTAACTATATCTGCAAAACGTGCAACCGTGAAATCTGTGTCGTCGGTTTCGGGCGCACTTGCCATCAGGGCATAACGCCAACAATCGGCGGGCGCGTCATTAATCGCTTCGTTCAGGAAAATTCCATTGCCCGTTGATTTAGAAATCTTGGCGCCATTAAAGTTCAAGAAATTAAACCCTTTTAATATATCAACTGTTTTCCAGTTATCGTTCATGGCTAATTCTTGGGCGGGGAAAAATATTGAATGGAACGAAACGTTATCTTTGGCCATAAATTGTGCATATACAACATCATCGCCACCATGCCACCATTCGGCCCAGTTTTCATTTGCCGCCTGGGAAATTGAAACGTATCCCCACGGGGCATCAAACCAAACATAGAAAACCTTGTTTTCATATCCGGGTTTATTAACTGGAATTCCCCACTTTAAATCACGTGTGATTGGACTGTCATGCAGCCCCTCTTCCAGCCATTTGTTTGCAATTGCCAGTGCGGTTTTTGACCATCCTTTGCGTGAATCAATCCATGTACGTAATTTGTCTTGCATTGCGCTGGTACGGAAATACAGGTGTTTTGTTTCCCGCATTTCCACCGGTGATGTTGCATCAACCGCACTGTGCGGATTAATTAATTGTTCTGGTTCCAGTGTTGCCCCGCATTTTCCGCACTCGTTACCATATGCCCCGTCATATCCGCATTTTGGGCATGTGCCAATAACAAAGCGATCGGCCAAGAACATATTTTCATTAATTGAATATGGCTGCCAAGAAGACTTTTCCACAATCATATTTTCCTGTTCCAGGCGTGTGAATAACGATTGAATTAAATCATGGTGTTTTTTTGTGTGTGTGCGTCCATAAATATCAAAAGACAAATTAAAATCACGCACCGATTGTTCATGTGCCGCGCGATATTTATCAACATAATCTTCGATTGGCATATTTTCTTTTTGTGCACCGATTTCGCTGGTTGTGCCATGTTCATCGGCCCCACATACATATAATACATCACGCCCCCGTGCGCGGCAAAAACGTGCATAAACATCGGATGGCAACCAGCACCCCACCAGATGTCCAATATGCAGGTTGTTATTTACATACGGTAATGCAGACGTAATTAAATATTTTTTTGCCATACTTTGTTGCCTTTGGTTAAAAAAACGACGCCAACGGGGGCGTCAAAAGATTCCCGTTGAATTTGTTTTCAAGATTAATTGTACATTCGCATGATGTCAATTATAGACAATATTTTATAAAAAGCAATATTTATAAAAAAATGACAATTGTCCGGCTGTACACGCATCATTATCCGCGTAAAGATAAAAATACATGCCCCTTTTATGACCAAACAAAAAACCGGCTTTTGCCGGTTTTTTTTATTTATTCTGGTGGGTGGTATTGGACTCGAACCAACGACCTTTACGATGTCAACGTAACGCTCTAACCAACTGAGCTAACCACCCAAAACTTTACACTAACAGCTTTTATTCAGATTTGTAATATATTGGGCTTTTTTGGCGTTTGTATCTTTGTTGCTATTTCCTGCTATGAAATGCCCAAAGATGCTACAAAGCATGCTCCAAAATTGCTCCAAATCAAATTCAATGAATCTGAACTTGCTGTTTGCGTAGGCTATAATAGCAGAAAAAAGCGGTTTGTAAATAGAAAAATACCGAAAATGCTCAAAAGTGGCCTTTAGAGAGTTTCAAAACAATGCACGCATAGCCTTTTCAGTGCGCCAGAGATATGCAAAGAATCAAAGTTTTGATTGTTTATATGTCTTCGAATTGTGCGTTTGTTCCACGGTACAGGTGCGCGCACGATGGCGAAAACCGGTGTTTGGGTATTGTGTGGTTCATCCTGCGGTCTCAAATTACCGTTACCAATGCCAACCGGCAAATAGATTTTTATACCCAAAAGCAAAGTAAGGAAAGAACAAATGAATAATAACAATCATGAAAAAATAATAGCAGAATGGCTGGCGCAACAGGGGTATACACATTCGTTGTCATTACAATTACCATTCTGCATCAAGAGTTCAAATTTAGATACAACAAAAAGATATCTGCGGCAGTTTATGCTAGATTTCGAAAAAGGAATTATTTACAAAAAGTATAAACAAACAACCAAAAGAAAAACAAAAGATACCAACGATTGGCAGCGAAGAATGGTTGATTTTGTAGTGTTTTTTGAAAATCACAAAAACCCATACACCCCATATCACTGTCATATTCTATTGGATGCAAGGAAACACAACGGTGATTTATATACAGATGAAGAAATACAATGTGCTTTAGACTATGCCAACGAACAATTCGCCAAACATCTTGCCAAAATAAACAATTATGAACCACAAAGGCTAATGGTGGAATATGATTGTCGGCAAATAAACCCTGATGACAATATATATCACTATGACATCAAAGAATTTATCAGAAACAACAAAATCACATCGATTTACATGCTTGAAATGGCCGGCACTTTACTTGGGGTGACCAGACACAAAAGACCGATAAAACGACTGTCAAAACAATCTGAGCAAGAAACAAGTGCATCAGAACAACCGATTGTAAATCTTGCCAAATGCGTTGTTGAAATTTCAAAAAGATTATATCAAAAAACACCCCTGATAAAAATGTTGGGGTGTGTGTGCGGTGTGGGTACTGTGTTTTTTGAAAAAGTGCGGCTCAGATACATCAGCAATTTTTACCAGTGCCGATGACCAAATTTATCAATCCGGATTTTCTTGCCAAGTGATGAAATAACAATTATCTCACCACCTTTATGAAATGCGCCTAACGCTTTTGGAAATGTCAAATTTTTACCGCCATTGCGTTTCACGATTAGATTATCGTCTTTCCATCTGTAATGTAAGTTGCTTTTTACTGCCATTGAACGTTCCTTGGGTTACGATTATTAGAACTTTCAGTGGCGCAACAATTCCGCACTATGACAATTTATTTATTCCCCAAACTTTTATAAGCAACCTGTACCAGCATATCTTTCAAGAAATCCAGTTTATCTTTGTCGGACAGAAGCTCTTTGAAAAATTCATCATTCTTGGCATGTCTGTCCATCATTACATCGGTGAACTTTGTATCAAATTGGGTATTGAAAGCAGTTTTATCTTTGTTTTGTGCTGATATGACAAGATACGGGTCTTTGCTCATATCATCAATAACCTGTTCCAGCACTTTATCTTCACCAGAAAAACTTGTTCCAAAGCGCTCGTTGAACTTTTCGATAATGGCTGACAGGGGTTCTGTTTTCTTGGTACTGCTGCCTGTTCCGCCTACTACAGGTTTAGCTTTCCCGACTTTGTCTTCCAGTACGATTGAACCCTCTTCTTGTTTGGTTTGTTTGATGTATTCCAGAACTAGTTTGTTTGATAAATCCACACGTTCTGATTTGCCTTTTCTCAGACATTTGTGCAGGAACTTACCGTAAACAAAGAACTTCTGTAAATCTTTATCCATCAGTCTGACAATCTGAATAATAAAGTCGTACATTTTGATAAAGTTGCCAAGTGCTTTTCTAAACTTATCTTGGTCTTCTGGTGTTTTCACATTATATCTATCCAAGGCCGGTTTCAGAATAGATGATAATTTACCAAGGTCTTTTTCTGTTTCTTTACCTGAATAATAGATGTCTGCAAACTGCTCAATTTCATTCGGATAACAGATTTGCGCCTCCATTATAACGCTTTGCAGCTTATACAATTCATTCGGGTCAATTTCCTTTTCAAGAATTGTCTGCTGGAAATACTTTTGGAATGAGTTTTTGATATCTTCGCGTTCATTTACAAAGTCTAACACAAATGTATCTGTCTTGCCCTTGGTTGTGCGGTTCAGTCGGGATAATGTCTGCACTGCCTTTACGTCATTCAATTTCTTATCCACAAACATAGTATGCAGCAACGGTTCATCAAATCCTGTCTGATACTTGTCCGCTACAATCAGGATGTTGAAATCGTTTTTGAAGTATTCCGGCAACTGTGTCTCTTTGATATGTGCACCATTCTTATCGACATTCAGCATAGTTTCTGTATATGTTTCGTGTGCATCTTTCAATTCCCCAGAAAACGCCACCAGAACATCTACACCCTTGATTTGGTTCTTTTCTATCTGCTTTTTGAATTCTTTTAGATAACGAACTGCGTGCAATCTGGACGGTGTAACAACCATAGCCTTTGCGCGCCCGTTGATTTTAGATGCTGTAACATTCACAAAATGATTCAGCATAATGGTTGTCTTTTGTGAAATATTTGTTGGATGCAGGGTTTGGAATTTTGTTATTTCCTTTGCACCCTTAGCCGATTCCAGTTGCGGGTCATCTACTGTCTTTTTTATCAATTTGTAGTATGTTTT
The DNA here is from genome assembly GCA_017935245.1 of Alphaproteobacteria bacterium. Taxonomy (GTDB): domain Bacteria; phylum Pseudomonadota; class Alphaproteobacteria; order Rs-D84; family Rs-D84; genus Enterousia. The sequence continues at coordinate 109,190 of JAGBHZ010000011.1, read as the reverse complement.
GTATGTCGTATAGTTCTGCAATACGTCCAAGATAAATCCCTCTTCTATGGCCTGCTGCATTGAGTACACGTGAAAGGCCTTGTATGACCCATCCGGCTGCCTTGTCCCAAATCGGTTCAGTGTCTTTGCTTTGGGTGTGGCTGTAAATGCAAAGAAAGATAAATTGTCATGCTGACCTTGGGATTTTAGTGTGTTTTCCAAGGTGTCCATTTCTTCATCTTTTTTTTCTTCGGTCTGTGCTTCTTGTTCGGCAAATTTGTTCAGTGTTTCTTCTTCTGTATCGCCTAAACCCTGAATAACACTTGCTGCGGCCTTACCGGATTGACTGCTGTGCCCCTCGTCCGCGATAATGGCAAAAGACCTGTTTTCAGATACCAATTCCTTGTAAATAATCGGGAACTTTTGGATAGTTGAAATAATAATCGCTTTCTTTTCGTTGATTGCATCGCGCAGCTGTTTTGAACCGTCTTTGATTGGCTCAACAAGGCCGGTTGTATGGTCAAATTGTGTAATCGTATCCTGCAGCTGTGAATCCAAAACGCGCCTGTCCGTCAGAACGATAACCGAATTGAATATCTTCTCGTTCTGGTCGTTATGTAGGCTTGCTAGGTGATATGCTAACCACGCAATAGAGTTTGATTTGCCACTACCCGCACTGTGCTGAATCAAATAACTTTTTCCTGCGCCATTTTGTTTTACGTCATCTACCAATTTTGTAACAACGTCCAACTGGTGATAGCGCGGGAATATCATCGTTTCTTTTTCGATTGCCTTGGTCTTTTTGTTCCGTGTGATTTGGATGTGCAGATACTTTTGAATTATTTCCATCAGCATATCTTTACATAACACTTTTTCCCACAAATAAGACGTTGTAAAGCCATCGGGATTTGCTGGATTGCCCTTGCCACCGATATTGCCCGCACCATTTGAACCCTGATTGAACGGCAAGAAAAATGTCTTTACACCATCCAGTTTTGTTGTCATGTACGCTTCATACAGGTCAACCGCAAAGTGCACAAACACCCTGTTCTTGAATTCGAATATTGTGTCTTTGGAATTTCGGTCAAATTTGTATTGGTCGATTGCGTTTGATGTGTCTTGGCCTGTGAATTGGTTTTTTAGCTCCATTGACACAACCGGTATGCCGTTCAAGAATAAAACAATATCAATGCTGTTTTCATTGGATACCGAATAATGCAACTGGCGTGTGCAATGCAGGATGTTTTTGTTATACAGTTCTACATCCGCTTCATTCATGCTGTTATCTGGCTTGAAATAACACAGCTTGAATTCAATTCCCCTGTCTTTGAATCCGGTGCGCAGAATTTGCAATAACCCCTTTGGCGCTTGCTTGATAACTGTGTGCACCCTGTCGATAAATACTTCTTCGGGATTTGTTGGATACGTCTGGGTATAGCGTTCCCATTCCTTGGGTTGAGTGTTCTTTACAAATTCAATCAGCGTATCTTTATCCAGTGCCAATTTACGGTCAAATTTATCCGGATTACCCTTGGCATATCCACCCATATCAGATGTCAAATATGCTTCTATTGCTGCTTCTAAATTGATTTCTTTCAGGTTATCGCCGGCCATTATAACACTCCTTTTATACCCAGTTCTTTACGCATTGCTGATGCAAACGCCTCTACCTTGTCGGCTATCTGGTTTGACATTTCTTCACGTTGTTTCTTGGATTTCATTTTAGCATAAACAGAACAAATTTCAGTATCTAATGCATAATATTGTTTATAAATCTTCTTTGATGCATATATCAGCATTTTGCCCTGTAATTCATTGAACATTTCTTTGCACTTTTTAGGCCATTCGTGGTCGCGACAGTATTTATCGTGTTCCATCAACACATGACATGCTTGAATATATAATTCTTCGCGCTTTTGTTGAATATGTGCCTTGCGTTCGCGTTTGTATCGCAGGCAATCCAACAGCCACGTAAAACCACCGGTCATCAGTGCCCCAATAATAACCCCAAACAACTGTGAAGAAAAGAAATCATTCCACGACATCAACTATTTCCTTTTTACCGGTAACACATTCGTATATCAGTGATTTTTTATATTCCGTCATCAGTTCTATCATCCGTTCACGCTTTTCAATGATATTATCGATTTTGCCACACTTACGGTCAAGATAATCGGCAATGGCTTGTTGTTCTGATAGAGGTGGGCAAACAATAGGAGAATTGCTTACATCAGACAAATTGAATTTTGCGGCAGAAGTTCCCTCTCCTGCTTTTACCAATTGGATATATTGGTAATAGTATTCCGAATTCATAACATAATTTAGGTGTTTTGTATTTATATTATCTTTTGGTTTCAATAACCCAACACTGACAAATATATCAAAAGTGATATCTGTCTCAACTATAACAGAAACTCCTAATGTGCCTATTCGTGTAAATAAAATATCACCTTTTTCTATCGGTGCATGTTTGCTCAATTCCTCGTGTTGTTGTTGAGAAATATACTTTGTATTAGAAAAATCCAGTTTCCCTGCAGAAATATCTTTGATAGATAAAAATGGAACTCCGTCTGCAAGATATTCTGGGGTGGTATGAGTCCCGTCTGTAATGTATTTTGAATAATATTTTAGTTTTGATATTTTCCAATGCTCTGGAATCTTGCCTATCCATTCAATGCCACTGTCTTTCATTGGCGCATTGGGGTTCAGACCACGTGTAACCGCCTCGGTAATAACTGACTTTTTGTATTCTTTCAGGCGTTCAATTATCTGTCGCTGGGTTGTAACAATACCATCTATGCGCGCACATTCCCCATCCAAATAATCCGCAATCGCTTGTTGCTCTTGCAAATCTGGCATTGGGATGCAGATGTTTTTCATTTCTGCCCAATGTGTTGACCATAAATCAGCAACAATACCATGACCAAATCTATAAAACTCATCACAAAAACGCTCTGTCTTGAACACAAAATTGTAATACTTATTGTCCATATTGTTTCTTGGTTGCATTACAGTGTTTATCAAAGAAACAGAACCATCTAACTCTGATATGCCTGAGCTCCCACGTCTGTCAGACCTGCTATTTATTACAAAGTCTCCTCGTTTTACCAGTTTTCTGTTGTCATGAGCATCGCTTTTTGCAGCATTTTCCAACTGAGGAACAATACCATTTTTTGTTACAGATAATGGGGCATATTCAGTGTCGCTGACAATTTGTTTCCTTTCGGAGTACACAGAATGAATTTTGCTAATTTCCCAATACTTAGGTATTTTGCCAATCCATTCAATACCGCTGTCTTTCATTTCTCTCATTTGGATACCCCTTTCAACAGTGCATCCAATTCAGATTCCAATGTCATTATTTCCGCCATGATGTCTTCTGATTTGCGTGGCGGGGTGTATTTATAGAAATATCTTGTAAATGGTATTTCGTATCCGATTTTTGTCTTGGATTCATCAATCCATGCATCGGGTGCAAATGGCAAAACCTCACGCTCAAAATACGTCTGAATATCTTCGGTCAATGGGATGTTTTCTGTGTCGCGTAACTTTGGGTCGGCAACCGGTTTTCCTTTCTTCAAAACAACATCCCCGTTTTCATCACGCAATGGACGTTCAACAACAACCTTGCGATATCCGAATTCATCCGTATTGAATATTTTGCTGATTTCTGTTTCTTTGAATTCGCTGTATACACGTGTTATTTCTGCAATCGCACTTTCTGGAATGTCGTGTCTTTTATCACCCAATGCCTTTCTACGTTTTTCGTACATCTCACTTGCGTTGATAAGAATTACCTTTCCTTTGCGCCGCGCTGGCTTTCTGGTTGATAGTACCCAGATATACGTTGCGATTCCGGTGTTGTAAAATATGTTGTTGGGCAGTCCGATAATCGCATCCAAATAATCGTGTTCCAACAGGTATCTGCGTATTTCTGATGGGCCACTGCCGGCATCGCCACTGAATAACGGCGACCCATTTTGAATAACACATGCCTTACCTTTATCCGGATTCAATTTGTTGATACAGATTTGCAGGAACAACATCTGACTGTCGCTGACCGGTGGCAGACCTGCACCAAAACGCCCCGCGAATCCTAATTTTGCCTCGGCCTCAACGGCGGATTTTTCTTTCTTCCATTCAATACCAAATGGTGGATTGGACAGAATGTACGAAAACTTGCTGTCTTCAAATTTATCGTCCGCCAGTGTGTTTCCATTCTTGATATTGTCTGCGTTTTCCCCCTTGATAAGCATGTCTGCCTTGCAAATTGCAAACGTCTTATCATTGATTTCTTGGCCATAACATAACAACTTGGCATCAGGATTCATTTCTTCCAGATATTCAGATGCAACCGACAACATTCCACCTGTTCCCACCGTCGGGTCATAGATGGTTTTTACGGTTGTGTCGGTCAAGATTTCATCATCACTGTCAAACAAGATATTTACCATCAAGCGAATAACCTCGCGCGGGGTATAGTGTTGACCGGCCGCACCATTATGTGCTTCTGAAAAACGTCTGATAATTTCTTCAAAGATATACCCCATTTCCAGATTGCTTATCTTATCTGGGTGCAGGTCTGCCTTTGTTGAACAAAATTCTTGGATGATGATATATAACAGGTCTTTATCAACCAGTCGTGCAAGCTGCTTATCAAAGTCAAATTTTTCAATGATATTTTGAACGTTTTCTGAAAAACCAGCCAGATATGCCTTGAAATTGCTGGCGATATTATTTGGTGCATCCAACAACTTTTCAAATGTAAATGGGCTGATGTTATAAAATTGAACCCCGCTGGCCTTTTTCAGCCTAACGTCTATCAGTTCTTTGTTGTCCAATCCTTGAACGGCCTTGTGTTCTTCTAAAACCTTGTCCTTGGTGTCGGCAAGGATGCAATCAAAACGCTTTATTACCACAAATGGTAATATAACTTCGCCGTATTCATGTGGTTCAAACGGGCCGACCAATTTATCGGCAATCGCCCAAATCAAATTTGCTTTTTCCTGTACGTTGGCACTCAAACTCATAACATCATCTCCATTTATTCCTGATAATAATAAAAAGAAAAAAATTGCACAATAACAAAAAACAAATGCGCTTTTTGCGCAAAAAATTCGATATTTCAACACTTGTTCCATCGAAAAACTGTGCGCAAATTACATTTATTCCATTGAAAAAGTGTAATGTTTATACATTTATTCCCTTGAAAAAGTGTAAAAATTATGTTATTATGCCGTCATACAACAGGATTATACTATGAAAAGATATGCATTAGAAGCCTTGAAAAACTGGAAGAATAAACCAAACCGCAAGCCGATGGTATTGTGGGGTGCGCGTCAGGTGGGTAAAACTTGGTTGATGCAGGAGTTTGGTGAAACAGAATTTGCCCAGACCATATACGCCAACTTTGACACTGAACCGGCGCTGTGCGATTATTTCCAAGGCAGTCTTGACCCACACCGTATTATCAAAGCCTTGGAGGGGCATTTTGGCAAAGATATAACCCCAAACAATACGCTGATTATATTGGATGAATTACAGGAATGTCAGCGCGCAAAAGATGCATTGAAATATTTTACCGAGCAAGCACCAGAATATCATGTAATCGCAGCAGGCAGTTTCCTTGGTGTATCAGAGGGCAAGTTCCCAGTTGGCAAGGTTGATAGCCTGACCGTATATCCAATGACGTTTTATGAATTTTTAGAAGCAACTGGCAGGGAACGTTTGTTGAGTGTCATATTAGAGCGCGATGTAGAGCAGTTGGACACAATGAAAGCCCTGTTATCAGATGTTCTGAAAACGTATTTCTATGTGGGTGGTATGCCGGCTGTTGTGCGAACTTTTCTAGAATCAAATGGCGACTTGAAAGCGGTGCGTGAAGAGCAAAAAGAAATATTGGCGGCCTATCGCAATGACTTTTCAAAACATATAAACAAAACCGACATCCCAAAGGTTCGCATGTTGTGGGATTCCATACCATATCACTTGGCACGTGAAAAAAAGAAGTTTATATACAAAGAAGTCAAATCAGGTGGTCGTGCCGCAGAATTTGAAAATGCTTTGAATTGGTTGATAAATACGGGCTTGGTATACAAGGTTTCACGCACACTGACACCGCGCCTGCCATTACAGCGCGACCAAGAGCGCGAAAGCTTCAAATTGTTTATGCATGACGTTGGTCTATTATGTGCCCATTCCAATGTGGATATATCTTCGTTCTATCTGCCCGAACCACGCATCTTTGACGATTACGCAGGGGCGGTAACCGAACAATATGTATGCCAAGAGCTAAAATCCACAACCGATACGCCTTTATTCTATTGGGGGCGTGACAAGGGTAATGCCGAGTTGGACTTCCTGATTCAATATAAAAGCCACATTGTACCCATCGAAGCAAAGTCCGACATCAATACCAAGGCCAAGTCACTTCGGGTTTATATGCAGGAGTATCAGCCAAAGATAGCAGTCAAAACATCCCTGTGTATGTTTAGATACGATGAGCCTTTGTTATCTATTCCATTGTATATGTTGGAATCCATGTATGGTGTTTTTGAAGATTTGGGACTGTAAACAAACTATATTCCGCAGAACCCCTGCGGATTTTTATGTGTTTGTAAACTTTATAAACTTTTTATAAATTATTTATTGACTTTTTATAAAGTTGTTGTATGGTACAAATAAATCGAACATAAGGCAATAACATGGCAGGATACAAAACAACGTTTGGCAACTGGATTACTACTTTTGCTAGATGGCGCAGAATGGGCGCTGTAGATATGGCTAATATTTTGGGCTTGTCGCCTGCAACGCTTTCTTTGATTATTTCTGGCCAACACCCTATCCCAACATTTTTACGTGAAAACATCATATCAACGTTTCATTTAGACGGTAATGAAGTAAAAGAATTGGATGCTGCTATACAGAAAACTAAAACCGAGGCAGTTATTGTGGACAGGGATTTTGAACAATGTGTCATGGTGCAAACGCCAAATCACGCAAAATGGACAAAGGAAATGATGGAACTGATGGCAAAAAAGGTCAACAGTATGACCGAAGAAGAATATGCAAGAATAAGAAAAAGTTTGATGATGGTATCTGAAAAAACAGAAGAAGAAACAGCAATGAATTTCAAACAGATATCTGATGATATTTTAGAAACACAGATTCAAAGACGTTACACAAAGAGACCAGATATTGCAGACAGAATCATAAGTTATATAAAATCAAACAAAGGATAAAAATAAAATGGGATGAACAGGCGGCAACCTATTCACCCCAACAGAACCCTAAACAAGTTAGAATTACTGCCTCAAAAGTCATTTTAGCTTGTTTGGAATAAAAATCAAGAGAAACAAAAGTAGGCTAAAATGGCAACTAAGGAAAATATTACTCAAACGCTAGTAAACAAAATCAATATCCAAATTGAAAAAGGCATAGTTCAAGCAAAAATTATTTGGGATACAAAAACAAGTGGATTCGGTATCCGTATTGGTAAAACCGGTGCAACCTTTATATACAAATATAGAAATAAATGTAACAAGAACCAGACCAAAACATTGGGCAAAACAAGTGATATGTCTGTAAATGAGGCACGCGACTTGCTAGACGAATTCAAGCCAACAATCAAGTCAGATAGTCTGATAAAATCCAAAAAGAACAAAAATTTTACAGTCAAAGATTTATGCGAAAAATATCAAAATGAACACCAAGTTCGCGCCAGTACTCACAAAGTAGATAAAAGCCGCATCACACGACACATCTTGCCAATCATTGGTGATATACGATTATCAGATTTGACAACCGAGGATGTTATGGGGCTGCAAGCTGCTATTGCAACTGGCGACAAAAGAATTGTTATTGCAGGCCACAAAAATCCCAACAATCCACATTCGTATACTAAGGTTACAGGTGGTACAGGGTGCGCGAAAAGAGTTATGGAAATGTTGAACGCGATTTTGAATTTTGGCGAGGCTCATGACCTGCTTGAAAAAAATCCAATGAGTTCAAAAAAATTCGAAAAAATCAACCATGTCAAAAAAACGGTGGCATATCTTGATGAAGAATCTTTTACACAACTGGGATATGCAATAAGAAAAGCTGAGCTATCAAAAATCAACACTAAAAAAGACACACAGGCAACAAACATCATAAAACTATTGCTGTTGACGGGATGCAGAAAAAGCGAGCTATTGGGACTTACTTGGGACAGGGTCGACATGAAACAACAGTATTTCAATTTTGCACAAACCAAGACCACTGACGGCGAACAAATCAGGGTTTTTGGTTCTGCTGCGAAACGATTGTTAGAAGAAATGCATAAGACTAAAAGTTCCAAATATCTGTTTCCAAGCATGGATAAAGACGGACAAGAAATACACCGGCAGGACTGTGGCAAAGCACTAAAAACAATTTGTGCATCTGTTGCTGGTCTGCAGGAAAAAATACATCCACACAGTTTACGGCATTCGTTTGCGACCCAATGTAATGAATTGGATATCCCTGAATTGCAGATTGGTGGCTTATTGGGTCATAGCAACGGTGGTGTAACAGCGAAGTATACGCACAACAGAATAAAAAAGCTGATAATAAAGGCTGATATGGTGTCAGAAAGTATACAAAAACTACTGAGCACCGGATATCAGAAAGCAGAAGCAGAAAATCAGAACTAAAGGGGCGTAATTATGAGCATTGCAACAGAATACATTACAGAAAAAGACTTATCCGAATATCTGACAACAAAGTGCGGTTTACCAACATCAAAAAAAATGCTAGAAAAATTGAGAGCACAGGGTAAAGCGCCTGCTTTCAGGAAGTGGGGGCGCACGACAGTATATGCGCGCAATGATGTAGATGAATGGGTTCACGCAAAGATGGCGCGTTTGTACAAATACACTATGTCAAATTATGCAAAATAGGCATCAAAATCTACAAAGTGCTCCAAAATTGCTCCAAAACACAAGAAAATGCGACAAAATAAAAGGAATAAAAAATGAGTGTATACGGCAGAAATCTAGGAAAAATTCAAAGAACAAATAATCAAGGGAGAATTACGATGTCAACGTAACGCTCTAACCAACTGAGCTAACCACCCATAGCGCCACCGATTATATCAGACATTTTTCTAATTGCAAATAATAAATGCTATGGGATATAATACCGATTGTAATGGGGAACCCGTTATGCGAGATTAGAACTCTCGCCCAACAGTCGCCTGCGCAGGCGTTAATTGCTCCAACCCGTGGTTGGAGGGCGGTGAATATATTGAATAAGTCGCTGAGCATACTGTTGTGCAAAGTTCTAACCTCCAACCACCCCATATTGTGGTGGTTTTTGTTTTAACTAAGACAATGGGGGTGGTAATGACACTTGGCCAAGAAATCGAATATATTCGTAAATTGCGTGGCTTTTCGGTTGTGTATATGTGTAATGCCCTGAATATATTAGAAACTGATTATATGCATATAATTTCCCACGGTGGTCCCCTTAGTATTTATCAGAAAATAATGCTGGTTGCGGCGACCGAACACCCGTTTGATTTAATGTCAAATAATTAAATAAAAAACACCGGCAAATGCCGGTGTTTTTATTCACCTTTTTTCAAAAATTCTTCCAGCCATTTATTATCAAAATTCAACTGTTTTACATCTTTGTTTTTTAATAACTTTTGCTGTAATGGAATTGTTGTTTTAACACCTTCGATAACAAATTCATCCAGTGCACGTGCCGCGCGCATAATACAGGCCGGTCTATTTGGTGCATGAACGATTAACTTTGCAATCATTGAATCTTATGTTGCCGGAATTGTGTATCCGGTGTAAATTGCACTGTCCACGCGCACGCCCATACCACCCGATGGCGCATACAGTGTAACCTGGCCTGGGTTTGGAACAAATGTATCCGGATCTTCGGCATTGATACGAAATTCAATTGCATGTCCATTTGGTATAACGTTTGATTGGTTATAGCCTAATTTTTCCCCGGCGGCCACACGAATTTGTTCCCGGACCAGGTCCACCCCATACACCATTTCTGTTACCGGGTGTTCGACCTGTAATCTGGTATTCATTTCCAAGAAATAGAATTTTCCATCTTCGAACATAAATTCGAACGTGCCGGCGTTTGTATATCCCATTTTTTTTGCGGCGGCTTTACATACCTCTATCATGTCGTCGCGTTGTTTTTGAGTTAAAATTGCGGCCGGGCATTCTTCCATCACTTTTTGATTGCGCCGCTGTAATGAACAATCGCGTTCACCAAAAATCACAACATTTCCGTGTGTGTCGCCCAAGACCTGAAATTCAATATGTCGTGGGTGTAACAACAGTTTTTCCATATACAGTGTATCATCACCAAACGCAGATTTTGCTTCGTTTTTGGTTAATTGATACGCGTCCTGCATTTCATCTGCACACATTACCGCGCGCATCCCGCGTCCACCGCCACCGGCGGCGGCCTTTAACATAACGGGATAACCAATCTTGTTTGCGCAATCGATTGCGTGTTCCAAACTGGTTATCGCGCCATCAGATCCCGGCACAACCGGCAAACCGCATTCAATTGCGGTACGTTTTGCATTAACCTTGTCCCCCATTTTTTCAATCATATCGGGTGCCGGGCCAATCCAAATCATTTTATGTTGTTCCACCTTGCGTGCGAAATCTGCGCGTTCGGATAAAAATCCATAACCTGGGTGAATTGCATCTGCATTTGCCAATAATGCTGCTGTTAAAATTGCAGACTCGTTCAAATACGAATCACGTGCCGCCGCCGGCCCGATACAGACCGATTCATCGGCCAATTGCACATGCATTGCATCCCGATCGGCGGTTGAATAAATGGCAACGGTCCGAATACCCATATCGCGACATGCGCGAATAATTCGCAGGGCAATTTCCCCACGATTGGCAATTAAAACTTTTTTTATCTGTGGCATATCTTATTCAATAACAATCAGTGGTTGGTCAAATTCGACGGCCTGGCCATCGGAAACCAAAATTTCTTTTACAACGCCATCTTTATCAGACTTAATTGGATTAAATGTTTTCATTGCTTCGACCAATGCGACGGTATCGCCCGCCTTGACCGATGTGCCAACGGAAACAAATGTTTTTGCACCTGGTTCTGGGGCCAAATAGACAACCCCAACCATTGGTGATTTTAACGCATGACCACTAATTTCATTTTCACATGGTTTTGAAATATTTTTTTCGCCCGTCGTTGGCGCAGAAACCGCAACGGTTGTGCCCTGTTGCTTTGACAAATGAATATGTTTTCGATACAGGCCAAATAAAAATTGGCGTTCCAGGTTTAATTCAGTAATCCCCATATCATCCATGATTTTTGACATAGATTCTACGGTTGCACGAAATGACATTTTATAAATCCTTTTATACTTTTTATATCATATCCCATAAATTTTACCACAAACGAACACATTGTCAAGCATATCACGGCACCGGATCATATCCAAAACCGCCCCCCGGCCGACATCTTGAAATTCGTTTAATACCCATCCATATGCCACGAATTGCGCCATGTTTTTCAATTGCCATGCGTGTATATTCGCTGCATGTCGGGGTAAATCGACACGCGGCCCGTCCACCGACAAATGGGGAAATACAAATCTGGTACATACGCACCAGTGCACACGCACATCGTATTGATAAATTATGATTGTTTTTGTTCATTTTTGTATGATTTTTTTATCCAATGCAGTGCCCTGGCCATGGCGGCACGACCTTGTTCGCGTGATGCGTTTAATATTGGCGCGCGTGCCACAAAAATATAGTCCATATTTGGCAGCATTTTATCATCATTAAACGCAATCCAATCGCGCATCAGTCTTTTTGCGCGATTTCTGTCAACGGCGTGTTTAAATGTACGTTTTGTAACCACCAATCCATATCGTGCATCATTTGGATATTTTGCATATTTTGCGCGAATAATAAAGTATGCCGAACGTCCCGATAAATCATCGGGTGTAACGGCGAAATCAGAATGATTCTTAATTGTATTGCGCATGCCCCTTATAATATCACATAAAATCAATAGTCAAACTTTTTTTATGTGTGCGCCTTGATTTTTACCTGGGCCCGTTTTATAGTTGTACCGCACATATATGAATTATTATTTTTTTAGGGGCGAAAAATGTACAATTGGTTAATGAAATTCTTTTCTGCGGACATGGCGATTGATTTGGGTACGGCAAACACCCTGATTTATGTCAAGGGGCGCGGAATTGTATTAAATGAACCGTCGGTTGTGGCGGTTGCGGAAAACCGCCTGTTGGGGCGCAAAGAAATTTTGGCCGTCGGGACCGAAGCGAAACAAATGTTTGGTCGTACGCCGGGGACAATTTCTGCGGTTCGTCCCCTGCGCGATGGTGTTATTGCCGATTTCGAAGTTGCCGAAGAAATGATTAAATACTTTATTCGCAAGGTGCATCATAAAAACCCATTGGCGGCGCCATTAATTATTATTTGCGTACCATCATGCGCGACCCAGGTGGAACGCCGCGCAATACAAGAGGCCGCCGATGCCGCCGGCGCGCGCAAGGTGTTTATTATCGAAGAATCAACCGCGGCCGCGATTGGGGCGGGCCTGCCGGTGGAAAAGCCGGTTGGTTCAATGGTTCTGGATATTGGTGGTGGCACGACCGAGGTTGCGGTTATGTCTCTGGGCGGGATTGTATATTCAAACGCGGTCCGTACCGCCGGCGACCAGATGGACGTTGATATCATTGATTTTGTAAGAAAGAACAAGAATCTGTTGATTGGTGAAAATACCGCCGAAGAAATTAAAAAGAAAATCGGCACCGCCATCATGCCCAAGGACAAGACAAACGAATTAACCATGAAGATAAAGGGACGTGACCTGTTATCGGGTACGCCACGTGAAACGGTGATTACCGAATCCCAGATTGCATCTGCCCTGGCCCAGACGGTGTCCAAGATTGTTGATACCGTACGCCAGGCATTGGAATTAACACCACCGGAATTATCGGCTGACATTGCGGATTTGGGTATTGCGATGACCGGGGGTGGTTCAATGTTGCGTGGGCTGGATGCGGCGATTCGTGCGGCGACGGGCCTGCCGGTATTCTTGGTTGATAATCCATTGGCATGCGTCGCATGTGGCAGTGGTAAAATGTTATCCAGTCTGGATAAAAACCGTCATATTTTACAGACAATGTATTAATACGAAAATATATAAAAAAGACCGGCATTTGCCGGTATTTTTATTCATATCTTAAACTGTCGATTGGGTTTAATTTTGCTGCTTTCATCGCCGGCATAACCCCCGACGCCAATCCAACAACAACCGCGACCGATACCGACAAAACAACGGGCCAGATACTAAATGGAACGTTATAACCCAATATTCCGCGCCCTACCCCCTGGGCCAGGCCCACCCCGATTATCAGTCCAATCATAGAACCGATAAAAGAAATCATAATTGATTCTGCTAAAAATTGAATAATAATATGTATTTCGCGTGCACCGATTGCCTTGCGTATGCCGATTTCACGTGTACGTTCCGCAACCGACACCAGCATCATATTCATAATACCAATTGCCCCAACCAGTAATGATACCGCCGCAATCGCAATCAGTAACAATTTCATATACCCGGTAACGGTATTCATTGTTTCCATAATCTGTTTCATATCCATGATTTGAAAATCATCAACCACATCATCTTTTAGTCTGTGCCGTTGCCGCAACAGTGTTGTTATTTGTTCAATTGCCAATGCGTTATCGGATTCTGGGTATAATTTAAGTGCAATCATATTTACCGAATTTGGAAAGCGTGAACCCTGTAATCTTTTTTTAAGGGTTGTGATTGGTACGATTACCATATCATCTTGGCTGCCCATGGCCGAATCCCCTTTGGCGCGTGTAACACCAATAATTGTCATTGGGGTATTTTGAATACGAATAACTTCGCCGACTGGGTTTTCTGGTAACCCCAGTTCTTCGGCGGTTTCCGGACCAATAACGGCATATGTTGATGAATTTCGCACCGCCGCCATATCAAAAAATGTCCCATATTCCATTTCAATGTTTTGCACAATTGTATAGTCTGGATATACACCCATCATTGATGTGCCCCAGTTTTTATTTCCATAAATTACCTGGGCAGATCCAGGCTGTATCGGTGAAATTGCCATAACATCGGGCAGTTTTGCAATAAATTGTGCGTCGTCGATGGTCAGTGTTTGACGATTCCCCGTGCGTACACCTGCGCTTTGTGCGGCGCCGGCACGTATCATGATTGTATTGGTCCCCAGTGATGAAAATTGATCTGTAATTTCATGTTGAACGGTTTCACCGACGGCCACCATAATCACCACCGCCATAACGCCAATAATAATCCCCAGAACGGTCAAAAAGGACCGAATTTTGTTGCCGCTAATTGACAGCCAAGATTCTTTTAAAATATCGTTAATGCTCATATTTGTGCCCTGCCCTTACTGTTATAAATTATGGTCATTTTTTGGGATTTTTCCGTCATAGTTGATTTTGCCATCGCGAATATGAATCAGGCGATTTGCATATTTTGCAATATCGAATTCATGTGTAATCATAACAATTGTAATCCCCAGGTCTTTGTTTAGTTCTTTGAAAAATCTAAGGATTTCATTACCCATTTTACTGTCCAGTGCCCCCGTCGGTTCATCCGCCAGGATTAATTTTGGTTCGCCCGCCAATGCACGTGCAATTGCGACGCGCTGCTTCATACCCCCTGATAATTGTGTTGGCAAATAAGATTCAAATTTTTCCAGCCCCACACGTCTTAGCATTTCGCGTGCGCGACTTTGACGTTCATCCATTGTTAAACCGCGATACATTAATGGCAACATGACGTTATCAAGTACGCTGCGCTTTGGTAATAAATTAAATTGCTGAAAAACAAATCCGATGTATTCATTTCGCACCATGGCCAATTCATCGGTTGTTAAACCTGTTACGTCATTGCCATATAATTCATACACCCCGCTGGTTGGTGTGTCCAGTGCCCCAATAATATTCATACATGTTGATTTACCCGAACCCGATGGCCCCATAATTGCGACAAATTCCCCGGCTTTTACCGTAAAATTAATATCGAACAAAACCTGTTGTTCACCGCCCAGTTCCAATGGAAAACTTTTATTTATGTTTTTTAACGAAATGATAATATCGGATGATTTTTTCATAACTCTCGCGTCCCCTGTACTTTCCCGGCTATTATATCACAAAACAACGGGACAGATAAATTGATTTATATACTAATTGACAAATAATTATTTTGTAGTATAATGACCGTATTATGTCAAAGATAAACCAGGTTTTTGATTATGTAATTGACCGGCTTTTGCCGGTGGGTCGCGTTGTGCGTGAATTGCCATATGTTATGATATTCAAGACCACACATTGGTGCTGGTATAATTGTGCGCATTGTTGTGAATCTGCGGGCAAGGACAGACCTGCGGAATTTATCCCGGCCGATGTTATAAAATATTATACAGATGCCGCCAAATCAGACCCGAAATTCACCAAGGAAATTGTTCTGACCGGCGGTGAAATAATGGCGTCCTATAAATTTAATATGGAAAACTATGTCCCGGAATTGGCGAACTATATTGCGGGTCGCGGCATCCGTATGGATATAAAAACAAATGGTGCATGGATTCGAAATAACGATTTACGTACCAAGATTATTCCTGATTTAATTAGTGTCAATGAGCGTAATTCGATGCAATGTCGTTTGCCATATCAATTGTCATTATCGCTGGATAAATATCATCCAAATGCACTGGAAAATACTTATAAAATAATCTGTGAAATGGCGCGCCAAAATAAAAACAAGCCAATGATTTTGTTACATATATCTGGCTTTATGGGTCAAGACTGGCTTTATAAAGAATTGTTGGCAAAACTGCTGGCAACGCGCAACACAAGAATCGATTATGCCTATGTTGCGGCCAAATCTGGTAATGCAATTCCATTACATGTTATTAATCGTTGTGTGGCCCTGCGCCCATCTTTTGAAGCATTGCTTTTTGCCGGTGGTCGTGCCAAAAATTTACCAGAAGCATTCCCCAGTAAAAACCCAACATTTGAAATAATAAATAACGACGCAGATGTATTGATGGCATTTGATACGATGGGTAATGTTACACTGGGTGAAAATTCGGGTCGTAAAATAACAGTGCCCTGGCGTGATAAGAACGGAAAACCCCGGCAATTGCCGGAAATAAAACGTGATTTAGTGCGTCGTGCCCGCTATGAACAATTGCGTCAAAAAGTGATAAATTTAAAGAATATTTTTGTTAAGTAAAATTGTTAAAAAAAGCCGGCATTTGCCGGCAATTTTTATGATAATTTTTTTATTAATTCTTCCAGTTGGATTCGCGTTGCAAACGAAATAACAATCTGCCCTGCCCCACCCCGGCGTTCAATAATTTTTACCGGTGTTTTTACAAAATTTTCAATGGATTTTTCCATGTCTTTTAATTGTTTCGGGTCGATTGTTTTGGAAAATTTTTCCCGGCCTTTCCCGGCCTTTTTTGTGTTATTTACCATCCGTTGTGTATCGGCCACAGACATTTTTTTACTAATAATTTTATGTGCCAAATCTTCGGGGTTTTCGGCAACCGCGATTGTGCGTGCGTGTGATGCGGAAATTTCCCCGCTTTCAACCAGTGATTTTACAGATTCTGGCAATGTTGTAATGCGCATAATGTTTCGAATATAACTTTCTGATTTTCCAATCAAACGCACGACATCATCTAATTCGTATCCGCATTGTTCCATCAGGTTTTTGTACGCATTTGCTTCTTCAATCGGGTTCAGGTTTTCACGCTGAACATTTTCAATCAACGCAATTTCCATCGCGTTTTCATTGCTTAGTGTTTTTACCAATGCGGGTATTTCATTTAATCCGGCCAACTTACTGGCGCGATATCTGCGTTCGCCGGCAACGATTTCGTACATGTGTGTACGTCCCGAAACGGTTCGTAATAAAATGGGCTGTAAAACCCCTTTTTCGCGAATAGACGCGGCCAAATCGTTCAATTCGGCATCATTAAATGTTTTTCGTGGCTGATCGGGGTTTGTGCCAATTTGTGCCAATGGTATTTGTTTAACGACGACACGTTCTGTGCCGGCCAAAACGGATATATCCGGAATTGCACCCTTGGCCAATTGCAGGTCGGCCAGTCCCCGTCCCAATCCAAATTTATTCGCTGACATTCTGTAATCCTTCGGTTTTTTCGATTAATTCTGTTGCCACGCGCAGGTATGCCTGGGCCCCGGGTGATTTAAAATCATAGAACAGGGCGGGTTTGCCATGGCTGGGGGCTTCTGATACGCGTACATTTCGTGGTACGACGGTTTTAAATACCGTTTCCCCAAATGCGGCCCGTACATCATCTTCGACCGCGCGTGTTAATCCATACTGTTTTGCATACATTGTCAACAGTACCCCCAGTATATTTAATTCTGGGTTCCATTTTTCGCGTATGGCGTTGATTGTGTCGGTTAACTGTGTTAATCCTTCCAGGGCGTAAAATTCGCATTGTAATGGGATTACAACTGAATTTGCCGCGGTTAATGCATTTACGGTCAAATATCCCAATGCCGGTGGACAATCGATTAAGATATAATCATAATGATCGCTGATTGTGGCAATTGCATCGCGCAGGCGAAATTCAGGATTATCCATCCCCAACAAATCTATTTCCAATCCGGCCAACGCCTGGGAAGAGGGTAACAAATGCAATCCCGGAACCGCCGTTGATAAAATATTGTCTGCAATATTTGCACTGCCTATAATGACGCCATATGCGCTTTGCCGATGGTCTGCGCGTACAAAGCCCAATCCTGTGCCGGCGTTTCCCTGGGGGTCCAGGTCGATTAATAAAACACGTCGTTTTATGGCGGCTAATGATGCACCAATATTTATTGCGGTGGTTGTTTTTCCGACACCGCCTTTTTGATTTGCAAATGCAATTATTTTTACCATTTTCCCTTTCCTAACAAATTAATTTAACTTTCACTTAACTTTATAAAAAATGTACGATTCGGTCAAGGTGTTAAAACAAAACACAAAAAACCACTAAAAACAATATATTGTGTTTGATTTCATGTGAAATGAGATGTTTTTTTATTGTTCAAAAAAATATAAAAAAACACCGGCAAATGCCGGTAAAAATACAAAAAACAAATAAAAACAATAAATTGTTGATAATTTCATGTGAAATTACCGGTCAAAATGCACATAAATTATATAGCCATCACCGGTTTTTGATGGTGTTAATTCATATTTGAATTTGTATTTGCGTTTTGCTTCGTTAATTTCGGATTCAATTTCCCGGCCTTTTAGCAAAAAAAGCCGGCATTTTGTACGCGCAACATAGTCCATTATCTTGGATAGTGATGCAAATGCCCGTGCGGTGAATACTAAATTGTCGTTTTTTGCCGGTAATTGCCGGACAAAATCTTCCAGTCTGCCGTGGTAAATATTTAGGTTGTCCAGCCCCAGTTCATCTTTGACCGCCCGCAGAAAGGAAACTTTTTTTCCAATCGATTCGATGCATGTAACGTTCCATCCCATGATTGCCAAAACGACACCGGGGAATCCGGCACCACTGCCCATATCGGCAATATTTACATCGCGCGGTAATATATCGGCCAATTGCGCGGAATCGGCGATGTGGCGCGTTTGTATTTCGTTTAGTGTACTGGGCGCAACCAGGTTCATTTTTGAAGACCAGTCCCGCAACAGTTGTTCATATTGTTCGAATTTGACTTTATTGCTCATAAGCGTTATTCTAGCATAATCATGAAAAAAATAGAAAGTTTATTTATTGGTGTGGCATTGTGCGCAATTATTGCGGTGATTGGCGGTGCGTTATTTGTTAATGTGTCTGGGGCGCCTGATGAAAAAACGGAATCTTTTCCAACGACCCAGTTTGGCGCGTATTTGGCGGCCCAACATGCAATTTACGTTAATGATTTTGATGCTGCGGCGCGCTTTTCAGATGTGTTAACCGACACACAATATGTAACGGTTCAAAATACAAAATTTTTATCAGAATTTTTAAATGGCAAGATGCCCACGGACGTTAAATTGTTAAAGAAAGAGCAGGGCGCCGCCGCCAGAATTATTTATGATGCATATCTGGTTACCCAAGATGACTGGAAGGAATTTCACAATCGGCATAAAAAAGATACGGCGGCGTTATCGGCACCATTTCGTATTTGGTCGGCGATTGCAAATGATTGGCGCACAAATACGTTTAAATTCATTGATACATTATCAACAAACGCGTCATGGCGTGCATTTGTTCGTGGTCAGATTTATGCAGAATTGGGCGATATTGATACGGCGAATAAAGAATTTGCAAATGTGCACCCGGATTTTATGAATATAAACGACTATTTATACATCATGTCGTTTTACAATCATTTTGGCTTAACCGAAGATGCCCGTATTCTTCGTGAAGATTTTACCGCCCGTCCCGGTGGTATGTTTATGGCAAATTTTGATGATTTTCCAGCGTGGGAAACGTTTTCAGGGTATAAGAATCAATTGGCGTTCAGTTTGGTTCAATCTGTATCTCATACCCAGGTTATGATGTATTCTGATTTGGCGGTATTGTTTTTGCGTTTTGCGGAAATAACGGCGCCTGAATTTGCAAAAAACAGCGATGCGATTAATTATTATTTGGGTCAGTATTTTTATACAAATTCTGGCGATTATCAGAAATATTTTGATAAAATAAATGAAGCGTCTCCGTTTAAAATGTTTGCGCATTTGCGCGTGTCGGAACGCACAAAAAATATAGATGAATTAATGGTTGTTTTGGATAAAAATCCATTATTTGTACCGGCGATAAATGCGGTTGTGTCGCATAATATAAAAAATGGGAATCGTCGTGCGGCGCTGCGTGTTGTGAATCGCGCACTGGATTGTTCGGAATTAACCGATGTTGGTCGTGCATTTTTTTACAAGATTCGTGCGCACATAAACTATGTTTTTGGCGATCTAGAAGACGCGCAATCTGATTTGCATCATGCGTCCCAGGTTTTAAACGCGGATTCAGACATTTTATCGTTACAGGCAAAAATTTGGGCCACCCAGAAGCGCGAGGTTGAAAACGCCTATGATTATGCGATGTCGTTGGTAAAAATAAACCCGGCAGATGTATTTGCATGGGATACGTTGGCGTGTGTTGTTAATGTCCGCGAAGGGGCCGATGCCGCATTAGAGGTTTTAGAAAGGGTAGGCGAGGTTTCTAATACATGTTCTTCATTGTTTGAACAATTGGGGGATTTGTATTCAAAGAAAAAGGATTTTGCGCGTGCGCGCGCGGCGTATTTACGGGCGATTGAATTGGCCGATGATGGATTGGTTGTTGTGCCCGTTTTAGAAAGAAAGTTAAGGAAATTAAAATGAAAGTATCTGTAATTGGGGCAGGGGCCTGGGGCACTGCGTTGGCGATTGCGTCGGCCCGTGGTGGCGCAGACGTTATCTTATGGTCATATGATAATGAATACAAGCATTTTGATGGTGTGCAAATGCCGTCTAATATAACGGTAACGCCCGACATGGCGCAAATGCGCGAATGTGATGCGTGGCTGATTGTAACGCCGGCGGCATTTTTTCGTGAAACATTGCGTCGTGCGCGTGAATTTTATGCATCGCAACCAATAATTATTTGTACCAAGGGCGCCGAAAGTGCAACCGGGGCCTTTACGTCGGAAATGTTGCATGACGAATTACCAGAATGCAAAGATTTTGGCGTTTTATCCGGTCCCCAATTCGCAGCCGAGGTTGCATCAGGCATTGACACAGGATCCACATTGTCCGGGACGCCACGTGCGGTATCGATTGGGAAACAGATTTTAAATAAACTTTATATCGAAGAATCTGATGATATTATTGGTGCTGAAATTTGCGGTATGGGAAAAAATGCGGTTGCCTTAATTTGTGGTTATAACTCGGTTGCGTGTCGTGGTGAAAATGACCGTGCAATGTTATTCACACGTGCCTGGAACGAAGTGGTTGATTTAGGATTGGCGTCTGGGGCGAAAATGCGTACATTTTTGCGTTTGTGTGGAATAGGGGACCTGTTTCTATCGGCCACATCCACGACCAGTCGTAATTATTCCGGTGGTGTGTCGATTGCGCGTGGTTTGCCGCCCACTGGCACGGTCGAAGGGCTGTTTGCGATTAGTGGACTAATTTCGCGTGCCACATCATTGAGGGTTCCGACCCCGGTATTGTGTGAAATGCGGGATAAAATGGGTTTGTAAAAAAACAAAAAAACACCGGCAAATGCCGGTGTTTTTTACTTTGTTTTTGTTGTATTTTTGCGTGCAGATATCAATAACCAAAATTGTTTGATTGCCGGCATGTTTTTCGAGAAATCACGTTTTACGGTTTTGATAACTGGCTTGTTTGTATTTGGTTCTGATTTTTGTTTTTGTTTAACAACAAAGGTGTTTTTCAGTAAATTGCGCGCAGGTTTCATTGGTGTTTTATAATCCGACCCCAGGTATTTTTCCAGGCGCCCAATTTCTTTTTTGATTGTTTGTATTTGCTCATCGTCTTTATTGTTAACGGCTGCTGGCAACATGTCGTAACGCAGACTGTACAGGCGGTTACGCATATGTGTTGTATTTTTCAAATCAATTTTATCCCGCCACTGGGTGTATTCAGAACGTGTGCCTGGGGAAACCTTTAATTGGTTCATTTTGCGTTTATATGCCTTGCGGTGTTTTAGTAATTTTGCCGCACGAACTGTACGCATTGCACGTCTAAATGTCCACCAAACGATAAAGTTCGCAATGTCATGCATACGTTTTTGCAGATATTCTGGCGCGGGCTTGCCGTCATCCATAATACCCTGAACGATAATGGCATTATTTTTTGTGAACAATGGCAAAGGCGCTTGTTTATTATGTAAAAATTCAGTAGTTAACATTTTAAGACCCGATAAACTATCGATTGTCTTAATGTATTTTGCATGTTTTTCCTTGGTTGTGCGATATGGTTTATCGGCCAAAAATGTGCGCATACGCCAAAATATACTTTCATCATATGTTGTGGTGCCATCTTGTTTAAACAGTGAACCATAAACCCCTTCGACTAAATCGAATGAAATATCAGATACGAATGCGCCACGTGGTTCTTGGTCACCCATAATTTCTGCGTTATACAATGCGATTTTGCGTTCTGGGCCGATAATAACAAATTTGTATCCTTTTGGTGCAAACCGGTTCATAACGTTTAAAATAAAACGCTGATTAAAAGTATCTGTTTTAACGGGTGTATCAGTATTTTTTTGTTTTTTTGCAAATAATTTACGCTGTTTTGCACACTGGTCGCGATACATGCCATACAGTGCATCTTGTTCAATTGGTTTTAATTCAGACCACAATTTTATTAAATCCGCACCAGCCATCGCATTGCGATATTCATTTTTATGTAATTTTCTTTGATCTTCCGGCAATGTTGCCCATTGTGCAACAATATCTGGTTTTTCTGTATTTATGTTCATATTCATATACCTAGTTAGTTACCATACATCAGATTAAAAAATCCGCATTAAGCGGACTAATCTTGGTGGGTGTTGAGGGACTCAAACCCCCGACCCTCTCGGTGTAAACGAGATGCTCTAATCAACTGAGCTAAACACCCAAAGCCCAGCAATATTACCCTAGAACATTTGATTTGTCAAATATTTTTTATCAAATCGGTTTAATTGGGGAAATATTATTATTTGCAAACGGCTAAATATACTTTATAATCAGCCATGGCGAAGATGAAATTGTTCCTTTTTATGCCTGATTTATCGGTCCCAGGGTATAAAAACGAATAATTTTTCTTCGCATAAGAAAATTAAACAAAAAATGGAGAAAAAAATGGTATTTGGTTTATTTAAAAAAGACGCCAAATTAAACAATCCAGTTGTGGTTGAAATCCCATATGGTGATGAAACACTGCGTCTGGAAACGGGTCGTATGGCGAAACAGGCCAACGGTTCTGTATTGGCAACAATGGGTGGTACAATGGTATTGGCCACGGTCTGTGCGGAAAAATCCGCGGTCGAAGGACAAGATTTCTTTCCTTTAACCGTTGATTATCAGGAAAAATTTGCATCCGCCGGTCGTATCCCAGGCTCACGCGACAGACGCGAAGGCAAGGCATCAACCGCCGAAACATTAACCGCGCGTTTGATTGACCGTCCAATCCGTCCACTGTTCCCAGAAACGTTCAAGAACAAGGTGCAAATTATCGCCCAGGTATTTTCTTATGATAAAAAGAATCAGCCTGATATTTTGGCAATGATTGCATCATCTGCGGCATTGGCGTTGTCGGGTGTTCCGTTCCAGGGGCCAATTGGTGCCGCACGTGTTGGGTATGCCGATGGTAAATATATCTTGAACCCATCTAAAAAAGCGGTCGAAGAATCTGAAATGGATTTGGTTGTTGCCGCGACCAAAGATGGTGTTTTGATGGTTGAATCTGAAATCGGTGAATTGGATGAACCAACGGTTTTAGGTGCGGTAAAGTTTGGCTTTGATGCACAACAGACGGTTATCAATGCAATTAACGAATTGGCAGAAAAAGCGGGCAAAGAACGCTGGGAAACACCGGAAAAGACCGCTGAACAGTTGGCAATGGAATCAGACTTTGAACAGTTTGCCGGTCAAATCGAAGAAGCGTTGCAAATCAAAGAAAAATTGGTGCGCCTGGAAACATTGGCAAATATTCACGCCGCGGCCAAGGCACGTATCCCAGAATTATTCCCAGAATCAATTCGTGCAACATCGACATTGGAATCATGGGCGGACGAAGTTATTGAAAACCTGACGGCACGTATTATGCGCGGCAATATCTTGGCGGGCAAACCACGTATCGACGGTCGTGATAATAAAACGGTACGTCCAATCGAAATTGAATTGGGTGTGTTACCACGCGCACACGGGTCTGCGTTGTTCACACGTGGCGAAACCCAGGCCCTGGTATCCTTGACATTGGGTGGTGGCAAAGACGCATTGCCAATCGAATCCTTGGACGGTGCCGAAGAACGCGATTTCATATTGAATTATAACTTCCCGGGCTATTCCGTTGGCGAAGCCAAAGGTTTAAAGGCCCCCGGCCGTCGTGAAATTGGTCATGGAAACCTGGCGTGGCGCGCGGTTCACCCAATGGTGCCAACACGTGCCGAATTCGACTATGTAATTCGCGTTGTATCCGATATTTTGGAATCAAATGGTTCATCATCAATGGCGACAACATGTGGCGCAACATTGGCGATGATGGACGGTGGTGTTCCAATGAAACGCCCGGTTGCCGGTATTGCAATGGGTCTGATTAAAGAGGGCGACGATTACGCCATCCTAACAGACATCCTGGGCGATGAAGACCACCTGGGGGATATGGATTTCAAGGTAACCGGTACCGACCAGGGTATTACTGCGTTACAGATGGATATTAAAATTACATCCATTACATTTGAAATTATGGAACGTGCGCTGGCCCAGGCAAAAGATGGCCGTATGCACATCCTGGGCAAGATTGAAAAGGCGATTAAGAAGCCACGCGCAAATGTTTCTGAATACGCGCCCCAGGCATACACCATGAAAATCCATCCAGACAAGGTTCGTGAAGTTATCGGCAAGGGTGGTTCTGTGATCCAGGCCCTGACCCGTGAAACAAACACGACAATCGACCTGGAAGATGATGGTACGGTTAAAATCTTGGCGGTTTGCAAAGAAGATGCCGATGCCGCAATCGCGCGTATCAAAGACATCGTTGCCGAACCAGAAGTTGGCCAGATTTACCAAGGTACCGTATCTGGTATCAAAGATTTCGGTCTGTTTGTGAAAATCATGAACGGGTTCGAAGCCATGGTTCATATTTCTGAAATTACCGGCGAACGTATCGCAAAAATCGAAGATACAAAAATCAAAGAAGGTGATACAGTATTTGTTCGCTTTATGGGTGCCGACAAACGCGGTAAAACGCGCATGTCCATGGTTGGTATCGATCAGAAAACCGGTGCAGAAATCAAAAAATAATCACAGAACGCCCCACATGGGGCGTTAAAATTCTGTTAATAAAAATAGGAGAGATAATATGGATATGGAATCATTAATGGCCCAGGCCGCCGAATTACAGAACAAAGTTGCCGCCGCCCAAGAAAGTTTAGCCAAAACAGTGGTAAAGGGACTTGCATCGAACGGCGCGTGCATTATCGATATGACGGGTAAATATGACCTGGTAAAAATAACGATAAAACCAGAACTGTTATCGCATGGTGCGGATGTGGTTGCCGATGTTGTATCGGCGGCATATCGTGATGCCAAGCAAAAGGCTGATGACCTAATTGATCGGGTAATGGGCGACGCCACCAACGGCGTAGAATTACCAATGTAAGAAAAAATCCCCCGGTCGGGGGATTTTTTATGAGATATTAGATTACTTAGATAAATAAAAGTTTAGTGGCCAGTGTTTGTGTGCGGCAAATGTCGCACATCATATTGTATTCACTAACCACTTGCACCAACCACTAATCACTAAGATAAACTTTTATTTATCTTCATTGTTGCGTAAAGAAAAAATATCCGTTATAATATATTCGTTATGATCGATGGTCATAATGGGGTGTCGAAACCCGTTCAACAAGCGTCTGGAAAAACGAAAAACCAATTTCAGGCGCGCCGTATGGCGTGTTTTTTATTGTGGATCCAGATGAAATCTTTCTCCTGAAACCCTTTCCAAGGGGTCAGGAGGGTTGTGAATAATGTGCACTTGTGTCGCACAAAATAAACACACAATTCTTGTTGATTGTTTCGAACCTCCTGACCACTCGTTTAAACGCGTGGTTTTTTAGTTATCTGTGAAAAAAGGGGGATAAACATTGAAGCGTTTATTATTTATTTGTTTTTGTATCGGATTATCGGTGTGCCCGGCATATACATACGAGAAGTGCGTAGCCCTTGGGGGGAAAAACTTTAATTACGGTACCCCCGTAACAACCTGTACGACCGATTGGCTGGATTCGCGCGCGGATTGGACCGCAACATGTACAACCACTTATAGACGTCAAACCCCTGACCCAGATGATTCATATGTTTCAAGCGAGAACGTTACCACCCCATCTTTTACGGTGCGTGGTGTGGCGGGGTGTTCCAGAAGTAGTGGTACGGCCGGCACAACAACAATAGACATTTTGCCGACCTTGAATTATGCAGATGACGGAAATGATAATAAATGCTGGTGCAAAATGTTAACGCCCGCTGTTTCCCAATGGGTATATTTAAGAGCATACTCGGGTGACAGTGGTGCTGGTTCTTGTGCGAAATCGTGCGCATATCGCTGTGGTGAAGCGATGACTAACAATGAAACATTTAAAACAACGATGTTTTCAGTGCTATCGCAATAGATGATGGGGGGTGATATGAAAAAAATTTATTTATTACTTTTATTTATTCCACAAATTGTTTTTGCAGGATTACGGTGTGTACCGATGGGGTACCCAGGAACAAAAAGCGACGTAATCTCATATATTTGTACTTCTGGGTTGACGGACAAGCGTCTGGATTGGATTTCCACTTGCAACATTATTTATGAAGGTACGGATATCACAAAAGATTTTGAAACCGGTGATTTTACGGTGCGTGGTGTGGCGGGATGTTCCAAAAGTGGTGGCACCGCATATACAACCACGACGGATATATTAACAACATTAACAACGGCATCTGACGGAAATAATAATAAATGCTGGTGCAAAATGGTAACGCCCGTTGTTTCTAAATGGGTGTATATACGTTCTTATAGCAATGCTGGCTCGTGCGCAAAAT
The DNA here is from genome assembly GCA_017935245.1 of Alphaproteobacteria bacterium. Lineage (GTDB taxonomy): Bacteria > Pseudomonadota > Alphaproteobacteria > Rs-D84 > Rs-D84 > Enterousia. The sequence continues at coordinate 82,344 of JAGBHZ010000011.1, read as the reverse complement.
CGTGCGCATATCGCTGTGAAGAAGCGATGGCTGGAAATGACACATTTAGAAATACTTTGTTTAGTTCTATGACCGATTAAAAGGAATGATAAAAATGAAGCGTTTTATAATATTTATATTTTTAATAATGCCGATTATGGCAAATGCAATTGTTGATCCTGATGGTGCGGGGACAACGGAAACTGTTGGGACTCTGACGACCACCTGTCCATATGGGCACCAGCAGGTTTCTGAACCATTGCTTATCATAACGGATAATACATCTTGTCCCTCTGGATATACGTCAATCGGGGAAAACGAAACATGTTTACTGGATTCAATTGGTGGCGTTTGCGTAATGTATGCCCCGGCGGAACAAAAATGGGGAGACTCCAGTGGTGTATATGAATTCAAAGGGGCCTGTGCGATGACGGAATAATAAGCGGATCCCGCGTCCAACAACAAACATGCATGCTGTGCAAAATATACCCCAAAATTACCAATGTAAGAAAAAAATCCCGCGTTTTGCGGGATTTTTTATTTGGAGGCTTGGGTCGGAATCGAACCGGCATCCAAGGATTTGCAGTCCTCTGCATAACCACTCTGCCACCAAGCCTTAACTGCGTACGTGCATATTACGCAAAAACTATTTGTATTTCAACCGAAAAATTGTAAAATAAAAAAAGTATTCCGCACGAGAGAGATTTTATATGAGAAAACTGTCATTTTTTGCATTTTTTTTGGTGCCATATATGGCCACTGCATCGGTTGAAAATTGTGCAACACGCACCGATGTGCCGGCCGAACGCATGAATTTACCTGGGGTAATTGAACTGGGGCTGTGCCGTAACCCCCAGACCGCGGCGTCATATCTGGCATACGAATCGGCGCGCTTTTCAAAAAATTCGGGTTACGCAAATTATTTACCAAATGTTAATGCGTCTGCGAATGCGTCATTACCATACCGGAACAAGGATTGGGGTGATTGGTCGTATGGCGCATCTTTGTCGGCATCATATTTACTTTTTGATTTTGGCAAGCGTCTATCTGACCAGAACCAGTTAATCGCGGCATGGCGTGCGGCGGGATTTGATTATGATGAATCGGTCCAGAATTATATTTATGGATTAATTGGTTCGTACTATGCATTGCTGAACGCGGATGCAGATGTTAAATCGGCGGAAATGTTATTGTCGGTTGCAAAAACTGCGCATGAAACCGCATCAAAAAAATTCAAGGCCGGTGCCGTAGCCAAGGCCGACGTATTAAAGGCCGACACCACATTGGCCAGTCGCGAATTAGACCTGGAACGTGCAAAAAATAATCGCGAAATTGCCAAGGGGAAATTATTGGCACAATTATCTTTTTCTGCGGACCAAGAACTGGAAATTGCGGACCTGCCATCTGAAATTGGCACGCCGGGTGATACAAAATCATTGGATGAATTGTTTGCCATCGCTGAAAAAAAGCGTCCAGACCTGTTACGGGCATCGGCAAACAAGGATGCGGCATGGCATCGCCGAAACAGTGCGTTTTTAAAGAACCTGCCGTCAATTTCGGCATCTGGTTCATTATCGTGGAATAATCGTCCATCAGAAACATATGGCGCCGGCATAGACGAAGTCAGTGGCAGTATTGGTATTCGTGCATCTATGCCGATATTTGCGGGCTTTGCCAATATGTATGGTGTGCGCAGTGCATCGGCAAATTATGAACGGGCAATTGAACAAGAACGCGCCACGTCTGATAATGCGTCGCTGGATGTTTTTACCGCATACCAGAATTATAAAACCGCGCAAAAGGTTTTAACCCAGACCAAAACGTTATTAAAGTCCGCAACCGAATCTGAACGTGTAACGGCGGGCATGTATCGTGTTGGACGTGCAACAATGTTGGATTGGCAAACGGCCCAGTCTGAATTGGTAACCGCCGAAAAACAGCATAATGCCGCGCGCTATGATTTATTTACAAAACGGGCCGCGGTTGCATTATCGGTCGGTGAAATAAGTGCAGAATTAGCAAAGGAAGAAAACAATGGTACGGAAAACAACTAAGAAATTATCACAAAAACCAACCGCGCCAAAACGACCATGGTATCGGCGTTTATTGTCATGGCTTTGGGCAAAGCGTTGGTGGATTATGATTTTAATTGTGGCGACACTGGGCGGATTTTTTATATTTGGTGGCGATGAGAACAAGCGCGCCGAATATTCAACCGTGCGTGTTACGCGCGGCGACCTGCGCCAGGTTGTAACCGCAACCGGTGAAATTCAGCCTGTTAATACTGTAAATGTTGGGTCCCAGGTGTCTGGAACAATCGATAATTTATACGTAGATTTTAATTCGACGGTAAAAAAGGGTGATATCTTGTTAACAATTGAACCGTCTGTTTTACAGGCAACTGTTGATGAAAGTCGTGCATCTCTGGACAGTGCGATTTCACAACGCGACCTGGCCAAAAGCGAATATAACCGCAGCAAAGAATTGTACGAGGCCGACATAATCGCCCGTTCAGAAATGGAACAGGCCGAAAACACCTATAAACAGGCCGAAGCATCCGTAAATCGTATGCAATCCCAATACGAACGCGCGGTAACAAACCTGGGGTATGCGACAATTACATCGCCGGTTAATGGCACGGTTATCTCGCGCAAGGTTGATGTTGGTCAAACCGTTGCGGCATCGTTCCAGACACCAGACCTGTTCGAAATTGCCGAAGATTTAACAAAAATGCAAATTGAAACATCCGTATCCGAGGCGGATATTGGTGTAATCAGTGATGGTCAACCGGTTACATTTACCGTTGATGCATATCCAACCGAAACATTCGAAGGGGTCGTTCGTCAAATACGCCTGTCGCCGACGGTAACATCGAACGTGGTGGTTTATACGGTTGTGATTGACGTCGATAACACGGATTTACGCCTGAAACCGGGAATGACTGCATTTGTTACAATTATTATTTCTGAAAAAGAAAATGTATGGAAGGCCACAAATTCCGCGTTCTTGGTACGTTCTTTTAATGGCATTATTGACGAAGCAGATATAAACGGCGCCACCCCACAAACGCACCTGATGTTGATGCGTGATGACAAGGTTGTCTTGATACCATATCAAAAGGGGTTAAGTACCGCCACCGAAACAGAAATCATATCAGATGAAATTCAAATGGGTGATCGTATTGTAACGGGTCGCGTTGGCGCAACCACAATGTCGTCTGGGAACCAGATGCGCATGGGCAATCCAATGGGTGGCCCACGTCGATAAAAAAATCCCGCCGTTTGGCGGGATTTTTATCTTACGACATTGGACACGCATCGGTAAATTCATATGTCCCCGTATCATCTGTATAATCAACACCTGCCGGCGCATACATTATGCAATTCCCCGATGGACTTTCCACCAAACACGATTCCGCCGTGCCAATGGATATATAACCACTGGGGCACGTTGTCGCAATGGTTATGTTTGGGCTATTAATTGTAACATAACCCGATGGGCATGTTGTTGATGGCGCGGCGGCATGTGCAAGTAACGGCACACACGCCAATAAAATTATTATTCGTTTCATGCCACGACCCTTTTTTAATCTGACAAACCATAAGATAATATTTTGCTTCTAAAATCTGAATTTGTTGCGAGAATACTGGCACAAGTATTTGCACAATTTTCCGAACAATGTCCAGCGTATGGTGCAGTATGACTAAAACGCCATGTTGATAACACCGGACTTACCAGTCGACACCAACAATTAACATGTTGCGTAGAATCGTCTACCAATGTTGCGGTACGCCCTTCTGCACCAACACTGCTTGCCGAATTACTGGCACATATGCCGACACCCTTGACAGATAAACTGGCACCATTTGTTGTACAGTTGGCTGACCACTCAATACTATATGTTTCATTACTAGACTTGGTACATGTTGTCATACTGCTATTCAACGCCACGCATTTTTGGACTGCAAATGCGGGCATGGCAAGCATCGCAGAAAGCATAACCAAAGTTAAAAGTTTTTTCATCTGTATCACTCCCTTTCTTTTGTTTTATTCGCGAAAAAACAAAAACCACCGAAAACTTTCGAGTGGTCAGGAGGTTAGTAACAATCTAATAGAATTGTGTGCTTATTCAATATATTCGCAACCCTCCTGACGTTTATATTCAGGAGTCTATGTTCATCCAAACAATTTGGACGCTATTAGTACGGGTTACTACACCCCATTATGGTAAATCACCATAACACGTATATTATAACGGATTGTTTATATTTGTGCAAATGCTAAGATAAATAAAAGTTTATCGCGGTATCATGTCACATGTTTCATATCTCATAAAAAAATCCCCCATTTGGGGGATTTTAATTCCAATAACAATTAAATTATTTAACTGTTGTTGTTGCGTTACGATTCCATTTCCAGACTTCTTCGCCAGAACCCTGAACCAATGGGCGTTCTTTGCCATAAGAAATTGTAGAGATACGTTTTGCATCAATACCATCGTTTACGATAACTTCTTTGGCGGCGTTTGCACGTTTTGCACCCAATGCCAAGTTGTATTCGGTTGAACCACGTTCGTCGCAGTTACCAGCAATCTGGATTTTAACATCTTCGTGGTTTTTCATATACAACGCCTGGCCCAACAGGTTGTTTTTTGCATCTTCGGAAATTTCAGAAGAATTGAACGCAAAGAATACGCGTTGTTCGTTTAAATCAGCCGGTTCAACGATGCTGGAACCACCACAGGCGGCCAACAGACCCGCAACACCAGCCAACATAGCAAAGTTTTTAATTTTCATGAAAATACTCCCTTGAGTTTCTGTTGCTCGTGGTATATTCTACTATGAAAGTTGTGAAAAATCAAGGAAAAACAAGAATGGCATATAATGCGTTGCAAGATTTGTGTTTGGCGGGAATAAAATGGGAAATTACGGACGTTCCACTGGTGCGCGCAAACATTAATACGCCACAACAAAATCCCGGGACGGGCACCACAACTGATTCGGCACCCGGCGCACGCGTGGCAACGGCAATTGTGCCACCAATTGCGCCATCGGCACCAATATCGGTCGATATGGCAAAATCAATTGCATCGCGTCCAACGGATATTGATGCACTGAACCGTATGATTTGTGAATTCAAGCATCCGTTACGTACAACTGCAACGAACACAGTTACAATTCATAATGCCCCAAATCCAAATGGTTTATTGATTCTGACCGACATCCCGGGCGCAGATGATGATTCATCGGGGGATATTTTAAGTGGCGCGGCCGGCGAAATGATGGACAAGATGTTAAATGCAATTGCTATGTCGCGCGACATGGTATCAATTATGCCGATGATTTTTTGGCGCACACCGGGTGGGCGCACCCCCACACGCGAAGAAATCGATTTATCACGTCCGTTTGTTAATCGCGCATTGGAATTAATGGCGCCACGTGTGATATTAACGCTGGGGACATTGCCGGCAATGGAAATTGCAAACATCAACCTGGGGCGGGGACATGGTGTGCCGGTTACAATGGATGATGGAAAAATTATTATGCCAATCTTTCATCCAAATTACCTGATATTAAAACCTGCGGCCAAGCGTGATGTGTGGAACGCCCTGCAAAATGTACAAAATTTGTTGAAAAGTGCTTAAAAATAGTTAATAATTCGCGCATGTATATCAAAAGGAGCATACAATTAAACCAACATTAAATCGTGATAATCGCCGCGATGTCGGCCCACGTATGAATAATCGTATTACCGCCAAATCGGTCCAGGTAATCAGTGCAGATGGTCAAAATCTGGGTATTATGCCGACGGCAAACGCAATTGCCATGGCCATGGATATGGGATTGGATTTGGTTGAAATGAACGCCAATGGCCCAACACCGATTACAAAAATCATGGACTATGGCAAATTCAAATATGAACAGAAAAAGCGCGCCGCAGAGGCAAAAAAACACCAAAAAACAACCGAAATGAAGGAAGTTTGGGTAAAACCGTTTATCGAAGAAAACGACCTGAACATCAAAATGAAAAAGGTTTTGGAATTTCTGGGCGATGGTAACAAGGTTAAAATTGCCGTCATGACCAAAGGGTCAAAGAAGGTTTTGGCACGTGGCAAAGATGCCGTTCCAGAATTATTTGCGCGTATCTTGGAAATTATTGGTGAACGTGGAACATTAGAATCAAAATCAAAACCCGATGAACGAACAAAATCTATTATCGTTGCACCAACGAAATAAAAAACCGCCAATTGGCGGTTTTATTTTTTATTCTTGGCATTGTTTAATCGTAACTGGCCACATGCAGAACCGATGTCTGTGCCACGTTCGCGACGAATTCGTGTGTGAATACCGTTTTTAATTAATATATCTTGGAACCGATGAACCGCATTGCCCGATGGGGACGCAAAATCACGTTCATCAACCGCGTTCCATGGTATTAAATTCACCATACAATTTTTACCACGCAATAATTCTGATAACTTTTCTGCATATTCGGGTGTTGCATTATACAGAACCGTTTCGCCGTTTTCATCACGCCGCCCCAGTAATATATATTCAATCATTAATTGACGATTGTGTGTGTCGGTAAAACGCCACGCCGCATCCAGCACTTCGCTTAATTTATATTTATTATTAATCGGCATAATTTGCGCGCGTAATTCATCCGTTGGTGCATGCAAAGAAATCGCCAAATTAATTGGACGCCCCCATTGAATCAAGCGTTCAATTCCCGGCACAATTCCACACGTTGAAACCGTTATCCTGCGCCATCCAATACCCATATCATGATTTGCGCGTTCGATAAAGTCGATTACATTTTCTGTGTTCTGTAATGGTTCGCCCGTACCCATAATAACGATATGCGAAACATCATTGTTATTTGCATCACCGTTTGGGCGAATTGGTTTATCACTAAACTTATCATTACGTAATTCCCACTGGGCAACCAGAATTTGTGCAAATATTTCATTAGCGGTCAAATTCCGTTTCAGGCCCAGCAGCGTACTGGCACAGAATTTACATCCCATCGCGCATCCGGCCTGGGAACTGACACATACACTGTTGCCATATGTGGTGCGCATTAAAACGCACTCGATTTGTTCGCCGTCATGTAATTCTAATAAAAATTTGGTTGTTTCGCCATCCGATGATTCTAATTTTTTTATAATTTTTACCGGCAAAGTATATGCAGATGCGTCCAAATCACGTCGCAAATTTTCCGCCAGATTTTTCATTGATGCCGCGTCCGGCGCACCACGCATTAACCATTCGCGTATTTGTTTTGCCCGGAAACGGGGCAATCCCATCTGTTCAACATATGCGGTCAATTCTGAATCAGAAAAATTAAATAATATTGGCTTGGTCATGATTATAATTTATATCTGTTGTCGTTGATGACAATTACCGCCTTGCGACGTAATTGTTTTAGTTGTTGGTCGGCCTGGAACATCGCAGATTTAAATATCGCGTTTTGCTTAATCACATTATCCAGTTCACCATATTCCTTTGTTTTTTTTGTATTGCAAACTAATAAAACACTGTTATCGACGCGCGGGGACCATGTTAGCAATGGTAAATTTGCAACACGCGAACGGATATCGGCCGCCAATTCATATTGAAGGGCAGAAAACTTTTGTGGCGCGCCACCCAAATCTTCGGCCATTTTTATTGCATCATCACACGATTTTGGTTTGCTTAATTTTTTTGCAACATCGGCGGGGATATCAATCAGGCGCACAATCGTCATTTCAATCGGCAATCCATGTTCAGATGCCAGGGATATTTTTTCGGCGTTAATTTCATCGTTACTAACATCAATATTTGGCATGATTGTACGTGCAACCAAAACCTGCCAGGCGATTTCTGATTTCAGGGCCGAACGCGCCATGTCTTTTTCTGCGGCCGTCAAATCCCCCAGTTTCATTTTCGCCAATTCTTTATCAACATCCGCGTCATCGGGCACCGCGCCAAAGTTTGATGCATGCGCCAACTTTACCGCATCATCAATAATCGCATTTAATGCAACACGACGATTGTCAGATGATGTTTTACCCTGTTTGGCCATTAATGTTGTGCGCGATGTAACATCGGTATCGGTTATCGGTTTGCCATTAACGGTTGCAACAACCGATGCGCCATATGCGGGTAACGCAAATAATAACGACAATAAAATTAACGTTTTTTTCATTTCACTTCCTTTTAATAGCGTTGGCCATCAATACTCATCCCAAATCTGAATTGAAATGTCGTTGTTCCGACATAGTCTTCTTTGACCGCGTTATCACGACGATATTGCACGGACAAATAATAGCATGGGTGTTCATAGAACAGGCCGCCTGTATGACGCTGAAATTCATCAATTGTCATGTTATAAATACCGTTCCAACGCAACGCCCAACGATTTGTTAATTGGATACCGGCACCGATTACCGCTTCGTTAATATCATCCATACGGGCATGTGTTTCTTCGAACTGTTGCGAATAGATGTGGCCGATGTTTATAAAATTCTTGTTTGTTCCAATGTGAAGCGATGTTTCAAAATGGCGCAGCGCTAAATCTGTTCGATCCAGGCGAAAACGCGACGCAATATCCAACCATTTATTGTTATTATACCCGATGCGCCCCACATAGTCCGATGCGCCATGATGATAACCGCTGTTGACATCGGTGGCGGCGCGGTCGGTAAAATCATATGCCTGGCCGACAAAGATTTCGGCATTTTGTCCATCTTTGTTATTAAATGCAGACCAGCGCACCCCATAATCTGAAAACGTTCCATTTTCCCATAAATCATAACCCGAAAAACGATTATCTGAAAACAATGTTGAATCAGACAAAAATGTACCGGCCGAATCTGTGTTCAAACTGAATTGTTCTTCATCTGTTTTTCGCATAACGGTCAGACGCGCCCGCGGTTCAATAACCTGGGTCCAGGTGTCCCCGGGACGAAACATCGGCAACCCCCATTCGACATATCCACTGGGCAAGAAACGATTTTTAAACCCAGAAAAATCAGATTCATCAATCAGGTCCGAATTATCAAAGTGATACAAATCATAACGTGCATCTAAACTTAGTGTTAATCGATTCCCCCCCCACAGTGTCCATGGCGATATTATACGTGCGTCGCCGGTTATACGCTGGGACGAAGAACCATCACCAGATACACCCAATACATCGGTTATAAATGTCATGTATGTTTCATTGAATAATGGACGCGTCTGGTACACACCACGTATGTTGGGTAAAATGTTACCACTGGGGATTGTATTGGTGCCACGATATTCACTGCGCATTTCTTGGAATATGTGCATGTCTGCAACCGCGTATGCCGATTGACCAAACAATTCCAGTTTTGCCCCCGAATCCAAATATGGCTGATCACTATAAAATCCATATTTTTGCAGATATGTTTTGTCTGATGCGCGTTCCAAGAATATTGTCGCGCGCGCATTATCGCCCAACTCAATAACATCATCATTAAAGATGTGCCAACGACTCTCGCCGGCCTTGTTATATGTGTATGACCCCTGGGTACGATATTCGGAATGTTCCGCATTAAGGCGGTGGTCAATTTCAAACAGCGGGTTTTCCTGGGTCAAATATGACAATTTAAATGTCATATCATGCGTGTCTGAAAAATTAACATACAATGGGATGTTTATTTGTGTTCCCATATTGTTCGTGGATTCAAAATCAGGGGTCAAGAATCCTGTTTTATACTTTACACCGGGATCGGGCATTTCAAAATATGGCAACCATAATACCGGGATATCATATGCCCACAGAACCGGACTATAAAACCGCAGCATTCGTGCATCCATCTTATATACGATTTTATATGTTGAAATTTTCCACGCATCCCCAAAACCATCGCAATTATCGCATGCCGTAAATAACGCATCGCGCGCAACCGTGGTATTTCCCGTACGTTCAATATTTGCAGATTCAATATAGACATGATCGCCAATCCACAGTTTTATATCATCGCCGGTCAAACTGTCGCCATTTTGGGAAATATAAGAATCTGTTAGTGTCATGCGCTGGCCAGATTTATTCACAATTTCGGTCTGGCCCGATGTTTTAATAACTGCGTTTTTCAGGTCGTATTCAATTTTATCGGCGGTAATTGTTTTTGGTTCGTCAACGTTGACCGACATGTTGGCCATGGCAAATGAATTTACCATAAAACAGCACATAAAAATTCCATACTTCTTTTTCATTTGCGCGCCAATATAACAAACAAACCAACCAACAAGACAAATTCTAATAATGTTAATATCGCAAATCCCGTCAGGCTGCTAATCATATTCGAACCCGACATAAACAACGCCATAACTGTGGCCATTAACGCAACCGCAATGGCGGGTGCAACACTGGCCCGACGGCGCAACAGGGATGAACGCAATAAAACACACATACATAAAATCGTCAGGACCAAATTCATTATCGGCATCAAGAATCGATTTGATAATTCTGTTAATACAATTTTATGTCGTTTTTCACTTGGCGAATCCAGTAAAGATTTTATTAGGTTTTCTGTTGAAACACGACGCACACGATATGAATTGTTTCCGCCGTTATCAACAATATTTAAATCCATATCAAATGTGTCAAATGTGCCAGTTACCATTGCATTACCGGTTGCCTGAAGTGAACCGTTCGTCATAACAATAGATAATCCACGTGGTGTTGAAATTAATTTTCCTTTTTCTGCGAAAATTGTTTGCCATGAATTATCGGCGCGCTGGTCGGATAACATTACCTGGGCTAAATCATGGCCAGACACTTTATCCACATATACAACCAAACCGTCGTTTAGTTCTGTGAACGCCCCCTCTTGCAATTTCATATGCGCCATACCATATCGCAGATTCCATTGTGTGTCATAAAACTTTGCCTGGGTTGACGGAACAATCCATATACTAAGTATTAGATGCAGTGCTGTAATAATGCCTGCAAACCATATTGCCGGCATTGCCAAACCGCGCGGCGACATCCCAGACGCCGCCATAACGGTTATTTCATTGTCTGATATCAATTTATTGTAAATAAACATAACCGCAATAAATGTTACGAACGGCACAACGATTGACGTAATAAATGGAATCATCATTGCGGTCATGCCAATAAAACTGCCCAGATCCACGCCATAGTTCAACAAAAACTTCATCATGGACATAATCTGAACCATCCATGCCAGTCCCGTTAACACCATCAGCAGCATAAAAAATATAGCAACCAATTGTCGCGAAAAATACTTGTTTATAATTTTCATATCTGTGTAAGTATAAAACCCAAAACGCATACCGTCAAATAAATAAAGTATATTATGTTTTTTCCCTTGCATTTGTCCGATTCGGTGTTACAATACGATTGTTCTTAAACGAGTTTTTAAGGGCGGGGTTGAAAGAACCCCGCCTTTTAATAAGACATGTAAACAAGATATCATAAGGAGTAAAACAAATGTCTTTTGTTTCTATGCCGCGCCAGGATTTATTGCTTGCCATTGATTCTTTGGCCCAGGAAAAGATGATTGAACGTGATATTGTTATTGAATCACTGGAAATCGCAATCGCAAAAATCGCAAAACACAAATATGGCGAAGAATTTAATATCGTTGCAAATATTGACCGCAAAAATGGTGCGATTTATGTAAAGCGCTTGTTTACAGTTATTGAATCACCAGAAAGCATGGGTGATGAATACGACCCAAATACAATGTTAACCGTTGCCCAGGCAAAAAAATATGCAAAAAATCCAGTCGTCGGTGATGTGGTCGAAGATCCGTTGCCAGAACCAGAATTTGGACGCATGGCATTTCAGACCGCTAAACAAATCATGACAACGCGTGTTCGCGATGCGGAAAAGGGCCGTCAATTCGAAGAATTCAAAGATAATATTGGCGACATTGTTAATGGCGTTGTTAAACGTATTGAATTTGGTAATATCTTTGTTGATATTAACGGCAAAGCCGAAGGTTATATCAAGGGTACAGAATTAATCCCAGGCGAACGTTTGGCCGTGGGTGATCGTGTACGTGCATTAATTATGGACGTTGCGCGTTCTAATTCGGGACCACAAATTTTCTTGACCCGTACACATCCAATGTTCATGGAAAAACTGTTTGTTCAGGAAGTACCTGAAATCTATGAAGGTATTATTAAGATTAAATCTGTGGCGCGTGCGCCGGGTTCACATGCAAAAATTGCTGTTGAAACCGCCGACCCATCAATTGACGCCGTTGGTATGACCGTCGGTATCAAGGGAACACGTATCCAGCCGGTTATTAATGAATGTCATGGTGAAAAAATTGACGTTATTTTGTATTCCGAAGATCCGGCTGTATTCATTGTAAATGCAATGCAACCGGCCAAGGTCGCAAAAATCATCGTTGATGAAGACACACGTACCGCCGCCGTTGTTGTAAATGAAGATCAACAATCGTTGGCAATCGGTCGTCGTGGTCAAAATGTACGCCTGGCGTCCCAGTTGACTGGATGGAACATCGACGTTATGAACGAAACCGAAGAACAAGAACGTCGCGCCAAAGAATTTAAAGAAAAGACAGAATTGTTTATTGGTGGTCTGGACGTTGATGAAATGATTGCGCATCTGTTAATTACCGAAGGGTTCCGTACAATCGAAGAAATCGCATTTGTAGAAGCGTCTGAATTGGAATCAATCGAAGGATTTAACGCAGAATTAGCGGCAGAATTACAAAAACGTGCAAAAGATTATTTAAATCGCGCCGAACAAGAATATCTGGATGCGGGTCATAAACTGGGGATGTCAGATGACCTGTTGACATTTACATTTATTAAACGTCCAACAATCATGAAACTGGGCGAAGCGGGTATTAAATCACTGGAAGATTTAGCAGACCTGGCATCGGATGAATTGGTTGAAATCTTGGGCGAAGATAATATGTCAAATCGCCTGGCGGGTCGCATTATTATGAAAGCGCGCGAGGTTGCATATGACATCAAACAGGACGAAGAATAAAGTTCAAAGTGCATAGTACAAAGTTCAGATGATGATAACATTATTTGAACTTTGAACTTTGAACAATGCAAATTACGAACGGAGTGAATTTTTATGGCAACACTGACACTTGGAAAATCTGTAACAATTGACGCGGTGCACAGCAAAAAAGGCGACGCGGTGTTCGTTGAACGCCGTCGTCGTGTTGTTGCCCCCGGCAGCAACGAACTGCGCGAGGAGCCCAAGGCACCATCGGCCACACCAAAAAATGCCGCCGATGAAAAATTACGCGCGGTTCTGGCCGCCGCCAAGGCACGCGAAGAAGAACGCAAGGCACGTGAAGCCGCCGAAGCCGCCGCCGCCGCAAAACGCGCTGCAGAAATAGAACGCGAAGAACGCGAATACGAACAGGTGCGCGAACAATTGGCCGCACGTGAAAATGTATCGGCCGTGTCAGATGCCGAAGAAGACGCAAAGCCACGCAATAAACCAGCACCCGCCCCACAAAAAACATTTACAAATAATGCAGTGGCTGGTGCATCACGCAAAAATCGTGCTAATGTCGATGACGAAGACGCACGTCCAAATAAACATTCTAAGAAGGATTTCAAAAAATCGGGCAAGATTTCGATTCACGATATCGTTATGGGCGGTGATGATGATGACGATGAAATCGGGTTACGGGGGGCAAATCGTCGCCGTTCCGAAGCGTCGTTAAAACGTTTCCGCGAAAAAGCGCGCGCAGTGTTTTCTGCCCCACAAAAGGTTGAACGTGTGGTAAATCTTGGGGATACGATTACCGTAAAAGATTTAGCAAATGCAATGGCGGAAAAGGTCGGAAATGTTATTAAAAAATTAATGGAAATGGGTATGATGGTGTCAATGAATCAGTCTATTGATGCCGATACCGCCGAATTAATTGCGTCTGAATTTGGCGCAACGGTAAAGCGTGTTGTTGTAAAACCATATGCCGACCAGTTGGAACGTGAACCGAATCCAGAAAAAATGACCCCACGCGCACCGGTTGTTACCGTTGTGGGACATGTTGATCATGGCAAGACATCATTACTGGACGCGTTCCGTAATGCAAACGTTGTTGCCGGCGAAGCGGGTGGTATTACCCAGCATATTTCTTCGTACGAAGTAAAAACAAAATCGGGGCAAATGATTACGTTCTTGGACACACCGGGACATGAAACATTTACTGCAATGCGTGCACGTGGTGCCCAGATGGCGGACATTGTTGTTCTGGTGGTGGCGGCAAACGATTCAATTATGCCCCAGACAATCGAAGCAATTAACCATATTCGCGCCGCAGGTGTACCGTTTATCGTGGCGATTAATAAAATCGACCTGCCCCAGGCAAATGCACAACGTGTAAAAATGGACCTGTTGCAACAGGAAGTTCAGGTCGAAGAAATGGGTGGCGATGTTCAATGCGTTGAAATTTCTGCGACGAAAAAAATTGGTCTGGACAAATTAGAAGAAGCGATTTTGTTACAGGCAGAAATGATGGAATTAAAGGCAGACGCAGAAATGCCCGCCGTTGCATACGTTGTCGAAGCAAAAATGGAAAAAGGCCTGGGCGCGGTTGCAACAATTCTGATGCGCCAAGGAACCTTGAAAATTGGCGACGTGTTCGTTGTTGGTGAAACATTTGGTCGTGTGCGTGGCCTGATTGGTTCCGATGGCACGCGTGTTAAATCTGTTAAACCGGGGCAGCCCGCGGTTGTCTTGGGACTGGATTCGGTCCCCAGTGCCGGTGATGAATTGCGCGTAATGGAAACAGATGCACAAACACGCGAAGTTGCCGCATATCGTGCACAACAGGCCAAGGACAAAGCAAACGCCGTTAAACGTTCCAGTCTGGAAGAATTATTTGCAAAACGTGATGAGTCTAAGAAATTAATTTTGCCGGTTATTTTGCGTGCGGACGTTCAGGGTTCGGTCGAAGCAATTAATGACATGTTAAAAGACATTAACACGGACAAGGTTGGTGTAGATATCCTGTCATCGGGTGTTGGACAGATTACCGAAGGCGATATACGCCTGGCCACGGCATCCGGTGCGGTTATTATTGCATTTAACGTTCGTGCGGATTCTGTGGTTCGCGACATGGCGCGTAACAACAATGTTGATATCAGATACCACAGTGTTGTATATCGCATTACAGATGAAATCAAAGAAATCCTGTCGGGTAAATTGGCCCCAGAACGTCGGGAAAACTTTATCGGATATGCCGATGTTATTGCATTGTTCACGGTCGGCAAGGGCACACGTGTTGCCGGTTGCCGGATGAGCGAAGGTACAATCAAAAAAGATGCTTTTGTACGTCTGTTGCGCAACAATGTCGTTATATACGATGGCAAGATTGGCGAACTGCGCCGCGAAAAGAACGAGGTCAAAGAAGTATCCGGCGGTGTTGAATTTGGTATGTCTTTTGATAAATATAATGACTTAAAAGAAGGCGACCGTGTCGAATGTTACGAGGTAGAAGAAGTTCGTGCAACACTATAACATTTGATAAAGGTTTTATTTGTAAAAACCCAAGAACAATCCCCTTTTTTGGGGATTGTTTTGTTGCTTGCAAAACGTGCGTCTTTGTCCTAAAATTTAACCTATGAAACTTAAAAAGATTTTGCGCATATTTTTTAATATTGTATTCTGGTGCTTTACCGCGGGTATGGCTGCGTTGGCGGCATTGGTTTTGATATACGGTAATGATTTGCCAGATTATAAAAACCTGGCGACATATGCGCCACCGGTGGCAACGCGCCTTTATGCGGCGGACGGATCATTACTGATTGAATATGCCGAAGAACGTCGTGTCTTTATCGATTATGATGACATGCCACCACAATTGGTTAACGCATTTATCGCCGCTGAAGACCAGAATTTCTGGACGCATCCCGGCATTGATATCCAGGGGATAATTCGTGCCGCCACAAACAACGCAATGCGTATGATGGGGTATAACACCCGCTTTTCTGGCGCATCAACCATCACGCAACAGGTTGCCAAGAATTTCTTTTTATCATCTGAACGCACCATTTCCCGTAAAATCAAAGAAGCAATTTTGGCCCTGCGTCTGGAACGTACATTTTCAAAACAGCATATTTTAACCCTGTACCTGAACCAGATATTCCTGGGGGCGCGTGCGTATGGGGTTGGGTCGGCCGCACTGATGTATTTTAATAAACCGGTGTCTGAATTATCATTGGCCCAGTGTGCGTTTTTGGCATCCCTGCCCAAGGCGCCAAACAATCGTGAAAACGCGATTGAACGTCGCAACTATGTCCTGCGCCGCATGGTAGAAGAGGGCTACATAACCCAATCCGATGCCGACATTGCCGCGGCCGAAGAATTAAATATCAACAGTGGCTTTACCGCCCAGATGGCCGAAGAATTCCAATACTTTGCCGAAGATGTCCGTCGTCAATTGTTACGCACCCTTGGGCGCGAGGTTTTATATAACCAGGGTCTTTATATCAAAACAACAATTAACCCCGAATTTCAGCGTGCGGCAACCGCCGCCCTGGCCAAGGAATTGGATGCGTACAACAAAAATCATCCAGATTCAGAACCCCTCCAGGGGGCATTAATTGCAATGAATCCACACACAGGGCGCATTTTGGCCATGGTTGGCGGTCGTTCTTTCCGGGACAGTTCGTTCAACCGCGCCACCCAGGCATATCGCCAGGTTGGTTCCACCATAAAACCATTTGTATATCTGGCGGCATTGGAACGTGGATATACCCCGCAAACATTATTGCTGGATGCGCCAATCGTTGGTATTCGCGCAGATTTAAGTGAATGGAAGCCTGAAAATTATGATAAGAAGTTCCTGGGCGATGTACCATTGCGATTGTCGCTTGAAACATCACGCAATGTGCCGACGGTGCGTCTGGTGCAAAGTATTGGTGAACAAAACGCAATCGCGGCCGCCCAGCGTTTCGGTGTCTATCCCGCTGATATGGAAAATATTAATTTGTCCATGGCGTTGGGTTCGGGCGAGACGACACTTGAAAAATTAGTATTGGGATATTCTGCATTTGTAAATGGTGGGCGTGCGATAACGCCAAAAATGGTTGATTATATTGCCGACCGATATGGTCGTGTTGTTGGGGGCACAGAATTAGAATTAATTGATTGGTCGCCTGATTTGTTACCACCATCTGTTACAGATGAATCTGCGCCATTGTCGGATCCACAAAGTTTATACCAAATGGTGTCTATTTTACAGGGCGCGGTTGAACGTGGTACCGGGAAACAGGCGCGGGTCCCCGGACATACAATTGCGGGCAAAACCGGTACAACAAACGATGTCAAAGATGTATGGTTTGTCGGCTTTTCCAAGAATTTAATTGCGGGCGTATATCTGGGGTTTGATAATCCAAAATCATTGGGGCGGGGTGCGGGTTCCCATATGGCGGCACGCGTATTTGCAGACTTTATGAAAACGGCCCTGGCGGACGAAAAAAATCAACCATTTTCTGTTCCTGATGGCCTAACATTTATGCGCGTTAATCGTGCCACCGGTGTTGCGGCATCATTGGATTCAAATGGTACGATTATAAACGAAGCATTTAAACCCGGTCAAAAACCAAATCCGGCCCCAACGGTAAAGAAATCCGTGTCCAGTGCGGTTGTCGGCGGTGTGTTTTAGGAAAAGGATAGATGTTATGAAAAAAGCAATGATGTTGGCGTCGGTAATTGGTATGTGTGCGGCGTGTGATGGCACGAAAACCAATACACAATATTTGTGTGGTAATTATGATTTAGAGATGTCTATGTCCGATGACGGTAATGTAATGAACGCGGTTGTTTCTGGTGATGCGGTTGATTTGGTATTGTCGCCCAGTGCGTCTGGTGCCAAATACGTTGGTATGTGGAATTCTACAAATATTATTTTGTGGGGCAAAGGAAATTTGTGGACAATGTTCCTGGGGCCGGATGAAACAATGATAGAATGTTCAATTAAATAACGTTTATTTTCATATTTTTATGTGATAAAATAATCCACATAGCAAGGCAAAGGAGTTGTAATCATGCTGACCGATTATTTTTTATCCCACGGTTTGTCGTTTTTTGCCAGTGGCTGGATGCAGTTTGGCGCGGCATTTGGTGTGGCGTTTTTGGTAATGTTGTTATTTGGGCGCCCATTTATTCGTGCAATGCATGCATGGCAAAAACGTGGCCAACCAATCAGTGAAAATGTTCCTGATACCCATCGTAAAAAGGCCGGTACCCCAACAATGGGTGGGATATTGGTTATTATTGCAATTTTAATGGGTGCACTATTATTTATGCCGCTGCGCAATAATTTGCCGGGCTGGATTGCGTTATTATCATTGGTAATGTTTGGAACACTTGGGTTTGCCGATGATTATAAAAAGGTTACATCACAATCTAAAAAGGCATCAAATGGTCTGACACCGGCCATGCGTCTTTTTATTGAGGGGATATTTGTTGTTATCCTGGCATATTTAATTAATCTGACCATGCCGCCATATATCCCAGAATATTCACTGGCGATTGGTTCGGGGATAATTTTGCCATTGGGTATTTTGTATTATGTGTTTGCGTATTTTGTAATCTGTGGTGGTGCAAATGCGACCAATATTACCGATGGTTTGGATGGAATGTTGGCGAAACTGTACATGCCGGTATTGGTTGTGTTGGTGGTTGCGCTTTATGGTGCAACGCGCATTGGATTTATGGACACCGTTATGTTTTTACCATCGGCCAGTGGTCTGTACGCCGTATTGGGTGCGGCATTTGGCGCGGTACTGGGATTTTTATGGTATAATGCAAAACCGGCATCTATATTCATGGGTGATGTTGGTTCACTGGCGTTGGGTGGATTTATGGGTACGGTATCCATGCTGTTAAAGTCTGAAATTATAATGGGCGTTGCGGCGGGGATGATGGTTTTAATATTGCTGTCATCATTTAGCCAGACAATGTTTTTTAAATTATCGCGTCGCATGACGGGTACGGGACGTCGCATATTTTTGCGTGCGCCATTGCATCATCATTTCGAAGAATTAGGCTGGGGCGAAACAAAAATCGTAGACAGATTTTTCATCATGTCGGTTTTGTTTTCTGGCCTGGCGTTGGCGTTATTAAAGTTTGCATAATATCTGTGGGGGCACGGGGTCATGTTTGATATTACACGCACCGAAGACAGCAAATTCACCAGTTGGTACTATGGCACAGATCGTAAATTACTGGGCTATGTCTTGGCGTTGATATTTATCGGCATGATGTGTGTTGTTTCGGCCGGTTCTGTCCAGGCCCTGCGCAAGGGATGGGAATGGTATTTCTTCTTGCAAAAAATGTTGCCATTTTATGTGGTTGGAATTGGCACACTGTTCGTGGCCAGTATGCTAAACAAAAAATGGGTGCTGACCATTGCGGGTGCAAATGTTGCGGTGTGCCTGCTGCTGCTGATGTGGACGGTAATTCACCCCGTGGCCAGTCATGGTTCCGAACGATGGGCGGTTATTGGCGGGATTCAGTTAATGCCATCTGATATTATGAAGCCAGGTTTGGTAATAATGACGGCGTGGTTTTTATCCAAGATGAAGGAAAAATTTGGTGAAAATATTTTTCTGTCCCCGGATGCATGGCGTCCGAACTGGCTAAGTTGGTACACATACCTGATACCATTTTGCATTGTGTTATTAATATTGTTTAAGCAGCCCGATGTTGGAACAACACTGTTGTATTTGGCGGTTGTGGGCGCAATGTTTTTTATTGCAGGTTTGCCCAACAAGATTTTAGTTCCAATGATTGGTTCGGTGGTTGGATTGGGTTTTTTGGCGTTTTTATTTCATCCGCACGTTCATCGTCGTGTACTGGAATTTTTCAAGCCACTTGACCCCACGACCCAGGTCGGCTATTCCGTTAATGCCATCCGCCAGGGTGGATTGTTCGGCATGGGGGACGAAGCGTTCGCCAAAGAATCGTTACCTGACGCACATACAGACTTTATTTTTGCGGCCCTGTGCGAAGATTGGGGGGCGATATTGGCATGTGGCGTGTTGGTTTTATTGCTGATAATTATTCGCCGATTAACGGTAACAGCGATGTCGGCGCGTGATTTATTTGTTTTCTATGCGGTTGGTGGTACGACGGCACTTTTTGCGACCCAGATTTGTATTAATCTGGCAACAACATTGGGCCTGATGCCGCCCAAGGGGATGACATTACCGTTTATCTCGTCCGGGGGCAGTTCGTTTTTGGGCTATTGCCTGTTGTTTGGTATGGTACTGGCAATTGTTCGCGAAGATAAATGGAAATAGAATTTAAGGGGTGTGTAATGAAGGTATGGATTGCAACGGGCGGAACAGGCGGACATGTTTTTCCGGCCATGGCGGTGGCGACCGAATTGGTGTCGCGTGGCGCACGTGTAACAATATCGTGTGATGGTCGTGTAAAAAATATGGTGCGCACATCCCGTCCGGCGGGCACGCGTATGGCGCATGTCTGGGCGTCGGGTGTCGGTGCCAAGGGCAGGTTAAAGCAGTTATGGGCGCTGTTTAAAATCGGTGTTTCCGGGGTTGCGTTAACATTGCGCTTTATGATTTTTCGGCCCGATCGTGTTGTTGCATTTGGCGGATATGCATCTGTGCCGGCGGTATTTGCGGCGCATGTTTGGGGTATTCCAACGTTCTTGCACGAACAAAATGCGGCGATTGGTCGTGCGAATAAGTTCACAATGCGCTGGGTCAAAACATTGATGACCAGTTTTCCAACCGTATCTGGTATTCCATCTAATACATCTGCGCGTGTGATTTATACAGGTCTGCCGGTTCGTCGTGAAATATTGGCTATGGCGGGCGCGGAATTACCAAATGAATCGCGTCTTTTGGTAACGGGTGGATCACTTGGGGCGACGATATTAGACGATGTTGTACCCGGTGCGGTTGTTGCGATGAAAAACAAAAAGATTTTTGTAACCCACCAAACGCGTCCTGAAAATGTTGCGCGCCTGCAAAAGTTTTACGCAGATAATAAAATTCGCGCAAATGTATTATCGTTTATAAATGACATGGCGGGTGCGATTGCAGGGGCAGACCTGGTAATCGGGCGCAGCGGTGCATCAACCGTTATTGAATTACAAACGATTGGTCGTCCGGCGATATTGGTGCCACTGAACATTAATCCAGACCAGGCCGCCAATGCCGCATCATTTGCGCATACCGGTGGTGGATTTGCGATTGAACAATCCCGTTTTACACAAAAGTGGTTGACATCAACATTGGTTGATTTGTTTGATAATCCGTCGCGGTTGCAAAAGATGGCGCAAAAGGCCCGTGTTGAAAACAATGCGGTAACGCTGATATCGGACGCAATAATGAAATAAAAAATACCCGCATTATGCGGGTGTTTTTATTTAATGATATTAGTGTGTTTTTCCACTTGCACCGAATTCATGATTTGTTCTATGATTGAATCAGGAAGGAAAGGAATTATGCGTCATATAACTGTTTCTGTTTTGGCATTTTTGTTAACTGTGCCGGCGTTTGGCGATGCGCGTTTGCCGGTGGTTAACGTGGCGTCGGGCGCGGTGTCTGCACGTGCTGCATTTGGGGAAACTGTTTCGGCGCCCATGTTGCCGAAAAAAAATGTTGTTGCACGTCCATCTGTAAAGCGTGCCGCCACACCAAAAAATACGACGGTTGATATGGGTGAAAAAATTGTTGCGTCTAATGATGTTTTGGCGCCACGCCGCCCCAGTGATGACCTTTGGGCGCGCAGTGGCGCCCCCCGCGGTATTGACGCGCCATTACGCATGCCAAATCCATCTGAATTTGCCGTATTTCGCAGCGATGATGCATTGCCCGAAGAAAGTTTGGACGCATCAACCATGCCGGCAACATATGCGTATAATACCACACCCGATGTTGCGCCGGCGTGTGCCGCGAAAAATAATCGTAAATCCGATTTGGATGAACAAATCAATCGCTTGGTTGAATTACAGCGTCGCGCCGACGAAAGTGTTCGTGCACAAAATATTGCACCACGTGTGATTGCCCGTCCAATTGCAGAAGAACCAATCGTGCCGGTTGTAGAAAATACGGAAAATCATAAAATTGCAAGTGCTGCGCCGGAAACGGTATCGGTTCGTCGTATGGTTGTCCCAATGGAAACGCGCGATGTTGTTGTGCGCAGTGTTGAAAAAAATGAATCCCCCCGCATTGCGGCGGTTCGCGACGATATGACGAAATTGAGTCCATCTGAATTGCGTCGTGCATTTCGTAAAACATTTTTATCAGAAAACAAACACCTTTCTACGTTCCAGATAGATGACGCGTATGACACGGTCAGTGATATGGGCACCAGTACCGGTTCATTTACATCGTCGCGTGATTTAAGCGAAGATGCCGGCATCCGTCCATTGGAAATCAAAATCAATTTCCGTAACGAAGATTCGGCCCTGTCGCGCGATAATTATAATTTGTTAAGTGAATATGCCGCCATTGTTGTTCATAATCCAACGCGTGCGATTCAGATTGCAATACCGGCGCGTTCAACCACAGATACCGATACACGTAAATTAACGGCGCGTCGTCTGGCCATTGTTGAACAGGTTTTACGCGATACCGGTGTGTCCCAGCAACGTATTGTTCCCGTCCTGTCCCAGCGTAACGAAGACGGATTTGTTTTGCGGGTAATTTCAAATGAACAATATGAAACATTGTCCCAGCAAAAGCGTGATATTTTCGGTGATACACTTTCGTCCAAGAAGTATAAAAGTATGACGTGGTAATGAATTTACGGAACAGGATTGTTGAATTTTTGTTTCCGCCGGCGTGTCCACTGTGTGGCACGCCGGTATCAACACATGGTGAATTGTGTGCAGATTGTTGGACGTCGTTTAATTGGATTGATGGTTCAAAATGCGTTCGGTGTGGATACCCGTTTGCAATGGATATGCCAAATGGTGCAATGTGTCCGGTATGTGCATCGGGTAAAAATGAACTGGATTGGATACGTTCGGCGTGTGTCTATGATGACGCGTCGCGTATGGCGGTGTTACCGTTCAAGCATGCCGGCCGTATATCTTATGCACATTTCATGTCGCGTGCAATGATATGGGCACTGCGCGATATTGATTTGTCGGATATAGATATTATTATGCCGGTACCACTGGCACGGCGTCGTCTGTTTCATCGTGCCTATAACCAGGCCACATTATTGGCGCGCCCGATTGCGCGTGTACTTGGGATTAAAATTGACTATGATTCTGTGTATCGTAAATATCGACCGGATATGGGGCATTTGAACGCACGCCAGCGTATGGAAAACATCCATAATGTGTTCACTGTAAATTGTCCAGATTGTATTCGTGGCAAAAGGATATTATTGGTTGATGATGTAATGACATCGGGTGCGACATTTTCAGAATTGAGTCGTGTATTAAAATCGGCCGGTGCAACGGCGGTATATGGCGTAACGTTTTGTCGTGTTGCACACACCGATTAAGACATTGTTTTACTATTTGATATCAAATGTACCATGAACCCTGAATGTGTCAAATGTGCTTCTTGCATCATAATTTTTGCGCTGCATGCGCGCATTATTTGAATAATGTCATTTGCAACTGGATCAATTTTTTTCTTTGATGTATCAAC
This sequence comes from Alphaproteobacteria bacterium, assembly GCA_017935245.1. Classification (GTDB taxonomy): domain Bacteria; phylum Pseudomonadota; class Alphaproteobacteria; order Rs-D84; family Rs-D84; genus Enterousia. The sequence continues at coordinate 58,738 of JAGBHZ010000011.1, read as the reverse complement.
GACCGCTTCTTCAAGGATGTCGTCCCCAATAGAAATTGTATAATATATGATTGCAAAAGATGTATCAAATGTTGTTATGTCTGCGCATATGGCCAACGGTCGCCCATCTGGTAAATCCATATGATACAGTGTTGCATCATCCAGTGTTCTAACCGAAACTGGGAATTTATCAATCATTGCCAAAACAAAATTTTTATTTTCTGGGTTCATCTTATTAATTGTATGTTTTTATATTTCCAATTTGATTCAATATTCCATTTTGTCTGGATTTCATTTCTTGGGCCAAGATTTTATTTGAACACTGTCTAATTAAATCGATAATCTGTTTGGTTGTTTGTGTTGGTTGTTTTCCATCCAGGCAAAAACCATCGGCCACTTCGTCCCAGTCCAATGTAATGCAATAGTGGCGACCAGGTCTGTTTTTGTCATCAAACACATAATCACATGAAAAAGAAATTATTGCGCCGCTTTCCATTTCGATTGAATATTCGGCCCCGGTCTCGTCGTGATTAACGCTAACCGTGTGTGTACGAATTACATCGTGTAAGAATTTTAGTACTTCTGGCTTCATAGGGTATATTTTGCTGTCAAAAAAAACATTTGTCAAATATTTTATTCTTGTTGAGTGTATTTTTTCAATCTATACTAACATCGTCCGATATATAAAAGCCCAAGGAAAGAAATAATGATAAAGAAGATAATATTAACATCGCTTATGGCGGTTATGCCACATGGACACCGATTGTAATTAAATAAAGAATCACCCGCCAATGGCGGGATTTTATTTGCGTGGGAATAAAATCATTGTTATACTGTGCGCAAACAAAAAATAAGGAAAAAATATGTTAAAAAAAACAGACGTTGTTGTATTTGATTTTGATGGTACATTGTCGGCGCGTGATTCGAACATAGAATTTGCACGATATTGTTTTCGTCATTCATTGCGTCCATGGTTGTATTTGCCATTGATGATGGTATGTGGTATTGCGCGCTGGGTACGGCCAAACGGCGTGTGGTGGCGTGAAAATATCCGTCGTTTTTTAACACGTGATATGGTAAAAAAATTTGCCCCTGAATTTATCAAGTTGCACAAACGGGAACGTTTTGGATGGGCGCGTGAACGCGTTGCCGCCGAACGTGATGCGGGTCGTACGGTTGTTCTTGTTTCGGCCAGTACCGATTACCTTGTCCCGCAATTGGTACGTGATATGAAATTTGATGCGGTTCTGTGTTCGCGCATGGATAAAGAACGTCCATGGAAATATGAATATTTATGCTGGGGTCCGAACAAGGTTTATGCCCTGGACGAATGGGCGAAACAGAATAAAATAATTCCGCATGTTGTTCGTTCTTATTCGGACAGTAAATCTGATATGCCAATGATGGAAATTGCCGACGAACGTGTTTGGATTAATGCCAAAACCGGCATGCGAAAAGAAGCCTAGTGTATTTTAATTGATGAAATGTTATGGTGTTTCCATGGTTGTTATGGAAACACTTTTTGATGTATTAAGCGCGTCAATTGGCGCGACAATTGGTGTATTTGTTGGTTTCATCCTGAATCGCAAGAATCGCAGAAAAATGGCGAACCAGGTGGTAATCAGTCGCCAGGCTCTTGAAAAGATAAAACTTGAAAACATGAACCTGCTGCAACGAATCCAGGACAAAGAAAACACAATTTTAAAGATGCAGATGCAAATTCTTGGGGATGATGACGCGAATAAAAATACGTCCAAAAAAAACAAAACAAAAAAATAAAAAACCCGCATTTTGCGGGTTTTTATTTTGACTAGAACCCTTTTGGGGTGTCCATTTTAACCTTGGATACTTTTTTATCCAACGCCTTTACAATTTCTTCTGTGATGTCCAGGTTTTCTGCATCTGCGCCTGTGCGTGCAAAACGACCATCAATAACCAAGGACAATTTCTTTTTTGCGATTGTGCCTTCGATAATTGGGTCCAGGTGCTTTGTCTGAACTTCATTTAACGCCTTTTGGAAAGACATTTCGATGCTTTGTGCGCGTTCGGTTAAATCACGTTGCAAATCGTTAACGCGTCCTTGGTAATCAACAACGCGACGTTGTAATGCTTCGCGGGACAAAACATCTTGTGATTTTTCAATTTCTGCCTTTTCTTTTTCTAATTCTTTTTGGCGTTTGGTTAATTCATCACGCAATTTAGATTCATAGTTTTCTTTTTGTTTGCGCAAATCTTTTAATGCCACGGCTTCGTTTTGAATTTCATCCATGCGAATAACCGCAATACGCAGATTTGCCCCGTTCATCGCATCGGCGGAAACGGCCTCCATTGATTCTTCGACGGTTGCGCCGGAATTATTATTCATTGCCGAAACCAGCCATGCCCCACCCGCGGCCACCGCGATAACGATTGCAGCGATAATGCCAATTTTTGCATAATTTTTTGTGGCGGGATTTACATTTGCTTTTGTTGCCATTTTTCCATCCTTTTAGTTTGTTTGTTTTTTTTATTTTTTTGCAATTCAACTATAACAATAAAAAATATAAATGGAAAGAGAAAGTTGTCATATCTTATCGTGCCGGAACAATGCGTAATTCGACACGCCGATTCATTAACCGGCCAACATTATCCTGGGCGGCGATTGGGCGTGCGGCACCACGACCCACAATAAACATACGTGTTGTGTTAACGCCATGCTGACCCAGATATACCGCCACCCGCTTTGCCATATCATCAGACAGTGATTGTGCCGCCCGTGTATCGCGCATTGCGTCTGTGTATCCGGCGATTTCGACAAATGTTGCGTTATATTTGTTTAAAATCTTGCTGATTTTATTCAGTGTATCATCACCCGTTGCCGATATTGCCGCCGCATTTATTTCCATAATTGCATCCCGCACCAATATAACAACGACATCGGTTCCCGCGCGTTGAACCGAAATTCCCGGTTTTCGCAGGGTGTCATATAATTCATTTTCTATGGTGGTCATATATTTGATTATTCGTGCGTTATCAATTGCGGCCTTGTCCCCGTATTCGGCGGGTACGTCTGTTACATCTGCATCCAACACCAATTGTCCGCCGGCGCCCAAGAACACAGGGCGTTTTGCCACGCGTGCCATATCGGTCATGTCTGTGAAACTGGCCCCGTTCAGGTATGTACCCCACGTATTGCGCGCTGGTGCAACATATCCCGCGCACGCGGTTAATATCAGTGCGATTGGTAAATATTTAATGTATTTATTCATTTATTCCACAATAAACGATATTTGATTTGTCGGTGTTGAAAAACAGTTATCTGAATTTTCGCGAACCTCTAAACCATTAGCGACCATTGCCGAAACCCATTTTGGCATTGCGGTTGTAAAGTATGCACATTGTCCCTGGGTTAATTGTGTCAGGTTAATAGAGAATGATTGTCCATCTGCACTGGCCACGATTGACCAATCATCCCCACCCATTGGTGATTTATCAGATTTTAGTGCGCCGGCCTTGATTAAATAGTCAATCGAAACCCCACTGTAATCACCGCGCATTTCCAGCAGCATTTTTACATCGCCCGCGATTTGTTCCAATTGTGCATCTGTAACCGTGCGAATATGATTTTCGCGCATCATGCGATACATACCGATTGCAGCCGCCGTCATAACGGTACCAATTGCAATAACACCAACAATTTCAATCAAAGACCGACCATATTCATGTTTCATTATTTTACTCCTACGATTTCTGCGTTTTCAAATAAACTCATTGCACTGGCAATCATTGGATCTGCTTCTAATTCTTCTTGTTTTTGTTCTGTGATTGTGTGTGTGTGAACACTTTCTTTTGCGCGTTCCAGTTTCCATTGCAAACCCGTTTTATCGGCCAGCCATTTTGCCAATCTGGGTGCGAAATCTGCGTCCCCGCGTCGGTCAAAGTATTTTATACGTCCGTTTTCGATTTCTGCCACTTCTATATTACTGGAATAGTATGAATATAATAAAATCTCTTTTGAATTTTGTAATTGCGCGGCCAATTCATTTGTCGTTGTAATGGTCACGACATCTGGTTTTTGTTGTGGTGCATCCATTTGCATTGCGCGATTATTCAGCGCTTCTTTAACGGCGGCAACATTTGGTCGTGCCGTATCAGATTGCTGCTTTAACAGTTCCGGCACGGTTGGCATATCTGCGATGTGCATCATACGCACAATAAGCATGTCAAAGCATTGTTTTTGATTACCACTGGCCTGCATTTCTGGGACGGCGGCAACCATAACCTGCCATATACGCGACAGTGTATTTAATGACGCAGTCTTGTTAATTTCGCGTATTTGATTGCGTTGATCGGCGGTATATGGTGAATTTGTAACATCACCTGCGTGCAAACTGGGGTGCATACGCGTTGCCCAGTGTGTCCATTCCATCATATCCAGCAACAGCATCGATAAATCTGCGCCGTTATTATAAATCTGGTCAACCTTGTCCAGTGCCGCCGCCGTATTCCCCGACAGGATTGTTTTCATAAAATCAACCACAACCCCGCGGTCGGCACGTTTTAGCATGTCCAATACGGCCGCTTCATCGACGTTTCCACCGGTTTGTGCAATCGCCTGGTCCAGCAAGGATAACCCATCACGCACCGAACCATCGGCCGCGCGCGCCAATAATTCATTTGCGCCATCGGTCAGTGTTATTTTTTCTTGTTCTGCAATCCATGCAAAATGTTTTTTTAGTGTATCAACCGGAACGCGTGTTAAATCAAAACGCTGGCAACGGGATAAGATGGTAACGGGAACCTTTCTAATTTCGGTTGTTGCCAAAATGAATATAACGTGTGCCGGTGGTTCTTCCAGTGTTTTAAGCAATGCGTTAAATGCGCTGGTTGATAACATGTGAACTTCGTCAATAATATAAACCTTGTACCGGCCATTTGTTGGGCGATATTGTGCCGCGTCCAAGATGTCGCGCATATTATCAACGCCTGTATGCGACGCGGCGTCAATTTCCATAACGTCAATATGTTGTCCCGCCGCAATGGATTTACAGTTTTCGCAATTGCCGCATGGTGTTGCCGTTGCGCGGTCTGATGACAGGCAATTTAACGCCTTGGCCAAGATGCGTGCCGTACTGGTTTTACCCGTGCCACGAATTCCTGTAAAAATATATGCGTGTGCAATACGTCCGGTGTTAATTGCGGTGGTCAATGTCTTGACCAAAACATCTTGACCGATAAGGGTTTGAAAATCTTGGCTGCGGTATTTGCGGGCTAAAACGGTGTAATTGTTATCCATGCTAAAACTTCCTTTTGCAATACAATAGCAAAACACCGTTAAATTTCAACAAATAAAGTATGAAAATATTGGTTTTAATTCAGGCTTGTAATAAATTCTGGTAACACAGTATCTTCGTCATCGTCTTCTTTGTCGGATGCGGCGTTTGCATCGGCTTCGGCGATTGCTTTTTCTGCGGCGGCTTTTTCTTTTGTGTCGCGGCTGGAATCAATTTTTCCCTGTTCTGTGTTAACCATGCGGCAATAGTGTTCCGCCGCCTGTAACAGGCGTTCGCGTTCAATTTCATCGTTTGTCTGGCGCGCCTGGTCAATCAGTTGTTTGCGTTTTTGGCGCCATTTATGACAACGTTGAATCATCTGGCCGACTGCGGATTGATTTTTTTTATTTTGCATATTATATCTTTTTTATTAACCTGGAAATTATTATGTAATGACCCTAACTTCATTACCAATTCAACGTGATGAATATTAATCTATCTGAAAACTGATTGCAATAATTTTTTTCAGTTGCTATCCTGGGGAATAGTAGCAGGGGGGATAAATATTTCGTGCGACATCAATCCGGTAATTTTTTAGTCCAGGCTTTATTGGCATTATCGTTGGTTTTTGCCTTTATTCCGTTTATGGCAACGCAATTGGCGTCGCGTAATTTTGATGCACAAATGTACGCCGCCACGCGCCAGATTGATAATGCGTCCACTGCATCGCGCATATTTATTCGTGAAAATTCACGTTTGATTCCCTATGGTCAGACAATTGTTGCCGGTGATTCTTTTGCGGATACCTTGGAACCATATGGACTGCCACTGGGATTTGTGCCACGCACGGCAATCGGTCAAGATATTGCGTTGGTTATTAATAAAACGCCGGTGGATATTTCGGCGTACTTGGAAATAACCGGCGGTGATTTGTCTGAACTGGAATTGGCGGAATTGGTGCGTCGTGTTGGTTTCTATGCGTCGCGATATGAAAATGGTGTGCGTATTGGAATTGTTTTAACCGATGATTATTCAGATGTTGTCCGGCGCAATGAACCGAATCTGGATAACAGTGGATTTTTAACAGACATTGATATGGGGACGTTTTCGTTTAATGGTGCGGGTAATGTTTTTGCATCCCATGGCGAATTTGAAACGGGCCAGTTTTCAACACTAAGTATTGTTGGTGTTGAATCTGGGCGAAAATTACAAAACGATATACAAAATATAACTGCGAATAAAACTGTATTCCAGAATCGTTCTGGTGAATCAGCCCTGGCGCTAACGCGTGGGTCTTTAATGCTTGGGGCGATTGACGCGCGTACGGTTGCGAATTTTGGTGATACGGGCAATTTTGCATCAAATACGGCGGCGGTATCTGATTTTTCGATGACGGCTGGTCGTACGTCATTTACCGGTCCGGCCAACTGGAACGTTCATGGCAGTGTGGTTACAAATCGTATCAATCTTAGCGTGGAAAGATTGGATATTGATGCCTATTTAAATGTTGCCCGCGGCCAGGACGTTTTTATTGATTACGATACATTGGAATACAGCACCAAAAGTGGTATCGAAGCGGGCACTGTATATGCGTCTAACATTACAGTACGCGACCAAACGTCCCAGGGGTTGACCGCGGGTGGTACCGGTGCGGCAATTTTAGATATTCGTCCCGCGGGCACATCATTGTTGCCCGATGCGTTGGTTGATACAATCAGTAATGATAAATTTACAATTATCAAAGATGCTAAATCGGATACATCTGATACCATCACGTGCAAGGATATAATTATTGATTTTGATGGTGTTTATAATTCAAAATCATTGGCCCAGAATATAATATGTCAATATGTTTTCTGGCAGCGTTTGGAACATCGAATAGATATAAAACAATGTTTAATGGCGGGTGGAAATGACTGTATGTAAAACGACATTTTTTTCAGATCAAACCCGCGGTGCCAGTGTTCTTGAAGTATTGCTGGCACTGGGGATAATTGCGCTGGCCACACCGTTTGTTTATAACCAAATTGCGCGCAGTACGCAAACTGTTCGTGATATGTCGTATGCGCATGACGTTATGTCTGTGCGCGGCAACGTTTTGAATTATGTACGTTTGAACCAAGACACATGGCCTGATGTTGCACAAATAAAATTGGATTCCGAAGAATTGCAGGCGATTTCAGATATGCCGGTGGCTGGATTTATTGATAAATATTCTGTGCGTGGTGCAACGATAACGGATGTATATCTGGCGTATGACATTGGTGAAAATCTAATGGCAGCATCCCGAATTGCGTCGCATATTGGATCTGATGCAGCGATTGTTGCCGATGATGGTGTTGCCTATGGTGCGTCTTGGGCGGTGGCGGCGCCTGATTTTAAGCCGGGGCATTTGATTTATCGCATTGCACGCGATGTTTCCGGCGAAGATACATCACGATATTTACATCGTGCCACATCGGGTGAAGATAATTTGAACGTTATGGAACGCGATTTAAACATGGCGGGATATAATGTGTACAATGTTGCGACAATATCTGCGGATTCTGTATCGTCAAACGATATGACAACTGTTTTCATGAACGCCACAGATGTTGCGGCTGAAAACGTATATTTTTCATCTGGTGCGAACCTGGATGGTGGTGATGTGTTTATTGATAGTATGCGTGTGTCGGGCGATATTACCGGTTTCAAGAATATATACGCCGATAAATTAAATGGAAAAACATATACTACATCGGGTCGTATTATTGCCGATCGTGCAACGGTAACTAATTCAATTAATGTATCGCGTGATTTGGTGTTAAAGTCTGATTCTACCCGCACCATCAGTGGTTTTGCCGGCGTGTCAACCGGCACGGTTGTTGCGCCATTTTTATCAACCGAAGAAATTATTTTTTACGAAGATTTTGGTTTAACGGTATCTGGTGAATTGTTAATGTCCACGCTGGCCCCGATTAAATTTGGCAACTGGGTATTTCCATCGACAAAGCCACCATCGTTTCGTTCGCTGACCATATCGCGTGCGAAAATGCCGCAAATGCCGGATAAAAATGAATTTAGTAATATTATGAAATCTGGCTGGCAAACGACAAATATGCCAGCCCCAACAATGGAATAAAATGAAACGATTAACACGAATTTTTTCTGTACATGAAAACGGCAATATGCTGGTTGAATTGCTGCTTAGTGTGGCATTGGCTGCATTGGTAATACCATTTATTTTTCAGTATCATCAAAATGCGGTCATGCGTGCAAAGAATATTGCGGTTGCGCGTCAAATGGAAAGTGTTCAAAATGTTCTGGAACGATACATTGTTGAAAACCGTGCGGAATTATTAAAGACGGTTGGTAAAAATATAACGCGTCTGGAATTGGCAGATTTATCTGATTATGGACTGGCGCCGGGGATTGTTGATGATGCCGAAAAATATCAGTTGCGTATCTTGAAATCGTCCGACACCACGGGCAGTGCCACCCTGCAAGGGGTTGTTGTATATTCTTCGCCCGATATAACACCAATCCGTACACGTGAAATTGTAAATCTGGGTGGTGGTCGTATGGGGTTTGTTGATGGGACCCGTGCGTATGGCGCGTTTTCATCGTGGCACAATGACGCGGTTGATATGGGGTTAAATACATCTGATGGAATTGTTGGTACAACGTCGGTGCGTCGCGATAATGCGTTATATTTGTGGCGTGTTCCATCGGATGATATCGATGATGCGACAATGATGTCGCCGCTAAATCTTGGGGGGCACGACATACGAAACACAGCTTTTTTTAACGCGAAATCGATTCAGTTGTCCGAAGATTTGACATTAAACATTGCGTCTGTTCGCGATTTGATTTTTCAAAACAGAACAACAATCGATACCACGTTCACATCAAACACGGCAACGGTTGCGGGCGGCCTGTCTTCGGATGGTCGCACGATGGAGGTTTCAAATACCTTTTCCCTGGCGGATGTAGCGAAATTTTCATCATTTTCAACGGGTGATTTATGGGTAACAAATATGACACTGTCTGGGCTGTCGATAGATGCATATGATGATAATTATCGTGAATTACCGGCGGTTTTAAAGATTAATGAATCACTGGATATGATGGCGGGCCGTATTGAATCGATATATACAACGGTTGGTTTTGCAGGTTCTATAACACCGCGCCTGGTCGTGTATGATATGATAGCGGATTCGCGTGATTCAAACTTTTATTGGGATGTAAAATCATCCAATGCGAATTTTTCAGATGTTACCTTGGCGGAATTGTCGCGATTGGCAACATTTGCCGCGCATTTTGAACGCGTTGCCGGTACCGAAACGTCTAAGATTTTTGGTGCTGTATCCGCAAACAAGAACGCAACGGTTGCAGATTATATGAACGCGATACGTGAAATCCAGACACGTGTTCGTGCGAAATATCGCCTGTTGAATTTAGAATAATTTGTGGTATAAGTATTGATATGAAAACAGTATGTGATTTTTGTAAAACAGAATATAACATGTCGGCACGGGCCGGATCAACGGTGCGCTGTGCGATTTGTGGCAATACATGGACGGTCGCGGCCCCGGCGCGTCGAAACACGTTTTTGATGTTCTTTGCGTCGCTTTGTGCATTGTTGTCTGCGATAATTTTTGTTGTTGCGGTTATTGTAACCAATCGTCCCGACCCGCGAAAGCAAGAACCTCTTTATGCATCGGTTACCGGGCACCAGGTGGTAACCACCGCCGATGGTGTGCGCCAATTGGTTGTAACCGGCACGATTCAGAATCAGACAGATGATATTTACGGTGTCCCAGATTTGGAAATAATATTGCGCGACGCCACGGGGCGCATAATTTCGCGCCAAAAATTTATGCCATCTGCAACATTGTTGGATGCCGGCGCGTCCTCGGAATTCAGGCATGTTTTATCTGCGCCTGTTACGTCTGATATAAAAAGTATTGATGTTCGCTTATTAACCAACGGTGGGGCAAAAAAATGAAGAAAATAATATTTGCTGTTTTGTGTGGATTGATTGCGGCCTGTCCGGCGTTTTCTGCCGATGATGCGCCCGCACCGATACCACGTGTTTCAATTTTTTCCACCAGTACTGATTGGGAAGCGGTAACCGGTCGTCAACTAAATGAATATCGGGGCCAGTTTATGGGGCGTTCGCCACTGATTGGTCGTGGGTTGATGTTGTATTACCTGGATGGTTTTCCGTGTTATGGCCTTGGGGGCAGTGTCCAGGCCTGGATTGATCCGCGTGGCGACGCGTCGCATCATTTGCGTCTGGCGTGTGTTGCGGCACCAAAAACGATAAATTTTGCGTGGGTACATGCCGCGCGTGATGCCGACGATGAAACGACAACCGGGATTTTAACGTGTGAAATAAATGGTGATGGCGGTCGTGATTTTGTGATTGATATGGCCAATTGTACCCGCGGTCCCGATTGGGATGATTACGAATAGGGGTGTTTTTTATGTCAGATGTTCGTCAATTTATCGTAGATGATGAAAATATTGGTGTTCGTATTGATAAGTTTTTGTCTGCACAAATGCCCGAATTTTCACGCAGTGAAATTCAAAAATTTAATGTTTTGCGTTCTGGCACACCGATAAAGTTTTCAGAAAAAACACGCGCCGGTGATGTTTTTTCGGTGGATGTTCCCACACCACAAACCGATGTTGCCACCGACAATATTTCTTCTGATTTTGACCTGGATATTTTATTCGAAGACGATGATATTATTGTCATAAACAAACCGCGTGGTGTTGTCATGTATCCATCGGCCGGGAACAAGACCGGAACTTTGGTTCAAAATATCTTGGCGCATACCCATTTATCCACATTGGGTGGTGATACACGTCCCGGTGTTGTGCATCGTCTGGACAAAGATACCAGTGGTGTTATGGTATTTGCCAAATCTGATGCGGCATATCGGTCATTGATTAAAACATTTTCGGAACATGATTTGGTGCGCAAATATGTATGCTTTGCATGGGGGGTACCAAATTGGGAATCGGCCACCATTACGGGCAATATTGCGCGTTCATCCCGCAATCGCCAGAAAATGACAATGGTTAAAACCGGTGGCAAACCCGCTCATACCGATGTTGCGGTTATAAATGCGTTTCCCCGTGCAGGAATTACCCAGTTTCGTTGCACACTTTTGACGGGGCGCACGCATCAGATACGTGTTCATATGTCGGCGCATGGTTTCCCGGTTTTGTGTGATCCGATTTATGGACGTGGCGCAACGCGTTTAGGTTCGGTAAAACACCCAGAATTACTAGAATTTTTACGTGAACATACGGGTCAAATGCTGCATGCCGAATTATTAGAATTTGCACATCCCATAACGGGCGAACAAATGCGTTTTAAAACACGTCTGCCCGATGACATGGATGAATTGAAATATTTGCTGTCTGAAATTGGATAAAATCCCCGACGGGGGATTTTATAGTATTCACCCACTTACACTAACCACTACCCAGTATTTTTCCCTTTCCAAGGCGGACGTTTTATGTTAAAATAAAACAAAAGTATATGGAGTTTGGGAATGTCTTTATTCAAAACAACGGTTAGTTTATTGGCGGTTTTTGCCGCAATTCCGGCGGCACTTGCGGTAACTGCGCGCCCCAGTGTTACGAATGCCACAGCGGCGGCGGCACGTCGTTTGCCGACATTGTCTGCGTATGTTGGGTCTAATACTGCGACGTCTGTGTCAACCACATTGGCCGATAACGAATGCGTTGACGCATATACCGAATGTATGAAGGCTGATGATGCATGTGGTCCTGAATTCGAAGAATGTACAACACGAAAATTATTGCACGGGAAAATGCCGGTTTGTATTAATGCTTTGTCCCAGTGTTCTGCCGCGGCTATTAATCGTCTTTATGGTGTGTCGACAATTGCGTCCCTTGGTGCGATTAAATCTATGGATTCTGTTACAAAAGAAATTCTGGATTACACATATCCCACCGATGGCAGTGTTATGGGCCAATGGGTATCGGCCGCGGCCATTAACAATCAATATGACACATCAACATGTGTAAAACGCTATACATCATGCCTGAACAAAGACAGTGTTTGTGGCGCGGATTTTGAATTATGCACCACCACGCGTGAGTTTAAGAAACAGGCATTATTCTGTGATTCAACATTGGCCCGTTGCCAAAGTGCCGGTGTCAAAGAATTGTTTGGTGTTTATCCATGGACCCCGTCCAGTGCCACAATTGGCGGTCGTGTGTCTGCGATGATTGAAGATGGTGCCCAATTGGCGGCAATGAACGCGGTTTCCACATGTTACAAGGTTGTTGAACAATGCTTCCTGGGGGCATGTACTGCGAACCCGTTCCGTTGTATCGAAGGGTCAACCCTGGAAACAATAACGGCGGCCAATCTGGCGTCGGAAACCCCGGAACAGACAACGGCGGTTACGGGTGGTGACGCATCGACCGGCGCAATTTCAAAAAGTGATGTTAATCGCTTCTTGAAAACGTCATGTCTGGATACGATTGGTTCGAATAAATATTGTCATATGACATTCCGTGAAAAAACACCGACCAAGGGCGAATTGTCCGACATCGATGTCCAAGAAGAAGTATTTGATGCCGCAATTGACCAGCGTAAAAAATACGTAGATTCCAAGATTCAGGATGTAATGCAGAAATTTGACACCCGTGCCAAGGACAAGTGTTCTGAAACAATTCGCACATGTGCAATGCGTGCCTGTGGCGAAGGTATTGGTTCGGTATGCTATACATCTGTATTTGATGGCGGTGATGAATCGATTAACAAAGAATTGACCCGCAACCAGATTAAGCGCAGTTGTGAATCAATTGTTAACACCGACACAAATTGCCAGTATGCATACTCATCCATCAAAGATGAAGCGTATTCGTATGCATACTTAAATGACGGTGTGTTTGACACATTGTTCCCAGAATATGATGCCACGACCAAGGCTGATCCAATCGGCGTTATCGCATCATTGAATGCCACCTTGTCAAATAATTACAGCATGGCCGCAATCGCCACGATGAAGAAACAATGTCAATCCATCGCGGCCAGTTGTGTAAAAACCATGTGCGGCGAAGATTATGTAAATTGCTATCGCAATCGCACGGATATTATTGGTGATTTGACAAAGACGGGTGATTCAGACTTTGATAAATCCATGAATAAAACCGGTGGGGTTTTGGATTATTCGATTGTTTTGGGATTGTGCATGAACACGGTAAAGGGTGCGGACGTCTGTGATGAACACCTAAAAATAGAACAGGCCCGCATTGCCCAGGGTACAAATTTAACCAACAACTGGGGCGATTCTACATCGGTACGTTCGGGTTGGGTTGATGCCGGCGGTGCAAAATCTGTTGAATTGGATGCACAAATGATTCAAAAGACCGACAACAACGGAAATAACATTTGTGCCAATTCCAAGGGGTACGAAGGCATTTGTTATGAAATGGATGCCGATGGTGATATCTATGACGAACCGGTCATGGAATCATACCAGACATATTTAACAACCCAGGCGGCAACAACATTGTTCCGTGAACTGTTGACGGACATTGAATACGAAGCCCAGGCAAAATACAACGCTAAATTGACCAAGCAGCAGAACATGTGTATGTCGTCAAATGCCGGCGGTGTAATGGGTAAAAACGATTTGGCATCAACATTTATGTGGGCGAAATTAAAGAATAACAAGGTTCCAACAAACTATGCAACGGCGGGTCTGAAACCAAGCCAGTTTGTAGCCAGCAACGATTTGTATGGTTCCTTCTGTCGGGTACGCGTAAATGTACAATCCGACCACAAAGATATCCAGGATGCAATCAACAAGGGCGCAGATTGGGCAACGGCATACTTTGCGGCCGGTGATGCATTTACCTGTGGCAGTTGGATAACCGGCAAAGACCTGGAAAAGATTGCCGAAATTGTTGGTCGTGATGCCCGTGATGATCAGAAAAAGACCCAGGCAAAGAACCTGGAATGGTGGTTAGCCCCAATCGCGGCGATTGGTACGGGCATTGGTGGTGCATACATGGGTGCGGGAATTACAAACGGCGAAGTGTTTGGCAAATTGTCCGGCCTGAATTCGAATATGCGCAGCAAAAAAACACCAGAGCAGTTACGCAAAGCATGTGATTCAGCAATTAACGGAATTAAAGGGCGTACATCCGATGATTTGTCTAACAGTGTTCGTTATGCATTAAATGCAGCACTTGATGCAGGAGTTTCGTCATCAGATATCAGCAAAGTACGCGATGCATTTTCTGCTTTTGATGATACAATAAGTTCTGTGGACAAAGATGGTAACGACGACAAGTGGAGAGATTTTAATACTGCATTAAATGATTTAAGCACAAAGTGTCGTGAAGTAACAACAGCGGAAAATGTTACAGCCGATGCCAAGAAAACCAAAGTTGCGGCCGGTATAACTGGTGCGGTAACGGCGGTTGCAGGTGGGGTATTAACATACTATGCGACCAAGGCCATCCAAGATGCCGAATTGGACAAAGCCGAACGCGAAGCATATGATATGTTTATGGAAGAAATTGGTAATCATATCTATTGCTATATCGGCGGTGAAGAGGCCGGCCAATACGGCGACGTCATCACCACCAGCATGGAATAAATGAAAAAAATCCCGCCAACTGGCGGGATTTTTTTCAAAGTTCAGAGTACAAAGTTCAATTGTGGATTCTATTAATTAATACTTAGATAAATAAAAGTTTATCACAGTATTTTTTTTATCCCCGCCTGCGCGGGGATGAAAAAAATAAAATATCTTGCTAAACCACACGCAATACGATATGTTTTGAATATGAACAAGAAAAATGTATTTACAAAATTAATTCGTGGCGCCAAATATCGCCAGATAATAAAATCGCGTGCAAATCGTGTTATTGAACCGGTTTTTTATGGGGCATCTGCCCTGCGCGCAATGTACCGTAATTTAGATATGGCGACGGTTACCGAATTTTCATCGCCAACGGCAACGGATTACAGCATGTCTTATGGCGATAAAAAAATTGCAACATGGCGCGCATTGCCAAATTTTACGGTGCGCTATGGCAATATTACTATTGAAAAAAGCATACAGGATCTTTTTTATGCCCGTGGTGGAAATCGTGCGGGTTGGGGCCACTTTTTAAAGTTGTCGATTGATAACCAGCCGGTTGACCTGGTTAAGAACAAGGGGGCCGCCACCCTGGTCAAAGATATTGTTGTTGCGTTGGTTGAATCTGGCCGGATAAAGGGATACGCAATCGACGATGCAATCCGCGATGATTCATGGGTCTTTACGCGCTAGGGGGTGCGGATGTGTTTGTTTCTTAATCCCCCCGTCAGGGGATTTTTTCTTGCGCGTGGCGTATAAAATATCCTATCCTGTCCCGCAAAAGGGAAAAAGAAATGGAAAATCAGTTTTTGGAAAAATTAAACACAATGCGCCCCGCGCATCCACGTACAATTGCATTGGCCGCGGCCGAAGATGTGGATGCCATGCGCGCGATTTGTCGCGCACATGAAATGGGATTTGTAAATGCGATTTTATGTGGTGATGAAAACCGGGTCAAAGATTTGGCATTAAAAAACAATTTAGATATTTCTGGGTTTGAAATTGTTCATTGTGAATCAGACCTGGATGCGGCGACATGTGCAACTGGCCTGGTGCGCGCCGGTCGCGCTGATATTTTGATGAAGGGTTTAATTCATACCGCGGATATTTTGCGTGCGGTACTTAACCGTGAAACGGGTATTCGTGGGGATGGTATTTTGTCGCATGTGTCGGTGCTTTATTCACATACCTATAACCGCACATTATTTATGACCGATATTGCAATGGTTATGTACCCTGATTTAGAGACCAAGGTTAACTTGATAAAAAATGCGGTAAATTTCGCGCGTCATATGGGTGTGGATATGCCACGTGTTGCCGCGCTGTGTGCGGTTGAAACATTAAATCCGAAAATGCAGGCAACGGTTGATGCAGCGGCCCTGCGCCAAATGAACGCGCGTGGTGAAATTGAAAATTGTATTGTGTCGGGCCCGATTGCATTTGATATTGCGGTGTCGCGTGGCGCGGCGGAAAAAAAGGGTGTAACCGGCCCCGTCGCGGGTGATGCAGACATATTGCTGTTTCATAATATAGAAGCCGGCAATAATACAATAAAAGCCATGGTTCAATTTGGCGATTGGATATTTGGCGGCGTTGTTTTGGGGGCGCGTGCACCAATTGTGCTAAATTCCCGTTCGGATTCAGATTTATCGAAATTGTATTCGATATGCTGTGCATGCACGATGTAAAACCTTGACAATTTATGTGGGTGGACTAATATATGCCCACTTGTTCAAAGGATTTACAAATGTCTATTAAAATTACAGATACGTTCAAAGAAATGTATTGCCCGCGCCAGTGCTTTTATCTGGACCAAGAATTCAAGGAATCGGATTTTTTTACAAAATATTGTGCATCTGTTCCGTGTCGTGGTGATATTGATTGCAATCGTGCGGCATGCTGGGAAATGTTGGATAATCGTGGCCCATATGTCCAGGATGATTTGATATCGGTATCGCAAAAACCCCAATGTCCACATAAATTTTTTGGACGTTTATCGGAATATGCGCATGATAGTGGTGTGGCATCCGAAAAGGTGTTTAAACAGTATCGTTCTGATTTTGGTGGTTCTAATTTTGCATGTAATCAATGCACTGGATTTTTGTGTTGTACTACCAATCCCTTTGTTATAAATGACGCATGCTGGACACATTTGTTGACTGAATCAAAGGCGCGCCAGAAATAAAAACAAAAAATCGGTTTATAGGCCGATTTTTTTCTTGCAATTCGGCTTATCTTGCCCCACAATCGTTGGGCATTTTTTAATAACAGTACAAGGAGAAACCATGAGCAATAAATGGGTATATACCTTTGGTAATGGCGCCGCCGAAGGTCAGGCAGATATGAAAAATCTGCTGGGTGGCAAGGGTGCAAATTTAGCAGAAATGAACTTGGTTGGATTGCCGGTGCCGGCGGGCTTTACGGTAACAACCGATGTATGTAAGTATTACTATGAAAATGGACAAACATATCCCGTCGATTTAATGGACCAGGTGCGCAGTGGTATCGCACACGTTGAATCGATTATGGGTAAAAAGTTTGCAGACCTGGAAAACCCATTGTTGGTTTCTGTGCGTTCGGGTGCACGCGTATCCATGCCGGGTATGATGGACACAGTTTTGAATTTAGGCCTGAACGATGACACGGTAAAGGCGTTGGCAAAAATTTCTGGTAATGAACGCTTTGCATATGATTCATATCGTCGTTTTATCATGATGTTTAGCGAGGTTGTTATGGGTGCCGACATTGATTTGTTCGAACACACCCTGGAACGTATGAAGGAAGACAAGGGGTACAAACTGGACACAGAATTAACCGCCGACGATTTGAAAGACTTGGTTGAAAAGTTCAAAGAAATCGGTGTTAAAATCGGCAAAGTATTCCCCCAAGATCCTTGGAAACAGTTGGAAATGGGTATTGGCGCCGTATTCGGTTCTTGGATGAGCAAAAAGGCCATCACATATCGTAAATTGAATAATATCCCAGCCGATTGGGGTACCGCCGTTAATGTCCAGGCAATGGTATTCGGCAATTCCGGCGATGATTCTGCCACCGGCGTATGTTTCAGCCGTGACCCAGCCACCGGTGAAAACAAATACTATGGTGAATACCTGATTAATGCCCAGGGCGAAGACGTTGTTGCGGGTATTCGCACACCACAACCAATGAGCAAGGATGATTCTGGTCGTCTGTCTTTGGAAGAAGCGATGCCATCCGTTTATGCCGAACTGTGCGCGGTTCGTGAAAAACTGGAAAAGCACTACAAAGACATGCAGGACATGGAATTCACAATCGAACACGGAAAATTGTGGATGTTACAGTGCCGTAACGGAAAACGTACGGCGGCCGCGGCGGTTCGTATGGCGGTTGAAATGGTGTCCGAAGGTTTGTTGACCAAAGAAGAAGCCATCCTGCGCGTTGGTGCGGACCAATTGGATCACCTGTTGCACCCAATGTTGGACCCAAAGGCGGAAAAGAAGGTTATTGCAACCGGTCTGCCGGCGTCCCCAGGTGCCGCCGTTGGCCAGGCTGTATTTAATGCCGAAGATGCGGAAAAGTGGGCCGCCGCCGGCAAGAAAGTTATGCTAATCCGTATCGAAACATCCCCCGAAGATATTGCCGGCATGAACGCCGCCCAGGGTGTTATCACGGCACGTGGTGGTATGACATCACACGCGGCTGTTGTGGCACGCGGTATGGGTACACCATGCGTATCGGGTTCACCGGATATCAAAATCGACTATGAATCCAAGACATTGAAAACAACATCTGGTGTTGTAATTAACGAAGGTGATTGGATTTCAATTGATGGTGCCAAGGGCCAGATTATCGAAGGTAAAATCCCAACTGTATCTGTGGAATTGACGGGTAACTTTGGTACATTGATGGAATGGGTTGACCAGATTAAGACATTAACAGTCAAGGCAAACGCCGAAACACCAAAAGATGCCAAACAGGCACGCGACTTTGGTGCCGAAGGTATTGGTCTGGCACGTACAGAACACATGTTCTTTGATCCGTCCCGTATCCAGGATATGCGCGAAATGATTCTGGCCGAAGACGAAGCCGGTCGCCGTGCAGCGTTGGCAAAACTGTTGCCGTATCAAAAGGCTGACTTTGTTGAATTGTTCAAGATTATGGATGGTCTGCCGGTTACAATTCGTTTGATTGACCCGCCACTACATGAATTCTTGCCACACACAGATGCCGAAATCGAAGAATTGGCGGCACATATTGGCAAATCTGTTGAATTTATCAAGGCGCGTGCAGAAGCATTGCATGAACAGAATCCAATGTTGGGTCATCGTGGTTGCCGCTTGGCGATTACATACCCAGAAATCTGCGAAATGCAGACACGCGCGATTCTGTCGGCGGCATTAGATGTTAAAAAGGCCGGCATCCGCGTATTCCCAGAAATCGAGGTTCCATTGGTTGGTTCTAAAAAAGAAGTCGATATTGTCAAAGCGGTTATCGACGCCACGGCCCAATCATTGTTTGCGGAAACGGGTGAATCTGTTGAATACACGGTCGGTTCAATGATTGAATTGCCACGCGCAGCGGTCTTGGCAAATGAAATCGCGGAAAGTTGTGAATTCTTTGAATTTGGAACAAATGATTTAACCCAGACAACATTGGGGATGAGCCGTGATGACACCGCCAAAATCTTGGATGAATATCGTGCCCGTGGTGTATATGTTGCAGATCCATTTGCGTCCGTTGATCAATTGGGTGTTGGTCTGTTGATTAAAGACGCGGTTAAAAAGGCCCGCGATACCAAGGGTGAACATATCCACCTGGGCGTATGTGGTGAACACGGTGGTGATCCAGAATCCATCGCATTCTTCCACCAGTGTGGATTTAATTCGGTATCTTGTTCGCCGTTCCGCGTGCCAATCGCACGTCTGGCCGCGGCCCAGGCGGCGGTTAAATACCCACGCAAGAACTAAAAAATCCCCCGTTTGGGGGATTTTTTTTAGTTCATTGGACACGCGTCGGTAAATTCGTATGTGCCACTGTCATCGGTGTAAGATACCCCCGCCGGTGCATACATTATACAATCCCCCGATGGGCTGGACACCAGGCATGATTCCGCCGTACCAACGGATACCGTACCCGACGGACATGATGTCGCAATTGTGATATATGGCGAATCAATTGCGATATATCCCGATGGGCAACTGACACTCGGCGCAGCGGCATGCGCGACAATCGGCACACATACCAATAAAAATATTATTCGTTTCATGATGACGCCCTTTAGTCAGATAGATTGGAAAATATTGCAGTAAAGAATCTGACCAAATCTTCTTCATCATCTACAACATAACCCAGTCCAAATGCACAACCGTAAGCACATTTGTATGCACATTCACTGGCCGACGAATAGCTGTAACTGGACACCCATGGCGACATGATTGGGCTAATTATTTTACACCAACAATTAACATTTTGGCTATCAGACACACTACTAACTGTTACCAGTGTGTCGGACGTCGAGCCATGTACACTGCCACTAGTATTTGAGCATATTCCAATCCCTCTAACAGGTATAGTAACCCCAGTACCATATGTACCACACGATGCCTTAAATTCGCTATTTCCATACTCTAACTCATCTACATCACACATGGTGTTATAGCCATCCAACGCCACACACTTTTGCACCGCCATTGCGGGCACGGCAAGCATTGCGCCAACCGCGGTTAAGATTAAAAGTTTTTTCATCTGTTCAACTCCTTTCTTTTGTTTTATTCGCGAAAAAACAAAAACCACCGAATAAATTCGAGTGGTCAGGAGGTTGAGAACAATAGTTAGAATTGTGCCGTGTATTTGTTATTCCACGACCCTCCTGACGTATTTGGTTCAGGAGTTTTTCTTTTATCAAACTACACCCAACGCAACATGTGCGCCAATGGTATGTATTCCGATACTAACTCGGGTTCTCACACCCCATTATGACAAATCGTCATAACACATACATTATAACCAAGTTTTTTTCTTTGTTCAATACTTAGGTAAATAAAAGTTTTATAATCATGGAACCAAGACGCCCATGTCATCGCGATGTGCAGCCGTGGCGATAATGCATCGGACTGGATTGCCATGCTTCACTGGCGTTTGCTTGCAATGACAAATGGATAATTTTTTCCGCATTTGCACTTTGTGCTTTTAAAAAATCCCCCGTTCGGGGAATTTTTTAATTATTTATTTTTGCCATAAATTCATCATGTGCCGCCAATTCTTCGGGGCGTGGTTCAAATTTTCGATACGGAAATTCGGCGCCAATTTTTGGATGCGCCAACATTGCGGCATGCTGTTTGGCGATAATCTCAGATACATCTGGTGCCGGTGCTGTGTTTTCCAATTCAACAAACACCTTGGCCAGAATTTCCGAGTCTATTAACGCCCCGTGTGCATCTGCACGCGCCGTTAGTGATATTCCATACCATTTTGCCAATGCGTCCAATGAATAACTTTTTGGGCCAAAAACGCGATTACGTGCGATTACGATTGAATCCATTTGTTGTGTTCGTGGAATTTGTGGAAACCCCAGCATTGATAATTCATGATTAACAAATGGAAAGTCAAAATCAAAACCGTTATGTGCGACGATTGGACTGTCCCCGATAAAGTCCAAGAATTTTTGTGCAATTTCAGCCATTTTTGGTTTATCTTCCAAAAAAGCATTTGATATTTTATGAACCATATATGAATCAGGCGGGATGATCTTACCGTCTGGATTTATATATTCGTGGAAATTATTATCGGTAACATTGCCGTCAATAACCTCTACTGCGCCGATTTCGATGATTCGGTCGCCGCGTGCATATTCCAGTCCAGTCGTTTCAATGTCAAAGCAAATAATACGTTTCATCCCCAATCCCATATAAAATAATATTTTTGATAATAATTGTTTGTGGTATTATAATGAAATCATGGATTCATTGCTAGAAAATCTTAATGAAAAACAACGTGCTGCTGTTATTACCACCGATGGACCGTTGTTGGTATTGGCGGGTGCCGGTACCGGCAAGACGCGTGTTCTAACCACCCGCATTGCGCACATTTTAAACATGGGTTTATGTATGCCATGGAATGTGTTGGCGTTAACCTTTACGAACAAGGCCGCCAATGAAATGAAAACCAGATTGTCGGGTATGTCATCTGGTGCATGGTTTTCTGGCGACGTATGGTGTGGAACATTTCATTCAATATGTTTGCGTATATTGCGCGCAAATCATATGGCGGCTGGATTGCAACAAAACTTTTTAATCTATGGCGAAGAAGATCAAAAATCAGTTATAAAATCATTGATTACATCATCAACGAAACAGCCCGCCGACTATGTCGAAGAATTTTCGCGCATCAAAGATCACGGTTTAATCGCATATCAAAGCAAAGATAAATTGTTTAACGCATATAACGCAGAATTGGCACGCCTGAACGCGGTTGATTTTGGGGATATTATATTGCGCGTTTTAAAAATGTTTAATGAACATCCCGATATACTGGCGCGCTACCAGAATCAATTTAAATATATCTTGGTCGATGAATTCCAAGATACGAACAGTGCGCAAATGGAATTGTTGTGTATGCTAACATCTGGTGTTGAAAAACCAAATATATGTTGTGTTGGTGATGATGACCAATCAATATATTCATGGCGCGGGGCCGAGATTAAACATATCCTTGATTTTCAAAAAACATACCCCGGTGCACAGATAATCAGATTGGAAACAAACTATCGTTCTACATCAAATATATTGGGGGCGGCAAATTCTTTGATACGCCATAATCGCGACCGTTTGGGCAAAGAATTGCACAACGTTTCTGAAATGGGGGCGGGCGAACCGGTGTATGTTTTGACCCTGCCGTCTGATTATGACGAAGTTCGCATAATCGCAGATTTTATTCAACGCGATGAAACCCCAGATTTTAGCAAGTTTGCAGTTCTTATTCGTACGGGTTCTTTGTCGCGCCTTTTCGAAGAAGAATTTGGACGCCGTCAAATTCCATATAAATTGGTTGGTGCGACCAAGTTCTATGATCGCGTCGAAATCCGTGATGTGATTGCATATTTGCGTTTATTGGCATATCCGTTTGATGATATGTCGTTTTTGCGTATAATTGGAAAGCCCAGCCGTCAAATCGGTCCCAAAGCGATTGAGAAAATAAAACAATCTGGTCCGAATTTAATGGCGGGATTGCGGGGTGCCACGCTTACCGCTAAACAGCGCGCCGCCGCCGATGAATTTTTATCTGCATTTGATTTTGACTGGGCGTCCATGTCGCCACGTGATGCGACGAAATCGTTACTGGACCGCGTTGGGTATTTAAAGTACTGGCATGAATCCAAGGATTCAAATGCGCAAGAACGGTTGTCTAATATAAATGAATTGATAAATGGCGTAATTGCGAAATATGATACGGTTGCAGATTTCCTGGAACACGCGGCATTAATGACGGCCGATGACAATGATGCCGAAATAATTGGTAATGTTGTATCAATTATGACAATTCATGCGGCCAAGGGATTGGAATTTGATACAGTTTTTTTGCCCGCATGGGAAGAAAATATTTTCCCAAATGATAAAACCGTCAGCGAAGGCGCCATCGAAGAAGAACGCCGCCTGGCATATGTTGCGATAACGCGTGCCCGGCGCATGTGTGTTATTTCGAACGCCATGTCCCGTGTCATCTTTGGCCAGCGTCAATATAATTGCCCCAGTCGATTTATCACAGAAATAGACAATCGTTATCTGGATTTCCAGGGTGGCGCGCCACGCGCCCGCACATATTATGCCACCCTGCAACGGCCAACGTATGACGCGCCACCCAAACCGCGTCCCACACCGGTCCAGAATAATACGTTAAAGGGTAAATTTGTAACGCATTCCGAAATGGGGTCCGGGGTTGTCATCGAAGATGATGGAAATATATTGACGGTTGCGTTTAAAAACCGCGGCATTAAAAAGGTTGCACGTCAATTTGTAACGGTATCTTAATCATCGCTTTTAATTGCATTCCAAACCTGTTTCCCAGTTTTAATGACATCTTTTGCCAATGTTTCAACATCGGTACGCAATTTTTTGCCAAATTCATCCTTGATACTGCCGCCCCAGTCTTTGGCGATTTCGTCGGCGCGACTGGCCAGATACCACACCAAAAACCCGGTCAAGAATAATGGCATAAATCCGGTATTATTAACCGATGGCAATCCAGTTGTCGCATCACTAACAATTACACCGCCCATCAATGCAACGCATACCGCGATAACAACCGCCAACACAATAAAATAAATTGTCGCGCTAATTATACGCGCAAATTGTGCGTTTAAAGATTCTGCCTTGAACAGTCCCACAAAACTATTGTACACGGTTCCTGGGATTCCTTTGTATGAAGTGTTGCTGATTGTTTCGGCCAGTGCCGTGAACGGCAACATTATAATTGCGATAAATATATCGGCGATTACACCGAACGCCATAAATGTAAATTTCCATGCGTTAACAATAAATATCCATATCATCGCCACCCCCAGCAAGAATACAAATGCGCTGGTGCCGATTGACGCCTTGATATAGTGCCACCCCAATCCAATTCCAGATGTCATATATGTTGATAGTCGTGTCGGCAAACACATTATACCCGCTGCGGCATCGGCATCAATTGTTGCGCCCGGTGCGATGTTTGCCGCAACATAGTTCTGGATTGCCGTACATGTATCGGGTAATTCAATTCCAACGGTCATTGTAACCGCGTTCAGTATCAGTTCCGCCGCATACGTTCCAATCATAATAATTGGTGTGATTATCATTGTGAATAATCGTGCCGGACCAAAATTCAGCACCGTAATCCAGAATATGATTTTTAATGTTTTTATCAGTATATCTTTGCCCAGTTTCTGAATATCCCACCCGGTTTTCATATTATTGTATGCTTCACCCATTACCCAGAAGATATACATGATAATCATAAACATGATTGCAAATCGCACCAGCGCATTATCGATAATATTTGCCACATGCGTCATTGCGTTTATAAATGCCAGGCCGACTTTTGCTTCAATCGGGACATAGTTATCGATGGTCTGGGTATTGGTGTCTGGGGCAAACTTATCAATATCATGACTCAGGTCAGAAACAATCTTTTCACGATTTGCATCTGTTGCCCATGTGCCGTATTCACCAATGTCCGCCACATGCAGATTAGATTCTGCATACGCCGCCCCACCAACGCATGAAATGGCTAAAACAATAATCGATAAAAATTTACAGATGCGTTTTAACACTTATATTGCCTTTTCATCTACGGCCTTGCCCACGGCATTGGCGATTTGTTTTGGTATTGACCATATATTTTTCCCCAACTGCTTAATTTGTGCGCCAAAGTCAAAGTCTTCGCCGCCAACCGATGGCAACATCCCTTCGATTCGACTGCGCAGGACCAGAAAATATAACGCAAACAAACCGCACATTAATACCAAGAAATCCCATCCATCATCCAAGAAATCAAACGCCCCCGGATACGTGCGTTCCACCATTGCGCGTTGCGCGGAAAAACATGATGTAAATTTATCTTTATCCATTTCACCATCGGCCAATGCCACGCGTTCGCATTCTGAAAATACGTTCATAACAGACAGTGTTTGTGCATCTGGATTTTGTGGTGTCTGTCCCAATAATGGCGGCATCATAACACTGAACCCGTCCACCGGACCGGGGAAATAAGAATCCGCCGCATATGCAATTGTTGCATAAATAATAATTGTCTTTAATGTGATTACGACAATTTTTATTGCCGCGTTAATAAGCATTTTTATACCCTTGTCCACCAATCCCCCCGCCATTTTCCATGCGCCTTCGAATGCGTAACTGGCGGCGAATATCGGCATAAAGATGATTAAGAATATTAATTTAAATACAACTGATAAAATCTGGAAAAATAAATCAAATCCAATTATTAAAAACATTATCACCATGGCCAAACCCGCAATCCATGTAAATGCGCCACCACCCATCCCCAGCCATGAATAATTCATCATTGCAAAACCACCCGCGGCACCGGCCAACATAACACTGTTGATGTTTCCGATAATACACATAAAAGAACCCAATACCGGGGATAAAATTTCGCCCGCATTAACATTGGTTGCCGCGCATGTTGCCGCGTCCCCGACACCGGTTGCGGCCATACTTAATGCGCCGCCTACATACATAATGGGTGTGATTATAATCTGGGATATCGCGCGCAGTGTGTCCGTTCCACCCATTGTCGCACCCCACAACAGTCCAACCACAATTGCGACCCGAATACCCTGTTTCCAGATTTTATCCAGCCACGCCTTTGCGTCGATTTTCTTTTCTTCGACCTTGTCCCCGGCGGTTTTTTTTGTTGCATCCCAAACATGTGCAACGCCGGTATAAACCATATAGATTCCAAATCCAATCGCAATCAATACCAACAGGCCATCTAAAATCACCCGCCAGAACATTTCGGTTGCATCACCAATAACAGAAAATAAATCTGCAACATATCGGCACATAAAGCATCCGTTTGCCGTTGCAATGTCCCCATTTTCAACGCCAATTGCGTTCATAAAATTACCCATGCTGGAATAGGTTAATGATGCCCCCCCCAGTGAACTGGACAAATACCAAATCCCCAGCCCCAGCGCAATTGCACCCATAATAACTTTAACCGCCAAGATAATCAGTTTTCCCTTTGTCATCTAACTATTTTTTTTCATCATCACTGATAATTGTTTTTCCAACCTTTACCGCGGTGTTAATAATATTTTTTGATAACGTTAATGCGTCATCTGCGGCCTTTTCGCTTAACTGTTTTTCTTCGCCAACGCCAAATACCCCCAGAATCATTTTTGAAATCTGTGGTATTTGTCCGTATATAAAGTTTAACACATAAACCAGTACTATTGCACTGGTTAATGTTAGCATTTCCAGGTTTTCCGTGTTTAAATCTGCTTCAAAGACTTCGCCCGACATAATTTTTTGCATTAATTGCGCATTTATTTCATCTGGGTCTGACAAGAATTTTGCCAATATAACGATAATAATTGTGTATGTTATTACGCATGATACCAATGCGACAATTGCATTAATTAGTTTTTTTGTTTGGTCTTTGCTAAAACTTTTTCTAATATTTTCTACAACCTTGGGTAAATGTTCGGCGCCATCAAATGACATCATCATCAACGATATTGGAAAGAAAAATGCAAAGAACGCCATTGCAACAATGATATCGACAAAATAGAAACAAAACCGAACAAATAACTTAAAAAATCCATAGAATAAATACAGTCCCACCACAAACAACATAATATGCTTAATCAGTGCCCCAATCCCCAGCAATGCTTTCCATGTAAATGCACTGTCCATAACGGCGATTCCCAATTTCATGTATGATTGAAATTGTGTAATTGTTACCTTCATTAACATAATGATTGTGTCGCGTAATTGGGGGCGATAAAAACCATTGTCTTCCATTTTTGATGGTTGATATGTAACCCGTTCATTAACGGTGTCTGAATTTTGATTGGTTAACGCTTCGGTATAAACCAGGGCGGCCGTTGCCACGGGTTCAAATGTAACACGTGTAATTAATTTTGGTACCGCCACACCCATCCCCAGCAAACTAAACACAACCAGCGTATTTATAATAACCTTTTGTATAGATTTTGTGTAAAACGGGTCTTTGCCGCCGGCCTTGATATTTTGCCATATTGCGTTGATAACAAATACCGTGAACATGGCCAAGAATAATATTGTGCACAACGATACCAATTGTTGATAAATTGTTGCCGCCGCCACCGAAACAATTCCAAACAGTCGGTCAAACAAACCGCACCCCCAACATTGGACGGTATTATCAATAAAAGAATTAATTACATTATTCATTATTTACCTTTTATCCATCCAATTGCGGTGCCAATGGCTTTGCCTGTTTTTTTAATGTTACCAACGGTTGTTTTTGTGTCGTTTTTGACCTGGTTGTATAATCCATCCAGACCCGATGTATATGATTTTAATTGTTCACGTGTTACGTCAAATATACGCTGCATGACATAGAACGTTAGTATCGCAGATAGCCAGAATATAGAATGCTGTCCAAATCCCATTGCACTGTTTGCGACGGTTGGGATATTGCTGGTCGCGGTACCATGTGCCGCCACAACAAACACCGATGTATTCCATTGAAATAGTGCCTTAATCAACGCCACGTTCAGCCCCAATATAAACGCGCACGCAATCATTGTTATCACCAGTTGTTGTAATGCCTTAATAATTCCTGAAAATGGTGGCAATGGGTCAAACCATTTGTCGCTTGGTTTCAGTGTCCAAACCAACACATTAAACGGGTACAACATCAAAGACGCACCGAAATTAAATATTGCCTGGATAATCAGCAGTGCCATAAATAAATTACACCCAACAAACGTGATAACAATCATCAAGCCAGATATTACGTTTAATATATTTTCGCCCCCATGCGGTACCAGTGTCATCAACCCCCGCAAACCATTTGTTATAAAATCAAAACCACGCTTGATAATCTGGTTGTTTGCATGCGATAAATCGGCCACAGGCTGGGTCAAGAATTCACACGAAGATTCACTTATCCATGCTTTTTCAACGATATCTGGCGGGCATTTAACGCGTGTTGAATTTACAATACCACTTTCATTAATTGTTGAAATAACCGCGCGTGTATAGATTGAACCAAATTGCAGAAACGGATTTACCAACCACTGGGTAACAAATACCGGCTTTATCTGTAATAAAAACAGTGCCGCAATCATCGCCCGAATAACAGGTTTTAACATATTGTGTGCGATTGTCATTGGTTCGGCCTTGCCATCCCACATTTCACCACCGCCCGACATACCGACAAAACCTAAAACCTTTTTTGGCATGTACATTTTAATCAGGTACATTGCCATACTGACCCCCAGACACAGCCAAATAAAAATATAGATAACCCCATCGCCATTTCCGACAAAGAATTCATACGTTCCCGTCGCAACCATCATCAATGCGTCTAAAATCAATGGCACAAATGGAGATAAATCCAGTGCATCAACCAGATTTTTTCCCGCATGCGCAACATCGGGCATAAAAACACATATGCCCAGAAAGATGCAGAAAACTAACTTTTTTAATAAATGCATTCTCTCTATAATTATTTATCTTTTCAATTATATCACATTTGGGGCAAAATATGATATACTTAAAAATGATGCAGGTGCTAAAAAAATTTTGGATTACATTTTTATCATTTCTGCCGTTTGGTGCGGCGGCGGTGTCGCCATGGGTTGTTGGGGCGGTTGCCGGCGTTGGCGCAATTGCGGGATTTTCAATATATCGTTCAATGGCGCCGGTTAATATGGCCGATGCACTGCGTTTTTTTTCCAGTTGTTGGACATGCCAAATGTTTTCAGACATTATGGCCACCATGTCCCAGATTTTACCCCGTGCATATCATGGTATCGGCACGGCGATAATTCCATTTTCGATTGGTGTAACCGCGATATGGGCTGCATGGCAAATAATAAAAACATTTTCTGATAATGCATCAAATGGTGTTGACGGTTGGTCACTGGCCAATACATTTACCACACATTTTGTAAAATTGGCGGTTGTTGCGGCGGTATTGTTGGCGCCATTACCGCGTCTGATGACGGATATTGTAATTGAACCGATATTTAATGTTGGGCTATATATGAATCGCGCCGTAACCGGGGACGAAGCATTTAATTCATGTTTGGTTGCAACGGCAATTGCGGATCCGGTATCTGCCACGGTCGAATCGGCGTCCACGGGTGCGTTTTCGCCAAAACTGCGTCATAACCTGGCGTGCCAGGTTGCAAATGTTCATCAAATGACGGGTGTTGGCATGACGGTTGGTTGGACCATGATGAATATGGCGTTTAATGACGAATATCAGCATAAAATCCTGTGGGGAATTCCGTTTTTTCCAAACGTTCCGATATTTTTTGCGGGACTTCTTGTGATGGTGCTGTTTTTTGCATCGCTATTGCCGATACCGCTGTATTTTTTAGAGATATTCATTAAATTATCAATGGATTTAGTGCTGTTACCATTAACGTTCCTGGGCTGGCTGTTCAAGGGGTGGAATATCTTCCCCCAGGGTTCGCACAACAAGAATATTCGTGCAATTGTTAATGATGTAATTAATGGTACGGCGGGCATTGCGGTAACTGGGATATTTGTATCGTTTGCGATTATGTTCATAAATGCGGTATTTGGGCATTGGAATGGTGCGCAAAGATTGGCATTGGCAATCGAAAGTGGCGATTCGAAATTACTAATGGATGGCCTGATGATGCGGAACGATTCGCTTGTTACAATAATTTTAATGGGTGTGTTTATTGCGATGTTTATGACATCGATTCCCGCGCTGACCAAGACTTTGTTTAATGTTTCTATATCGACCAAATATTATGATAATTTGAAAAAAGACCTGACTACGACATGGGCAAATTTGAAAAAAATCTGGTCGGAAATGAAAAAATAAAAAATCAAGTGCTTTATTTAACATGCCCCCCTTTTTTGTATAATCCGAATCTGATATAATTCATATCAATGACAACGACGTTTCCGATTCTTTATTGGCCACGTAAAACAACAACTGATTCTGAATACCAGTTGTCGCGCAAGGTTATAAATACCGCCACCGGCACGATGCCAACGGTTATAACGGGTGATTTAGATTTAGCGGCGATATTGGCTGAAAATCCAGACGCACGAATTTATTATCCTGTATTTTGTGAATCAACCGGTTGGTGGGGTGAATTATTGGGATCTGATGCGGTTGTAACTGACAAATTGATAATATCCCCTGAATGCCAGTTAATGGTAATTGAATCCGAGAAAAACGCCAAAACGGGTGGGAAAAATCAACTTCTGGCGGCTGAAATTTACCCGACCAGTGGTTTTTTTAAGAAAATGAATTCTGGGATTGCGACGGTTGCCGATATGTTGGCGACCGATGCGGGAACGATATTGGCACTGTTTTCGGGTCGGAACCAGGGACAGTTTATAAACATCCTGGAATCCACGGGAAATTCATACCTGGGGTGTATTGGCCGATATTAAAATGCTAATATTGCTTGATTTCCTGAAAAATACTTATATAATTACGGGGCTTAATTTTATAAAAGGGTTATACAATGAAACAAGGAATTCATCCAGAATACCATGAAATCAACGTTACGATGACGGATGGTAAAACGGTAAAAATGTACTCTTCTGTTAAGAAGGATTTGGTATTGTCCACGGACAATTTGAATCACTCGGCCTGGACGGGTCAGCGTTCAAACGCCGGCGACAAGGGTCAGCGTGCGGCCGAATTCAAAAGCAAATTTGCTGGCTTTAACTTCTAAACTAATTCATTTCTCTGATGGGGGCGGGATATGGAATTGTTGATTAAGGGTTCAACCGAATTAAACAAGATGTTTATGGCATTGCAACGCACGGCTGCGTCCCTGCGTCGCGACTTTGGCGAGGTTGAAAACCTTCAACAATCATTACGTGGTGCGCGTGATTTCGTGGCCAAGGCGTCTGCCCGCATCGAAGAAAGCATATTATCCGACCTGACACTGGTTCGTCCATCGGCGGGCTTATTGACCCCAGAAGTTTCCCGTGCGGGCGACGGGCGCGATGAATTTGTATTGGCGCTGTCGGGGGCATCAAATTTTGTCCGTGGAAATCCGCACTTTGCAATATCATTGGCATTGCGTTCAAATGATGAAACAAAAATCGCATTGGTGTATTCGCCGATTGATGAACGTCTGTATTATGCAGAAAGTGGTAATGGCGCATACGTATTTTCGGCATATCATTCGGCGCGTATTCGTGTTTCGAACCAGAAAGATACCGATGAACTAACGATTGCGTATAATACATCTGATGCGCGTCCAATTATTGGTGAGAACACGTTGCGTACGGGATGCCCGGCATTGGATTTGGCATGGGTTGCGGCGGGTAAATTGGATGCATATGTATCTGATGCGCTGGATTTTGCGGAAATTGCGGCGGGTGATTTATTGGTCCGCGAAGCGGGCGGAAAAATTGAAATGATGGCCGACTTGGTTGCGACCAACGGTCGGGTTGAATTATAAAAAAAGATTGCGCGCCCCGTTTGGGGCGTCTATATTTTACACTATGGCTGGATCGGTAAGACGTTTTTTTAATAATATTATTTGCAGTACAATTCGCGACAAAGAAACGCGTCGTCGTATTCGTGTTGTGCTAAATTCCGATATGCTGTCAAATTTGCGCTTTATTCGTCGTGATTTGGGTGTGCCACTGCGGCGCATTCGTACATATGTTGGATACCGGGCCAGTAATTTGTTAATCAGTGTAAACGACAAATACATTTATAAATTTGCATTGCGTCGTGATAATTCTGATGAATTGACAATGCGTGAATATCGGGTTGTGAATTGTCTGGGGAAAATATCACCGATATATGTGCCGCCGGTAACGATATTAAAGCATAACGGTCATTTGGTGCGTAAATATGAATATATTCATGGGGTCCAGTTACGCAAATGCACCCC
This sequence comes from Alphaproteobacteria bacterium, assembly GCA_017935245.1. Taxonomy (GTDB): domain Bacteria; phylum Pseudomonadota; class Alphaproteobacteria; order Rs-D84; family Rs-D84; genus Enterousia. The sequence continues at coordinate 26,285 of JAGBHZ010000011.1, read as the reverse complement.
AGAATGGGTTGCCGCGCACACAGATGAATTGGCGCCACAATGTGCGCGCTTTATGTACGAAATGGGCATCGCCGACCCGATTGAGATTCGCGATTTAAAACCGTCGCCCGATGCCAAGACGGGATATTGTTACGGTTGGACCCAGGGTGATTTATGCGATAATTTTTTAATAGATACCGACACGGCCCGCGTTGTTGCGATAATCGATTGGGAAGATTGTATGTTTGGCGATTTTACGCACCAGTTAAAGGGCGACAAAGAACCGACCATACGTAAATTTATGGATCGTGTTGTTATTGAATATGATAAATTGTTTTATAAAAAAGATTGAAATCTATACACGGTGTGTATAAAATCCAAATTAACCGAAATGCATGGCCCCATCGTCTAGCGGTCAGGACATCAGATTCTCATTCTGACGACACGGGTTCGATTCCCGTTGGGGCTGCCAAATTTCATAAACACGGTGTGTTTATGAAATTTGTGCAAGGACCCGGGAATTGAAGCCGTAGGGTTCGGGGCGTCAGTTGACGAGAACAAGCATTTGCGTCGTTCGAGTCTTAAGGTTTTTGTTTGGAGATATCATGAACGTTCGACATTTGTTATCTAATATTGTCTGTGGTTTTATTCCGGGTAAATCGCGTCGTGATTTGGTTCGTACGCGCATACGATATGACACGCGTCCGTTTATAAAGTTTGTTCGCAATTATTTTGCCGGCCAGAATATCAAAATAAAAACATGTGTTGGTGGTGGATGTCGAAACCTGATTGTGTTGGTTGATTCACGATATGCGTTTAAATTTCCGTTACGCAATAATGGCTATGAACGTGCAATGCGTGAATTCAGAATAACGTCGGCCCTGCGTAAATATACAACCACTCGAATTCCGGAAATGGAAATAATTCATTGGCGCGGTCTTTATATTCGCAAATATGAATTTTTCCCAGGTGTTACATTGGATGAATTGCCGGCGCATATTGTTGCAACGCATCGTCGTCATATTGCACGCCAAATTGCAAAATTTATATACGAAATTGGAATCGCGGACCCAATTGAGATTCGCGACATGAAACCAAATCCCGATGAAGCACCCGGCTTTATGCACGGATGGTTTCATAATGATATTGGCGCGAATTTTATCATTAATCCAGAAACGTTTGACATTGTTGGTTTTATAGATTGGGAAGTGGCAAAATTCACCACATTTGACCTGGGGCTTTATATTGCCGATCATCATTGGGATAAAATGGGATTTCGCGGAATGATTGTTGATGTGATGCGTGAATATTCCCATCTGTTTTATTCTGGAAAAAAGTGATGTTTTTTGGTATAATCATGGGTAAAGGAGTTTGAAAATGGCAGATATTGTGAACGAACGTGTTAACATTGCCCAGGCTGAACTAAAAAAACGTGCCACCAGATTGAATCGCATTGTTTCTCGTGCCAAGGGTGCCCAGAAAACGGCCGCATTTACCCAGGGTGTAACACTGGTAACCCAAATGATAGAAGGGCAATCAAAATTATTAGATTCTGCGGTATTTGAAACGCCCACAACCGCCCTGGAACAGCAGCGCAATTTAATGTTGGTAACCGGCACCATGAACCAGACGGTCCAAGAAGGCATTAAACATGCCACCGATGCAATTGATGCGATGCTAAATACACTCGAAGAACTTAGTCGTTAAATCGTAAAAAACGCCCAATCGGGCGTTTGAATATTGGTTGGGGCGCACTCAATTCCCTCGGCATAAATGCCTGCGGGGCATTCCTGACGATTTGATTGCGCTTTGCTTATCAAATCTACTCATTGTCGAACCGGCAACTGGCGTTGCAGATTACGAACTGTGGCTCCACACAATATTAAAACGCACCACAAGGGTGCGTTTGAATATTGGTTGGGGCGCACGGATTCGAACCATGATAAAGAGAACCAAAATCTCTTGTCCTACCATTAGACGACACCCCAATTGCGACATGAATTATATCTATCTTTATACTTTTTGCAAGGAATAAAATTAATTCTATCGATATTTCTGGTTCATTGTGTGTGTGGTGATTTGTTTTGGAAACTTTAATCCGTGGCGGACCAAAAATTCATCTTGGATTTGAATATATTGCGCCTGGGCATCTGCCCCCAGTTCTGCCATTTGGCGTCCAACCGATGTCGAACAATATAATTTAACCATTTTGTATTGTCCGTTCCATGCCATGTGAACTCGTTTTGCGTCCCACATGCATGCCGCGGTTAAATCATGTCTTGCAATTTCATTGTCGTCAATATGTCTGATTGCACCAATGATTTCTTCGACCGTGTTGCGGTGTAATCGTGGATAGTTTTCACTAATAAATTTTTTTGCAAATGGTATGGCGTTTTTTTTGTTGTCGGTCCAAAAGGTGTCATGTAACACGCACGCCAATATTACCGGTAACGGATCATGTGCGCACACAATTGCAATATCAATGCCGTGTAATACGGTTTGTTCGGTGTGTGTCAAACCGTGGGCGTCAATAGATTGTCTGGAAACGCGTTTTAATTTTGGCCATATGTCATTATAGAATATTTTGGCATAGTGTGCCTTAATCTTGTCTGCATGTTCGGGTGGGATTTGGCTTTTTATCCGATTAACCTTTTGTTCAAACAAATCGTCATGGTTTATGTTTTCACAATGCAGTCGGACGATTTCTTCACTTGTTTGTTTTCTAATTGGTATTAATTCCGGGACAAATGTCGATTGTGGTTTTTGTGTGAAGTGTTCTGTCTTAATATCTGTGCGAATAATATTTTCTGGTCGAAATACAATGTATGAAATATGTCCACGATCTTCGTATTGATTGACGTAGTGAAATCCGTCATATCCCAATGATTCAAAGTATTGAATTACACGCTGGAACGATAAATGATATCGGTCTATTTCTTCGAATTCTGGCGTATAGAGATTTTCATTGCGCAAATTGTTTTGAACGTCTTGGTAAGGCATTTTAAACGGTTCTGAAAAAATATAGTCAAAAAATTTTGGCGTTCCATTAATTTTTAGATCGTGCGCGATATGACGTAATACAAACCCATTGTATGATTTCAGGTCATGACATGATGCAAAATCTTGGATTTCATACGTGTTATGAATATTTAGTTTTGCCGAAATAATAATACTGTCGGGGATGATTGTTTTGGGTGTTTTGTTTGGGTTTTTTATTTCGGTTAATCCATCCAGTTTTTCTTTTTTTATTGTGCTTGAACTGGCCAGGATGTCTGTGGCGGCTTCCCACGAGCCAAAGTGCGACAACGGGCGAAACCGTTCAAAACGCGCCCGTGTACCATGAAAGAAAATTTCGTCTTTTAATACAAAGTCTGTCATAACAGGGTAAAATATATCACAAAACAATAATTTGTCAACAAGATACACAAAAATAAAAACTTTTTTGAAAAAAGTACTTGAAATAAAATCGTTAAAACATATAATAATTAAGATTTTTAACAAATCGTAAGTCCAAAACATTATAAAGGAAAATAAAATGGCACGCAAGGAATTTGTTCGTCTTATGGAATCTAATATCTGGATGCTTGATAAATATGCGGATAAATTACGCATAGACCAGGCCCAATTATCTGGTTTTCCGCGTCAACAGATGTCGATTTTGGTTCGCCTGCACCAGGGTGGTCGTGCGATGTTAAAAGACATTGCGCGTCGTGAATTTGTGTCTGCGCCAAATTTGTGTGCTGTTTTTAGAAAGTTAGAGGCCGATGGTCTGGTCTTGCGTGTGGTTGATGAACACGATCGTCGTAATACATGGTATTCGGTAACCGATCGTGGTGCGCAATTGGCGCGTGATGCATTGGAAACATTTCGTAACGGTGTGGAACAAATGTTTGCCAATATTTCCGCCCAGGACGAGGCAGAGTTAACCGCGGCCCTTAAAACAATGAATAAAATTTTATCAAAGATGGAGCAATAATATCATGCATAAAACACGACTGGTATCTTTGTTGGCGTTTTTTGGTTTGTTGTCTGCGCCGGCATATGCAATGGATTTATCATTGTCCGATGCGGTTACACGGGTTACAAATGAATCGCACGATTTGAAAAAGGCTGTTGCCAACCTGGAAAAGGCCGAAGCATCCCTGGATGCGGTTAACGCAAATCGTTGGTTTAAAATCGAAGGTACGGCCGCATATACAAATATGATTAATGTTGAAAATCCGTCCCAGGCCCGTATGATTGAAATTCCGGGCGAAATATTGGGTGAAATAAGTGATAAATTCAAAGATGGTATTGCCTTTGAAATACCGGACAATATGTTCACCGCCAGTGTTAATATCACACAACCAATATATACATTTGGCAAAATTGGTAACGCGGTAAAATCGGTTAAATCTGCAATTAAAATGGCAGATGCATCGTATGAATTAACCAAGCGCGAGGTTGCCTATGCCGCTGCCAACCTGTACTGGACGGCAAAAATGACGGATGAAATTGTTCGTTTGTCGGAATCTGATTTGAATAACGCGCGTGCGGCCCGTCGTCGCTTAACCGCGGCCGGTCGTGCCAACCGCAGCAATTTGGTCAAAATAGAATCCGATATTGCATCCAAAGAAATTAATCTGTCGGATGCGAAGTTTAACCGCGATACAGCGCATCGTATGTTAAAAATTATGGCCGGCATTAATCTGGATGAAGAATTGGTGTTGACGGATTCGTTTCCAACATCATTTGGTGAATTATCCGCGCCAAAAAAACTGACAAGCACCCCCCAATGGGATATTTTATCAGAACAGATTGAAATGTATGAACGCAATGCGCGTTCCCAGCGTGCCGGCGCATATCCAACATTGGCTGCAACCGCCGGGTACAGTTACTATGGCATGTCAACAGAAATGGATTCCATGTTTGACGCGTCGGGTTCGCAATCTGCGACGGTTGGCCTTGCACTTCAGGTGCCAATTTTTTCTGGTGGTCTGAACCGTGCCAATGCCACAATCGAAGCGATGAACGCCGAAGTGGCCCGCCAAGACCTGGCCCAGGCGAAAAAATTAACATCTGAACAATATGACAACGCGATTAAGCAATATAATCATTTGCGTGGTAATTTGGCAAAATTAAAAGAAGCGCGTGATTTGGCTGCCAAAGCGTACCAGTTTTCCCAAGACCGTTTTGGTGCGGGACAAACATCGGCCATTGAATTGGCAGATGCTGCGGCGGGCCTGTATCAATTGGATATGGCGTTGCTGAATATGAAATATAATATTTTGATGTCTGAACAATCTGTAAAAAAATTGGGTGAATAAAAATGGAAAAAATAGCAGAAAATTTAAAAACGACAAAAACAAAACGTTTATTGGCGATTCTTTTAATTGCTGTTTTAGCGGGATGGGTTGTATTTCGCTTTGCGGCGGTTGCGTCTGAAAATTCGCGCCATGTATTTAATGCCGCGCGTGTTGCCGCCGACCAAGGTGCACCAGTTGAAATTGTAACGGTTACACGTACAAATGGTATCCTTCGTGAACCAATTGCGGTTAAAAATAATCGTGCGTTGGTGTCGGGTGCGCGTGTTGATAAATTGCGTTCTGGCCAAAAAATTGGAAATGGAAAAATTGTATCTGTATCGAAAAAGATTGACTATGACACGGGAATGCATGTTGTAAAAACATCGGGTGTATCGGATGGGTTACAGTTTGCAGAAATTTCAGGTGTTGGTTTTTATGTGCCTGTTCATGCGATTGAAAATAATTCTGTTATGGTTGTCGAAGATGGTGTTGCATCAATCAGAAATGTTAATATTGCCGCCCAAGATGCCACACATGCATACATTGATTCTGGCCTGAATGATGGTGATCGCGTTATATTGTCCAGTGTCCCCGCCGGAACCAAGGTAAAAGTTATCAAGAAATAAAATTTAAGGGGTGTTGATATGTTAAAATTTTTCGTACGTCGTCCTGTTACAACATTAATGTTTGTTTTGTTTTGGGTGGTATTGGGTCTGGTATCGTTCCCCAAGATGAATATTGAACGCACACCGGCCATTGATTTCCCGATTGTAACATCGACCTTTATTTATCCTGGGGCGGCACCGGCCGAAATGGAATCCCAGATTTTAAAACGTGCCGAAGATGCAATATCCGAAGTTTCCGAATTAAAATCATTAACATCATATGGATATGAAAACAGTGGTATGGTCTTGGCCGAATTCCATCTGGGGGTAAATGTTAATGACAAGGCGTCAGAAATTAAAACAAAACTGGATGCATTGTTGTCGGAATTTCCATCTGATATGGAACAGCCTGTTGTTGAAAAATTAAACCCATTACAAGAAGCCGTTGTTGATATTGTTTTGCGTGGTGCAGATTCCCGTGATCTTGAAGAATATGTTGATAATATTTTATCAAATAAAATAACGGGTTTGCCGGGTGTTGCATCGGTATCTATTTTTGGTGGTACCGAACGTGCGGTGCGTATTGCAATGAATCCAGATTTAATGGCGGCACGTGGTGTAACGGTTATGGACGTTGTGGCGGCATTGGGTAACCGGAACCTGAACGTGCCGGGCGGAAAAATCGAAGCCGGTACAAATTCATCAAACGTTCGTTTTGTTGGTGAATTTGCATCGGTTTCAGAAATTGAAAACCTGCGTCTGACCACGGTCGAAGGATACAATTTCAAATTATCTGATATTGCAACGGTAACAGATGCCGCGCGTGAAATTGAAACAGGTGCGCGTTACAACGGACAAAACGTCGTTATTGCATCTGTGGTCAAGGCATCCGACGGTAACGCGATTAAAATATCGCAACAATTGCGTGAACGTATGCCCGAATACCAGGCCGACCTGAAATCACATTTTCCAAATGCCGAAATGCAGATAGTGTTTGATTCATCAACGGCCGTTTCCGAAGATACCAATGACACAATTAATTCAATTGTATTGGGTGTTATTTTGACGGTATTGGTATTGTTGGCGTTCACACGTAATTGGCGTTCAACGGTTATTGCGGGTGTTGTTATTCCGGCGTCATTGTTGGCAGGATTTTTCTTTATGGATGGATCTGGCTTTACTGTAAATGCGATGACATTGCTGGCGTATTCAACGGCCCTGGGGACATTGGTGTCAAACGCGATTATTTTGATTGAAGCGGCCCTGACCGAAATGTACAACGGCAAATCCCCCGAAGATGCGGCCATTGACGGTACGAAAAAGGTTGCGGTTTCCGTTCTGGCGGGTGTTGGTACAAACGTTGTTGTGTTCTTGCCCCTGGCGTTTATGAGTGGTATTGCCGGCCTGTTCATGAACCAGTTTGGTATGACAGTTGTATATTTAACAGTTTTGTCATTGATGTTCTCGTTCACGTTAACACCAATGATGATTGCGAAATTCCTGCGTTTGACGGGAAATAAAAAGATTGCCAAGAAATCAGAACCCAAGAAAATTGCAAAATCAGACGAACAACCAGGCTTGCGCAAATGGTATGATTTTCAGTATAAAAATCCAGGTCGCGTATTATTGTTGGCAATTGCGTTGTTGATTGGTTCATTGATGCTGATGAAATTTGTTGGAAACGAATTTTCGCCATCAACCGACGCAGACGAAATTACAATTACTGCGCGTGCACCAATGGGGGCGACATATGAAAAATCTGAATCGATTGCCGCCCAGATTGAACAGCGCTTGCAAAAATTTGACGAAGTAAAATCGTTATCTGTAAAAATTGGTGAACGCGGTCTGCAAAACATTTCGGTCAAGGTTGAATTGGTCGATGCATCTGAACGCGCATTGTCGGACAAAGAATTAGCCCAGGCAATGTTGCCAGAAATTTCTGATATCCCCGATGCAGAAATTCAGATTCGTGCCGGTCAATCAACATCGGCCGGTGTATCATCAGACTTGGTTTTGAACGTATTTGGTCCCGATGACGCATTGCGTGAATCGTATGCGGCGCAAATTATTGACATGGTTAACCAGATACCAGAGGTTCAATCGGCCGTCCGTGCCCAGCAAACGCCGGCAAATGAATATCGCTTTATCCCAGACGAAGATAAAATGAATTTCTGGGGTGTGCAAAATTCATATGCGGGTACGACATTGCGTACGGCACTGTTTGGAAATGACGATTACAAATACAAAGAAGGTGGCGAAGAATACCCAATTGTTTTGGAATTTGACGAAGCGTTTAAAACATCTGCATTATTTGAAAATGTATATGTAAATTCGCAAAAGGGTATGGTTCCATTATCTGAATTGGGACGCGTGGAAAGTACCGCCGCCACCCCCGATATTCGTCGTAAATCTAAAAATCGTTTAACCGAAATTGACATCAATATTGGTAAATCAACCATGGGTCCGGTGCAAAATAAAATTCAGTCGGGTCTGGATAAAATAGATTGGGCCGATGGTTATTACGCGGAATTTGGTGGCATGTCCGAGATTCAGGGTGATACCGCATCTGAAATCGGTACAGCGTTTATGTTGGCAACGATATTAACGTTTATGTTGCTGGCGGCGATATTAAATTCATTGGTGCATCCGTTCACGATTGCGACATCGATTATAACCAGTTTCACCGGTGTATTTGTCCTGATGTTCTTGTCTGGGGCGACGATGAATATTGGTGCGATGCTGGCGTTTGTTATGTTGGTTGGTTTGGTTGTGAATAATAATATTCTGGTATTGGAACCAACGATTAATCGCGTCGCAAATGGCGAAAAGCCATACAATGCATTATGGTCTGAATTGATGGATAAAAAGAACATGGTTCTTATGACATCGATTGCGGTTATGGCGGGTATGGTGCCCCAATTATGGTCTGGCGACGGGATGAAGGTTGCCATGGGTGCAGTTATGATTGGTGGTCTGCTGGCCAGTTTGATATTTACATTTACACTAACGCCGGCGATATATTTCCTGATGGAAAAATTACGTAATTGGAAATTGCGTTTGCGCAAATAAAAAATCCCCCACATCAAAGTGGGGGATTAAATTTGGATACGACTAATAACTATTGAATTCTGAATTTAATCTGGTACGATTATGCACGAACTTTTTAATAATTGGGGTAATAAAAATGAACATTGAATTGGGCAAGAATATAAATCCACGTGATATCGAAACCAGAATCCAGGAATTTTGGGATAAAAACACATTTTGGAATAATGATGTTAATTCGGACAAACCGTCGTTTTGCGTTATGATGCCACCACCGAACGTAACGGGTAATCTGCATATGGGACACGCGCTGGATAATGTTCTGACGGATATTATGTGCCGCTATAAACGTATGGCTGGCTTTGACGTTTTGTGGCAGCCCGGAACCGACCACGCGTCCATCGCGACCCAATTATTGGTTGAACGTGATTTATCGAAACGCGGTATTAACCCACGCGGCCTGACGTTGGATGAAAAACTGGATGCGGCCTGGACGTGGAAGGCAGACAAAGGCGGCCAGATTATGAACCAGTTGCATATTCTTGGCGTAACCCCTGTATGGCAACGTGAACGCTTTACAATGGACGAAGGTTTGTCGGCGGCGGTTACGAAACTGTTCGTAAAAATGTATAACGAAGGCTTGATTTATCGTGAAAAACGCCTGGTTAATTGGTGTCCGAAACAAATGACATCTGTATCAGACCTAGAGGTTGAAACCCGCGAAGAACATGGCAAGTTCTATTACTTTAATTATCCATTGGTTGGTGGCGGCTTTGTTGAAATTGCAACAACGCGTCCCGAAACATTATTCGGCGACCAGGCGATTGCCATCCACCCAGAAAACGAAAAATTAAAACACTTGATTGGCCGTCGCGCAATTATTCCATTAACTGATATTGAAATTCCAATTATCGCGGATGTTCACGCAGACCCAGAAAAGGGAACCGGTGCGGTAAAGATTACGCCGGCGCATGACTTTGATGACTGGGATGTTGGTGTGCGTCATAATTTAACCCCGGTTTGTATTTTGACCCCGGACGCCAAATTAAACGATAATCCGGTTGTACCTGAAAAATATCGTGGTATGGATCGATATGCGGCGCGTGCCGCCGTTGTCGAAGATTTGACCGCGGCGGGCCTGATGGTTAAAATAGAAGACCGCGTCATTCCGACCCCATATTCTGAACGTGGTGGTGTGCCGGTTGAACCATATTTAACCTATCAATGGTTTGTGGATGCGGCAACCTTGGCCCAGCCTGCAATTCGTGCGGTCGAAGATGGAAAAATTAAATTCCTGCCGGAACACAGATACAATTTGTTTATGTCATGGATGAAAAATATCCGCCCATGGACAATTTCGCGCCAGTTATGGTGGGGCCATCATATTCCTGCATGGTATGATGCAGATGGTAATATTTATGTTGCAGAAACCGAAGAAGAAGCGATTAAGCAATCCGGTGGCAAAGAATTAACCCGTGATGCTGATGTTTTGGATACATGGTTTTCATCGGGATTATGGCCATTTTCAACATTGGGTTGGCCGACCGACACATTGGAATTGAAAAAATATTATCCAACAAGCCTGTTGTACACCGGCGCCGATATTATTTTCTTCTGGGTTGCGCGTATGATTATGATGGGTATTTATGTAATGGGGGATGTCCCGTTCAAGACCGTTAATTTCCATGGTCTGGTACGTGATGCGCGGGGGCAAAAAATGTCCAAGACCAAGGGTAACGGTACCGACCCATTAACGACGGTTGAAAAATTTGGTGTGGATGCGTTGCGCTATTGGATTGCGACCGCCCCAATCGGCACCGATATTCGTTACAGTGATGACGAGGTTAAACGTGGTTCAAAACTGCTGACGAAATTATGGAACGCGTCAAAATACGTTTTGATGAATTTGTCTGATTTTGAACCGGCAACCGCACCGCAGATTCCGGTGTCTAGTCGCTTTATCGAAGATAGATGGGTGCTGGCTGAATTGAATAAAACAATTGCGGAAACCCGCCGGAATTTGGATAAATACGATAACTATAATTCACGCAGTGCGATTGATACGTTCTTCTGGGATATTTTCTGTGACCAGTATCTGGAATTTATCAAAGACCGTTTCTGGGCACCGGAAAAATATAGTAAAGAATCTAAATTATCGGCACAATGGACATTGTACACGGTATTGCGTGCGATTATCGGATTGTATGCACCGTTCATCCCATTCCTGACCGAAGAATTATGGCAGAAAATTTATCAGGATTTCGAAGGGGGGCAAACACTGCACCTGACCGCATATCCAGAAACCAAATCTGAATATGAAACAGATGTGTCGCAAATGGATGTTGCGCTGGAAATCTTGAAAAACGTTCGTGGTTTGCGCACCGACCGCAAGGTTGGCAATGGTGCAAAACTGGAAACGCTTACAATTCCCGCCACGACCCCGGATGTGTTGCACGGTCTGATTAAATCTGCGGCACGTGCAAATGAAATTATCCTGGGGGATGAATTGGATTTTGTTGTTGCGGAACAAAAACAATAATGGGGTGATTTTATGGCCGAAAAACTGACCGAAAAGCGTGTGTTGCAGGCATATCAGTGCGATCGATTTGGTAATGTTCGTCCATTGATTTTGATGAACGAATTGCAATCGATTGCCGACCGTCATGCTGAAATTTTAGGCTGTGGTCGTACGTATTGTCTGGAAAATAATGTTGGCTGGGTTGTGATGTATTACCTGGTCGATATTATTGAATTACCGGTTGAAGGCGAAGAATTAACATTTACCACCTGGCCATCGTGTCAAGATGCCCTGCGTGCAACACGTGATTTTGAAATCCACGGGTCTGATGGTCGTTTAATGGTTCGTGCAACAAGTCAGTGGATTTTGATTGATATGGCGCGTCGTCGTCCATTACCGTTGGCAAATCATTTGTCGCCGGATGTGGTTGTACCACATCGTGCATATGGTTGCGCGTTTGAAAAATTCCCAGATTTTGAAACAAACAAAACACACGTTATGAAGTGTCGCTTTGATGATATTGACGTGAACCAGCATATAAACAATGCGGTCTATGCGGTGTGGGCAACGGAAAGTGTTGGCTTTAAATATCGCAGCGAACATAAATTGAAAAAAATCGATATCAATTTCAAAAAGGAAGTTTCCGCCGACATCCCCGAAATTCGTATCGATGTTGCGATTGATGGATTGATCACGCGTCATAAAATATGCAGTGGCGATACCGAACACGCGGTTGTAATTTGCCACTGGGAAGAAATTTAAAAATCCCCCGTTTGGGGGATTTTTGTATTTAATCAAATGGGTTATCGGCCTTTTTATATTCAATCACAATCGGCAGGTGTTCCCACTTTAACGCCGTTGCAATTCCACGCCGTAAATATCGTGTATATGATTCTGGGATATCAGATGCCCCGCCAACATTAATCGTAATACGCATTGGATGATGACCGGTTTGGCGTGCAAATTTTATTTTCATTGGTCGTTTCAGGCGGCTCATCGGTGGTTGACGTTCCGCAACCAGTTTTTCGATAATTCTGTTAATCAAACTGGTTGGTGCGGTCGCCGTTGATATATCCCACTGTTCATACACGCGCTTAAACAGATTTTGAACCCCTGTTCCTGTTTCTGCCGAAATTGCCAGAATCAGTGGCTTAATAATCTGATGGAACGAATTGGAAAATTGATGCTTTAATTTTAACAGTTTTTCATCGCGTTCGGCCGGATCGATTAAATCCCACTTGTTCAATGCGACGCACAATATTTTGCCGGCGTCATAAATACGCCCCGCAATCCCCAGTGCCTGGTTTTCAATATTTTTTGTTGCATCAACGACCAAGATAACAACATCGGCCTTGCCGATTGCGTCCAGTGATTTCAGCGCAGACAACGTTTCAACATCGTCTTTGACGCCCGCCTTGCGCCGCAGACCGGCTGTATCCATCAAAACGATATCACGACCATAGAATTTCGTTGGTATTTTAACCGTGTCGCGTGTAATGCCGGGTGCGTCCATTACAATTTGGCGCTGTTGCCCCAGGACGCGATTTACCAATGTTGATTTTCCAACATTTGGCTGGCCCATGATTGCGATTTTAATGCGATTGTCGGTCTTGGATTCTTCTGCACCGTCATTTTCGGTTTCCGTGCCGGCGATTTTATCAAGAAATTCATATATTACATCAAAACCGCGCTTGTGTTCGGCCGATATCAATTGTGGTTCCCCAAACCCCAGTTTATAGAAATCGTGCACATCGGCCATACGTTTGCCAGATTCTGATTTATTGACCAACAATAATACCGGTACGCGTGTCTTTCGACGTACCAGACGTGCCCACTCTATATCTTCGTTGGTTAATCCCACACGGCCATCAACAACAAACAGCACGGCATCGGCCGTACAAATTGCATCGATTGCCATGTTTGTTGAATCCATTGCAATTCCGTTTTTTGCATTTTCCAGTCCCGCCGTATCCATAATAGTATATGGCCGGTCGGAAAAAGTTCCGCCAATTGTGTCGCGTGTAACACCCGGTCTGTCGTGAACCAGTGCATCACGCGTCCCCGTCAGTGCGTTAAATAATGTGGACTTGCCTGTATTTGGTCGTCCGGCTATTGTTACTTTTATCATCATTTTTTCCGTTGATTTTTTGTAATTATAAAGCAAAAATATAAATAATCAAATCTGGGGGAATAAAATGATAAAGAAAATTAAATACGCGATTGGACATGTTCGGGATATTATCATAAACCCACGTCGTTATTTTACCAAGATTGTCGCCGATGGTAACATGGAAGAAGCCATGTTCAAGGCGTTTTTATACGGTCTGATTGGTGGCGTGTTGGTATTTACAATTAATTTATTAACGGGTGCAACATTTACGATTGGATCGTTATTTACTGCATTTATTATTACACCTGTGATTGCGGTTGGTGTACTGTTTGTTTTAGGCGGGTTGTTAATGTTGGTGTCTGAAATAACGGGTGGTGAACGTGATTGGGAAATTGCGATAAAGGGACTGGCGTCTGTATTTTTCATGTACCCTGTGATATTGGGGTTAAATGCATTGGCGTTTAATTGTACATCAATATGGATAGTCAGTATGTTGGTTGATGCATATGTGCTGTTTTTGTTTTACAACATTTCGCTGTATTGCATGCGTGGCAAGCGCAGTAATGTATTAATGGTTATTGGTATAATTGCATTGTTTATGATAACGGTATATGCCACTGATTATCGTATGGGATGGTTTGTTATTAAAAACAGCAGTGCTGCATTTGCATGTTTATGATTTTTAAATGATAAGTGTTCTTAGTCTGACCGATTTTCGTAATCATCACGCGGGGCGTATAACAACGCACGGTCGTCGTAACATAATTATAACCGGTCCCAATGGCGCGGGTAAAACAGCAATTCTTGAAGCACTATCGATGTTATCGGGCGATCGTGGTATGCGTGGTGCGTCAATGACGGATATTGCACGATTTTCTGGTTCTGGGGGATTTTCTGTTTTTGCAACGTTGGACGACGATACAGATGTTTCCGTATCTTTTAAGCCCGGTGATACAAACCGCCGTGCGAATATTGATGGGGATAATGCGCCGTTAACTGATTTAGGACGTCATTTGCGAATTGTATGGATTACCCCGCGCGAAGATCGTATTTTCATAGATTCTGCATCCGAACGGCGGGCTTTTTTTGACCGATTGGTTGGTGCGTTTGATACGACGCACATTGGTCGTAATGCGCGCCTGTCAAAATTATTGTCTGAACGCGCGTTCGCGTTAAAATCCGGGGCCGATGTACATTGGTTAAATGCGCTGGACGAACAGATTGCCGGGTGTGCGGTTTCTGTGGCGACCGCCCGAATATTGTATGCCGGCGAATTAAATTATTTCTTGTCGCGTTGTGCGGTGTCTGTATCTGGGAAAATAGAACAAATGTTAATTGGCGGTATGTCGGCCGGGGATGCCGAACGTGCATACCTGGAATACCTGCGTGGGGCACGTGAATTGGTTGGCGACAAAATGGTTTTGGATGGTCCGCACAGGTCAGATTTTGGTGTATTTAACAATGAATTAAATTTGCCTGCCCATTTGACCAGTACTGGTCAACAAAAAACAATATTGTTGGATTTAATATTGGCGCATGCCAAGTTGATAAATATAAAAACCGGTGCGCGTCCATTAATTTTATTGGACGAAGCGGCGGCGCATCTGGACGCGGGTGCACGTGCAAAATTGTTTTCAGAACTGTCTGCGTCCCACGCCCAGGTATGGGCCACGGGTATTGATATCGACGTTTTTCGCGATGTTCCCGATGCTGTATTTGTTACTTGCACAAATGGTGAAATAAATAATATACTATTGGCGGGGTAAAAACATGGCACGTATAGATTATCAAACATTATTAGACAACGCATTAAAATCGGTGGTCAAAGACGCACTGATTCACGCCCAGATTAATGGTCTGGGGGATGGGACGCACTTTTTTATTACGTTTAAAACACGTGATGCGGGTGTTGTTTTGCCGGATTTCCTGCGTATGCGATATCCGGATATTATGACAATTGTGTTACAGTATTCTTATAATAACCTGAATGTGTCGGACAAAGAATTTGGTGTTCAATTAACGTTTGATGGTCGTCCGTTCTTTATTCGCGTACCTTTTTCGTCGTTGGTTGAGTTCAAGGATCCATCGGTTGACTTTATGTTGTCATTTCATCCAAAAAATACGGTTTCACCGGATAATGATATGGAATTACCATTGGATGAAAAACCGGGGTCTGTTCCCGACAATGGTCGTGTTGTGTCATTGGATGAATTCAGACGTAAAAAACAATAATTGATTGTGTCTGGAAAAAACAGGTGGTTTTTAATTATTTACACTTGTATTGAAAATATGATATAATTACCCACAAGGATGAGAAAATTTGCGACATGTTTTTTCGCGTTGCTTTTGTATGCACCATCGGCATTTGGTGCGTCTGCGTCGCGTATCGTTCCGTCCAAAACAGATTCCGAAGGTGTGATATCCGGTGGAAAATCAGTCGGTGCACCGCGTATCAATTCATCACGTATTGCGTCGCATACGACTACGGTTGATACGGAATTGCCATTGAATACGGCGCGCACAACCGTATCGCGTACGATTTTACCAACCGACAAAGAAGATATTGTTGTACCACGTGCTGCGGCAACACGCAATGCCCAATCACAATCGGGCGATGTGCGTTCAAAATTGGATGCGGCGGTAAATACTGTTGGACGAAATGCGCGTGTTTCCGCGGCCAGTATTAATAGCAATCCATCGCTTCGTCGTGCTGGTGTTGTTTTGCGTCCTTCCACCGCCGAGGTTGGCGGTCGTGCCACCATTGCCGGTACCGATGTTCAAACCGGTTCAAACGTTGATGAAGAAGTGCGTGGTGTAAAATCACGTGCCGCCCAAACCCGTGAAAGTGTTGCAGAGGCCAAAGAACGTCTTGAACAAACGGCCGAATTAAACAAATCGTGCCAGGAACAATATAACGATTGCATGGACCAGTTTTGTGCGGTTGTTGATGCGAACCAGGGTCGCTGCTCGTGTTCGGCAAACCTGTCAAAATATACCAGGGTTGAAGAAGCGGTCAAAGACGCGAATGCCCAACTGAACCAGGTTGCCCAACGTATCCGCTATGTTGGCCTGTCGGCGGACGAAATTCGTGCCATTTTAAACGAGACCGAGGCCGAAGAAGCCCTCTCGGGTCAAAAAGATACCACCGAAACCCGCAACATGTTGGAACGTATCGAAGATTTAATCAAAGATCCAAAAAATATAACGGCGTCATATACCGAATCGGGATTTGGTCTGGATATGAATTTGGATTTTTCATCGGATACGGCTGATTTGTTTAATCTGGATTTTCTGACCCTGGGCACATCGGGCAGTTTTTCCAACCTGCGTGGGACGGATTTATACAATGCCGCGCGCAGTCGTTGTTCAACCATTTTGAACCAGTGTAAAGAGGCCGGCGGTACCGCAAAACAAATTACGGGTAATTACGACCTGGCCATTGACAAGGATTGTATTGCGTACGAAAAGGGCTTGAAAAAAATGAACGAAACGTTGGTGTCCAACGTGCGCAGTGCCGAAGTCATGCTGCAAAAGGCGCGCCTGGCCGTTCTGCAAAACAAAAACCAATATGATGCCAAGGGGTGCATTGCGGCCCTGGATTCGTGTATGCGTGATGATATGGTTTGTGGTGATGATTACTATAAATGTGTTGATCCAACCAAACGCTATATCGATGAAAACGGTAATGTTGTTCTGGGACAGAATATATCACTGATTACCGAATTTATGGATGATTATAATAACGCAACCACCAAGAAAGAATTCCTTGAAAAATCTGCCACGGTTGAATTGACGCCTGAAAAATGCAAAACACCCCAGGTAACCAAATCCTCTGACGCCGTGGGCGATGGGTCATGCGTGGTTCGTTATTTATTGGAAAAAATTGGTACCGGGGAACGTGCAACTGATGGCGGCCTGTGCCGTGCCGTCTTGGACAAGTGTCAGTATTATACATATAATTCATCCGGCACGTATCAGCCATACAATGACGTTGTTGTAAATTATATCCAGCGTGCAATGGTAAATATTCGTGCGTCCCAGCGTGATATTATATCTGAATACGCATCAAATTGTATGGTCGATGTTGCCCAGTGTTATAATGACCAGGTAACCCAGGTTAATTCTTGGTCATCCAGTGCCAGTATCAAAAGTATTTATAACGTAATGCGTGGCGCATGCCGCAGTGTTGCATTAACGTGTGGATATGCAATCTTTGCCGGTCCCCCGGGAATTGATATGACCACTGGCAGTGTTTCGACCGGTTGCCCAGAGGTGGTCGAGAATTGCAAAGATTTTGAAGGCGAACAACGGACAACATGTCAAAACGGTGAATATGTGAACTGTGTGTCGGAAATGTTCTATGAATCGTTGCTGTGCCCAGAAAATTCAGAATACCAAACAAAAGAAGGGACTGCTGGTGTTAACTATTATGTAAATGCACGTTGTAAATGTAAAACTGGATATGAAGTGTGGGAAAACCAGTGTTTGACAACGTGCAGCGGTGATTACATGTCTGGACAACGCGATGCGTATGGTACATGCTTGTGTATTGATGGGTACAAACCATCCAGTGGCGTGTGTGTAAAAAAAGAATCATAAAAAAACCGCCAATTGGCGGTTTTTTTATTTGAATTATAAAAGGTTGTTATTTTGCCTGTTTCTGTTCGTACAATTGGGCAAAATCAACCGGCTGCATTGCAAATGTTGGGAATCCAGATTCGCTGGTCAAACGGGTGATTAAACCACGAACCGCCGGGAACAACAATGTTGGCACGTCGATTAACAGTGTGCGTTTTTTGTTTTCTTCATCTTTTTCTTCTTCCATTTGAACCAGACCAGAATATGTTGATTCAATCAAGAAAATCGATTTGTCGCCTTCGTTTAACTTAGAATGAACCTTGGTAATTAAATCAACCATGAATAAATTATTTTCGGCACCCTTGATTTGAATATCGATGTTGATTTCCAGTTTTGCCTGGCCGTTGTCCTGTTTGAAAAACAATTCTGGGACATTTGGACTTTCAAAAGAAATGTCTTTCAAAAATTGAGAAATAATATTAAATTTTGCCATTGTTTTATCTCCTTTTCTGGCGTTTTAAGACACTGGACATATATTTGTCTTTTATGATAATATAACATTATAAATTTATTTTACAAGTGGGGGATGGGGTAAAAATATGAGAAATATGTTAATAAAGATTCTTGGGGTGGTTTTTGCAGTTGTTACGTTGGCGTCGTGCGATTTATCAACACCAACGGAAACAATGGATAATGCGGTTGTGCCATCTAATTTTAAGCGTGTGTCTTATTCCCAACTGCCGGGGTGGCGTGATGATGATGTGCGTTATGCCCTGCAGGCATTTCGTAATTCATGCCGGGCAAAAATTCAATATGTTGGGCGCGTAATACCGGACAAGGAATTATTTGCAGAAAAATGCCGTATGTTGCCAAGTGCGTCCGCCGACGTGGCAACGGTGCGTGCATGGTTTGAATCACATTTTCAACCATATCAAATCTTTAATGATAATGGTGGGGATCGTGGTACGTACACTGGGTATTATTCGCCGGTAATTCCAGGATGCCGAACAAAAACCGCACAATGTAACGAACCGCTGATGGGCATTCCAACCGATGGCCGTAATTACAAGGGGGTTGCAAAAAAAGATATTGTTGAAAAACAAATCGGGCGGGTTCTGTATTGGGCAAATATTGTCGATGTCCAGAATATTCAAATCCAAGGGTCGGGGATGCTGCGTCTGGACGATGGGACAATGGTTAAATTAAACTTTGCCGCGGTAAATGATATGCCGTTTAAATCCATTGGCGAAGAACTGCGACGTCGCGGTATTCGTCCAAGTGGTGGCTATTCGGCGGATGCGGTCTGGACGCATTTGAAACAAAATCCAAAGTTGGCGCGTGATGTGATTTATACAAATCCGCGATATGTGTATTTCTATGAATCAAAGCCGGCGGATGTGATTGGTAAATTGGGAACACCATTGTCCAAGATTCGCAGTATTGCAATGGATGATGATTTATATACATTGGGATTGCCGGTTTATATAAATACTAATTTATCTGATGGACGGCCGTTCCGCAGATTGATGATTGCCCAGGATACCGGCAGTGCAATCCGCGGTTGGATTCGTGCAGATATATTCTTTGGTTCGGGCGATGAAGCGTATAAATTAGCCCAGGGTCAGCATGCCCAGGGACAGATGTTTATACTGATGCCGAAAGTGTATAATTATGTCAAACCACAATAACGAAGATAAATTTTTACGGCGCGCCGCACGACCACAAAGTATGGCCGGTGTTATGGGTGGATTGCTAAAAATATTTGGGGCGCGGGCGTCGGATTCTGACTTGGTGGCGCGTTGGGGTGAAATTATGGGACCAGAAATTTCAGCCGTTGCAACATTGGTGGCAATCAAAAAAATGCGCGATGATAAATTTAATGTAACAATACGTCCTGCAAATCCGGCGTACACATTACAATTATCATACATGGCCGATGATATAAAGGCACGCATCAATAAATACTTTGGTTATGACGCAGTGGGAAAGATAAGTTTTAGGAAATGACAAAACGTGTATTGGGGATTGACCCGGGACTTTTACATACAGGATGGGCGGTTGTTGATACGTCTGGTCAGTCGCGCAAATATATCGCCAGTGGCGTGATTTTACCAAAAACAACATTGCCGATGGCGGAAAGACTGGTAACGATATTTCGCGAATTAACAAAAATATGTGAAACATTTGAACCGGACGAGTGTAGTATTGAAATTATATTTGTGAATAAAAATCCAAAAACGACACTGATATTAGGCCAGGCGCGCAGCGCCGCAATCGTAGCAGTGGCAAATCAAAATATTCCGGTGTTTGAATATGAACCAAATGTTATAAAAAAGGCATTAACCGGTGCGGGGCATGCGGACAAATCAGCGGTTGATAAAATGGTCAAGATTTTATTGCCTGCGGCCAATCCCAAAACCC
Organism: Alphaproteobacteria bacterium; assembly: GCA_017935245.1. GTDB lineage: Bacteria > Pseudomonadota > Alphaproteobacteria > Rs-D84 > Rs-D84 > Enterousia. The sequence continues at coordinate 5,744 of JAGBHZ010000011.1, read as the reverse complement.
CAGACGAAGCGGATGCAATTGCAATCGCGCTGGCACATACGAATATGGCCTTATTTACATATGGTTTAAAATAAAAAACCGCCGATTGGCGGTTTTATTAATTCACTGCGCTAACTGCGATGCGTTTACGGCCCGCTGCGCGACGACGATTCAAAACATCACGTCCGCTTTTTGTTTCCATACGTGCACGGAAACCATGTGTGCGAACACGACGTGTTTTCGATGGTTGATATGTACGTTTTGTTGCCATTTTATTTATCCTTCGTTTTTCTTCTTTTGACATTTCATATTGGCCGAAGCAGTACAAGACCAACCTGAAATAAATCCGTTTGCCGCTATATTTAAGCACATGTTTTTACAAAAAGCAACCTTTTATTTGGATTTTATTAAACCCATCTTTTTTAACCCCTCTTGAATCAGGTGGAACAAGAATATTGCCACAACCAAATTCCAAAATGGTAGAAATAATTTATCGCTCATCTTTGTAAATCCTGTTTTTTATATGTTTTTAACGGTATCACAAAATGCGCCTTTGTCAACGTGTTTTTTGGGCTTTATTTCTTGACGGAAAGCGCAAAAATTTGCTATCTTTTAACTGTTATAAACAAGGGAAAGTGAAGTATGTCAGAAAATATCAATGAAGTTATTGAAACCCGCGTGCCAACATCATCGTTGGAACACGAAATGCGGACCAGTTTCTTGGACTATGCAATGTCGGTTATTGTTGATCGTGCATTGCCAGATGTTCGCGACGGGTGCAAACCGGTACATCGTCGAATCTTGTATGTTATGAACGATGCTGCGCCGGCGACCAAGCCAACGGTTAAATCGGCACGTATTGTCGGTGATGTTATGGGTAAATACCATCCACACGGGGATTCTTCGATTTACGAAGCCATGGTCCGCATGGGCCAGGATTTTTCCATGGGTGAAATGTTGGTCCAGGGCCAGGGTAACTTTGGTTCGCGCGACGGGGACAAGGCCGCCGCCATGCGTTATACCGAGGCGCGCCTGTCCAAACTGGGGGCATCCCTGATGGACGATATGGACAAAGACACCGTTGATTGGATGCCGAACTTTGACGGTTCATTACAAGAGCCGGTTGTATTGCCAACGAAATTTCCAAATTTCTTGGTAAATGGTGGTTCGGGTATTGCGGTTGGTATGGCGACAAATGTTCCGACATATAACCTGGGCGAAATTTGCAATGGTATTTTGGCGATTTTGGATAACAAGGATTTATCTGATGATGAATTGTTCACGATTATCCCGGGGCCGGATTTTCCAACGGGCGCGATGATTATGGGACACGCCGGCGCGTACAAGGCGCACACAACGGGTCGTGGTTCTATTATCATCCGTGCAAAAACACACATCGAAGATTTTCGTGATCACCAGGCAATTATTGTTGACGAATTACCGTACCAGGTTAACAAGGCGCAAATGATTATCAAAATTGCCGAATTAATCAAAGACAAACGAATCGAAGGCATTTCTGAAATCCGCGACGAATCGTCCAAGGAAGGCCTGCGTGTTGTTGTTGAATTAAAGCGTGATGCGATTGCGGATGTTGTGTTAAATCACCTGTTTCAATACACAGAAATGCAGACGAATTTCCCGGTTAACATGATGGCGTTAAATCGTGGCCGTCCAATGCTGTTCAACGTTCGTGGTGTTTTGGATGCGTTTATTGAATTCCGGGCCGAGGTTATTCGTCGTCGCACAATATTTGACCTGAACAAGGCGCGCAATCGTGCACATACATTGTTGGGATTATCTGTTGCGGTTGGAAATCTGGACGAAGTAATTGAACTGATTAAATCCAGTGCCAATCCCGAAGAAGCACGTGCCGCATTAATCGCACGTGGATGGCGCGCATCGGATATTGAATCTTATATTCAGTTAATTGATGATCCAAACACAGAATACAAAGATGGCATGTTCTATATGTCCGAAGACCAGGCACGTGCAATCTTGGAATTGCAATTGCATCGCCTGACCGGTCTTGAACGCGACAAGATTCATGATGATTTAACGAATTTGGGGGCGGTGATAAAAGACCTGCTTGAAATTTTGGGCAGTTATGAACGCATCGTACAAATTATTCGTGATGAAACAACCATGGTACGCGACAGTTGGGCGTCCCCCCGTCGTACCGAAATTTCCGATGCAGAAATTGATATCGATATCGAAGATTTGATTGCGCGCGAAGATATGGTTGTAACTGTATCGAATACGGGCTATATCAAACGTGTTGCGCTGGATACATATCGTGCCCAGAAACGTGGTGGCAAGGGACGCAATGCAATGACAACCAAGGACGACGACTATGTAGTCCAGGTGTTCGTTGCAAATACCCACACGCCATTGTTGTTCTTTAGTTCCAAGGGATTGTGTTATAAATTAAAAACATATAAATTACCAGAGGCCGCCGCCGCGGCCAAGGGGCGTCCATTGGTAAATCTGTTGCCACTGGAAAATGGCGAAACAATCACGGCGATTTTACCAGTGCCAGATGAAGATGTACAACGTGTTGCAGAATCTGGGGTTGAACATTTCTTGATGTTTGCGACCGCGTCTGGTACCGTTCGCCGCAATCGTATGTCTGATTTTGATTCAATCCGTGCAAACGGTAAAATCGCAATGAAATTGGACGATGGCGACAGTTTGATTTCCGTTCTGCCATGTAACGAAGACCAAGATGTATTCTTGGCAACATATCGTGGTCGTGCGATTCGATTCCCGGTTCCTGAAATTCGTGTGTTTGCCGGACGTAATTCAACGGGTGTTCGCGGTATTACATTGGGCAAAGATGATAAGATTATCGGCATGGCAATGTTGAATCGTGGTGAATCTGATTCGTCAATCCGTGCGGCCTATATCAAGCAATCGCGTGCCGCCCGTCGTGCTGCAACCGGTATCGAAGAAGAAGCGTCCGCCGACGAAGAAGAAACGACAATCGTTTTGGACGAAGCCAAGATGAAGGAAATGGCGGAAAAAGAAGAATTCATTTTAACAATTTCTGAAAATGGATTTGGAAAACGCACCAGTTCTTATGAATATCGTTTAACGCATCGTGGTGGTGGTGGATTTACCAACATTAAACTGGGTGGTAAAAACACAGCCGTGGCGGGTTCTTTCCCGGTAACAGATGACCAAGATGTTATGATGGTAACAAACGGTGGTAAAATTATCCGCACGCCGGTAAACGATGTACGTATCGCGGGGCGCAGTACCGCCGGTGTAACATTGTTCCGCACCGCGGATAATGAAAAGGTTGTATCGGCGACCGTAATCGACCACGAAGAAGAATCCGAAGAACAATCCGACGAATCGGCCGCGGTTGTATCTGAATAATGGTGGGGTGTCGGCATGGATAACGAATACTTTTTATCAATAAATGATGTATCGAAACGTTTGTCTGTGCCGGCGCATACCCTGCGTTATTGGGAAAAGCAATTTCCAACATTAATTCGTCCTACGACCGGCGCGGGTGGTCGTCGCTATTATCGTCGTGAAACGTTTGAACGTTTGGTTATAATCAAAGATTTGCTTTACGCGCGCGGCATGACGATTGCAGGTGTAAAAAAATTAATGCGCGACGGTGATTTGCCAAAGAATATTGATGATTTTTTGGTTGCCTCTGGTGTTGGTGCGGAAACGGTTGCGTCAATTGTGCCAATGTCGCGTCCGGTTGAAAAAAATGGATCGGCGGATATTCGTAATGCGATTGAATTGTTAAAATCGGCCCGTAATTTATTACAATAAAATATGATTTGCATAATTTTTTCTACAAAACGCTTGACTTTTGATATTAAAAATATAGAATTTGCATAAACTTTTCGACAAAGTGCGAAAAATAACAATAAAATAACCAATAATAAAAGGAAAGATAGATGGCAGAATACGCAATCTTTCAAACCGGTGGCAAACAATATCGCGTGGCAACGGGCGATGTGATTAAGGTTGAAAAACTGGATGCCGACGGTAAAATCGAATTCGACCAGGTATTAATGGTCGGCGACAAGGTTGGCACACCTTTCGTAGAAGGGGCCCGCGTTGTTGCAGAAGTAGTTGAACAGAAACGCGCTGACAAAATTTTGGTGTTCAAGAAAAAACGTCGCCAAAACTATCGCCGCACCGCCGGTCATCGTCAGTTTATTACTGTTTTGAAAATAACAGATATTAAAGCCTAAGGAGCGACATTATGGCACATAAGAAAGCGGGTACCTCAACGTCAAACGGACGCGACTCGGCCGGACGCAGATTAGGTATTAAAAAATCTGGTGGCAGTCGTGTTATCCCAGGTAACATCATCATTCGTCAGCGTGGAACATCGGTTCATCCTGGCTTGAATGTTGGTATGGGTAAAGACCACACAATCTTTGCGAAAATCGCAGGTATTGTAAAATTTAAAAAGGGCAACGGCGACAGAAGAACAGTATCTGTTGTTCCAGAAACCGAAGCAAAATAAAAAAATCCCGCCACCCGGCGGGTTTTTTATTGGAATTGTGTCCGATTGTTTGTGGGGATGGGTTTGAATTATAATTTTGCACATAATGAATTGTGTAAAAAAACTTTTTGTTGTTCCGTGTGTTTTTGTTGTTTTTAACGCGCATGCGTTCCCCGATGGTGTTTCGTTTGGTGTTGGTATATCTGCGCTGGGTGGTATAAATGTAATGGCGGGATACAGGTATAAAAACGATTCATCTTGGTGGGGGCGTTTTGGCATGCGAATTGATTTGGCGGATACGGATCCGTTAAAATCTGCAATCGATTCGGCAATTGACAGAATTATGCGTGACGGTGTTGATGTTGGTGATGGGGTTAAGATAGATGATGGTAAACTAAATGCGTCGCATTATGCGCTGTTGTTGGATTATTATCCGTTTGACAATGCTTGGCGTGTAACCACTGGTATGATGTGGGGTGATATGACGCTTGCGTCTGCGATTAAGGGTGAAATTGCAGAAATTCCATCAGAACGATTTTATTTTTATATTAATGGCGACCATTACTATTACAATGGCAACAAATTTAACGGCGCCGCGAACATAGACTGGGATTTTTATGGGCCATATTTTGGTACAGGATTCGATGTTGGTATGTTCTGTGGGTTTCATTTTATTATGGATGTTGGTGTTGTTTTGACGAATCGGCCATCGCGTCTTAGTTTGGAAATCCCGCATGAACAATTATATGTATATAATACAGAATCCGGGGTGTGGGGGCCGGTAACGGTTCCAAAACTGGATGCCGACGTGGCCATTGCTGAACGTGATGCAAATCATAAATTATCAGATTTACGGGTGTATCCGGTAATAAAACTGGGGGTTGTATATCGGTTTTAATGACGATTCGGGTGTCTTGTACGAATCATATGGCATCAAAAACCGAATCAGAAACATGTGATAGAAACAAAAAATAAAAATTTTTTTCTGGTAAAAAATCCCAGATTTCTGGCGTTTTTCCTAAAAAGATAAATTTTTTGAAAAATATTTTGGAAATTCTGCTTGACTTTTCAGAAGTTTGAGCGCATACTAAGCGGGCTTTCAAGTTGAGACAACAAAACAAAAAAGAAACTCAACCCCTGAAATTCGGCGGTTTATAAGAAAAGACACTTATGCAAATCGCAACATTGTTAATAAAAGCAGCTCATCAAAAATTCAAGAAGGGATGTGCAGACAGTTGAATTTGGAATATCCAAACTTTGACTAAGTCAAAAGTGCATATCCTAGACAGGT
>JAGBHZ010000010.1 GCA_017935245.1 Alphaproteobacteria bacterium | reverse complement strand
CCGATATGGTGTTTGGGATAAATCCATAATTCACTTCGTATGTAAAGCCGTGTTTTGGGTGTTTGCTGCCCAGGGGTCTGTCCATTTGTACACGCACTAATTTGCCCAAGAAATCACGTGCATTGACTGGTTTGGGATTTGTGGACATTTTATATCCTTATGGTTGGGATTATAGAATCAGTATAGATTACAATATTTATGTTGTCAAAGTTTATGTATGCTGATTTTTCACAGCATACAATCCTTTTTGACATCTGTTGAATTTGGGTGAGCATTGAATTGCGGGATAACAAAAGATTCTTATCGGTTGCGCAATATTTTCTGCTTGTGTAATTCCGCACGTATACGAGATTTTGGACCACACATACGAAATCCAACTGCACGTCCACGACGATATGCATTGGGTGCCGGTTACAGACCTGCCAGCGCATCCACAATTACCGGCAGACCTAATTGTGTCACAAAGCTTACAATAATATATTGATTTTTTTAACTTTTATGCTAGTTTGTTTTTATATATAATTTATGGGGGTGTTTTTATGGCACATAGACCTATTAGTATTGTTAATTTATCTCTTGAATTTCCGCACAAGGTTTGTTTTAACGGTTTTTCTACCCAGATTTTACCGGGTGACAGGATTGCTATTATTGGTCGCAATGGGACGGGCAAATCTTCGTTGGTAAAAATGTTGCTGGGCGAGATGGACGGAACAACCGGACGTATCAGCGGGTTAGATGGGTTGAATATTGGTTATGTTCCACAAACGGTACTAGAACACGATAATTTAAGTGGCGGCGAACGATTTAACAAGGCTTTTTCAGAAGCTTTGGCGTGTAATCCTGATGTTTTAATCTTGGATGAACCAACAAACCATTTAGATCAAAATATAAAATATTCCTTGTTGCGAAAGTTAGATGGCTATACAGGGACATTAATAATTGTGTCGCATGATTTGGATGTTTTAACGGGTGCTGTTGACAAACTGTGGCATATAAAAGACGGTAAAATAACCGTGTTTTCTGGTGACTATGATGATTATATTGCAGAACAGGATATTTTGTTTGGCGTTCGCCAGCATACATTAAATGAATTAAAGAAACAGAAAAAACAAATCAAGGTTGAAAAACAAAAAGAACAACAACGTATGGATAAAAAACGCGTTATTAAAGATAAAAATAAAATGGCGTTTGATGGCAAGGCAGATAAAAATCAATTAAAATCTGGGGCGAAAATAGCACGACTGCGCGAGCAGTTAGAAACAGTTCAGAATAATATTTCGCAAAACAGATTGCCCGAAAACCTGCAACCAAATTTTGTTCTGGACAGTGCATATGTTTCTTCGTCTTCGACACTGGTTTCTGTGTCGTTTGGTTCGTGTGGATATGCGGTTGGCGCGCCAGTAGTGTCCAATATATATTTTTCTATGGGGCCAAAAGATAAAGTTGCGATTAATGGTAACAATGGGTCAGGTAAGACCACATTTGTGCGTGCATTGATGCAGAGTCCAGGTATCATATATGATGGCGACTGGCATCTGCCAAAAAGCAACGAAATCGGATATGTTGACCAGCATTATGCGAATCTGGATATTAACAGTACGGTATTTCAGACGATAAAAGATACAAATGTCTTTGTGACAGACCAAGAAATTCGTAAACACTTGAACAGCTTTTTGTTCAGAAAAAATGAAGAGGTTTTTTCCAAGGTCAATACATTGTCAGGTGGTGAAAAAGCGCGTTTGTCACTGGCTCAAATTGCGGCTAGACCGCCTAAGTTATTAGTGTTGGACGAAATAAGCAACAATGTGGATTTGGATACAAAAAACTATATTCTGGATGTTTTAAAGCAGTATCCCGGGGCATTTGTGTTAATATCTCATGAAAAGGCATTTGTTAATGCGTTGCCATTAACTGCACAGTACGTAATAAAGAACGGTATGCTTGCAAATCAAAAATAGGTGTTTGTCATGAATGGGTGTTTTCAGGACTTTAGTTTGCATAACCATTCTAATTTTAGTGACGGCGAGAGTTCTGTTGAAGATGTTGTTTGTGCTGCAGTTCGGTCGGGCGTAAAATATGTTGGGATTTCTGATCATTTGTGTTTGCATCCTGGGAAGCCGGGTACAATGGGCCAAAAAGATTTAGAAAAATATGTTCAGCATGTTAGAAAAATTGGAAATCAATCTAATGTACATGTCCTGTTAGGGGCTGAGGTGGACGTGCCTATAACAGATGATGAATGGAAATTATGTGCGGAATTAAAACAAAAATATCAATTTGATTATTTTATAGGCTCTGTTCATCCGTTCAGTTGCTATGAAGACAAATTAGCAATGAAAAATAAATTTGATACAGACTTGCCATCATTATTAAAAGAACACAGTGTTTACTGGAGTCAGGTTTATTCTTTGGCACAATCTGATCTGTTTGAAATACTGGGGCATCTGGATGTCTATAAAGTGTCAGGGGCACAAACAGAACAATATTTTATCCCCGAAATTGCAAATGTCCTGGATGTGGCTAAGGTCAATAATAAAATTGTAGAAGTTAATACGTCTGGATTTTACGAGTCCTTGGTTGGCGAGCAGCTGCCGTCTAACAAGATAGTTTCAGGTTGTATTCAAAGGGGAATTCCATTGATTTTAAGCAGTGATTCCCATAATTGTAAGCATGTTGTCCGTGATTTTGAACGGGGGAAAAATTTGGTGACCAAGCTATGTGGGGCGATTGCAACCAGATACAGTTGCGCTCAACTGAAGAAAATATTTAATTCTTATCATGCGAAGCTTCGCTAGACTTAGCATTGCGTTTCAATAGCTCTTTTAGCACCTGTTTAACATACATACAGTATGGACGGTCCAATTTATGTTTGTTTCCAAACAAAACCTCGGCTTCTAATGGGCATCCGCCGCCACAAATATAAAAGGCAGGGCACTTCCAGCATTTTTCCTTGTTTATCGTAAGGTTTTTTGCCCAGTCTTTATAAAACTTGTTTTTAAATATTGTTTCAAAAGAGTCTTTGTTTATGTTTCCGCAAATTTCCTTGGGGGTATTCCAATAGCCATGACAAACACTTAGATCACCATTAGGTCGAACGACCAGTTGTTGACCACCAGATGCCGCACAATCACTATAGCAGAATGATGGGCTGTGGAATGCGATTATCTTTCTTGCCAATCTGTTATCTTTTGTTGGCGTGTCTGCCAAGAAATCGTACGATTCAAACAACAGTTTCGTTGCCTTTGGGATATATGTTTTCCAATCGGCATCCTTGTTATGAAATTGCATCAAATTATAATTAACAGCTTCAATGCCCAGGCTTTTTACCCATGGCAGAAATGTGTCGTCATCTAATGTCGTGTCTGAAATAGTAACAGACAGACCGAAATTGATATTGCGTTCCTGCAGTTTTTTGATTTTTGGAATCACGGTATCATACACGCTGGCACCAGATTCAAAGAATATTCTGTTTTCATCAGTTATGTGCTTTGGGCCATCCAGCGATATTCCAATGTTCATTTTATGTTCAGCAAAGAAGTCTATAACCTCATCCGTCAAAGCGGTTCCGTTTGTAACAATCGCAAATTCAATTGGGATTTCTGATTCTTGTTCAGTTTTTAAAATAGCATATTTTATTAACGGAAAATTTAGTGTTGGCTCGCCCCCATAAAACAAAAGGCTACCCTTGGGTGCGTTGATGTTTTTCAGATGTTCAAAAAACTTGCTCAGAGTATTATCAATGGTTTCTTTTGTCATAACCTGGGGACATTGATGGTTTAGCTTGCCTATAAAACAATACTTACACGCCAGGTTACAGGTGTTGGTTGGGATGATATAAAGCAGGTTTACTTTCTCGCCGATTTGTTCGTTTACACTGTCTATTAAAATCTGTTTGGCATTTTCATCCTGTTGCTTGTTGTCAACTAAAATGCCTGCCTGGTATAAGTAATCAATTTCTTCTGCAGAAAAACAAGCCAAATCACCCGCATATAAACGATTTACTTCATCTGTGTTCAAGGTGACGGGTTTGAAAATTATGTTGTTAAAAACAGCATAACGATCATGCGCAATTTTTATTTTATGCGTAAATTTTGATAACATTACAAAGCCTCAGTGCCAACTATGCAGCTGGACGTGAATAAGCGCGTGCCAACTTCTGTTGCAAGATACATGCGTCCATCTGAGATACAACATTTGGTTTAGAACAGTTGCAGAAAGAAGCTTCGATTTTGTTCAAATCCTGAATGCTTTTGTCCATTTTAATGATTTGCATGTAATACTCCTTGTCTTTATTCAAGAAATATTTTATAAATATTATGACAAAAGTCAATAAAATAGTTCGTACAAAAGGAGGTTAAATGTCTACAATTCATTTGATGTGTGGGTATATAGGTTTTGGCAAAACTACCGTTGCAAAACAAATAGAACAGGAAACTGGTGCACGCAGATTTACACCAGATGATGTGATGATTGAATTATTTGGTACGGATGTTGGCGATGACTTTATGGAAAAGGCAAACAAGGTTGACGAGTATATCTGGGAACAGATTGCATTGACCATTAAAAACGGACAAGATGTCATATATGACGCAGGTTCTTGGTCTGCAGATGACAGAAAATATGTTATGCAAAGAATCCAAAAACTGGGGGCAAAATCCCTGTGGCACCAGGTTAACTGTGATATTGAATTGGCAAAAAAACGCACATTGGCACGCAGTAAAAGTGCAGAAGAGCTATCTGTGGATGAAAAGTTTTTTGATGAAAATCTATCCCGGTATGAGCCAATAAGCCAGGCAGAGCAATTAGATGTAGTGGTTCATAATAACTAGTTATCCGCCCCACATGGGCGGGTTTCTTTATCCATACAATCCTTTTTGACATCCTGTGAATTCGGTTTATACTGATTCACGGAATGGCGGAAAGGTTTTATCTTTGCATTGATTTAAAGAGTTTCTTTGCCTCGGTCGAAGCGGTTGACCGTGGACTGGACCCGTTTACAACAAACCTGGTGGTGGCGGACCCGTCACGGGGGCGGGGGTCGGTCTGTCTGGCGATAACGCCGGCGATGAAGGCCCTGGGGATTCGCAATCGTTGCCGGGTCTTTGAAATCCCGCATAGCCCCCGAATACCGATACATCACCATAGTCGAAACCAAAATCCCCTTTGATGATATCACCGACGTATCCAGCCCCGAAATCCCAAATGGGGAATGAAAAAAATAGCGATATAAGTGTTTGTTCTTTAATTGATTATTTGGACATATTATCTATAATGGTCATATGAAGCCTAAATCATACATTATTGAAAATACAGAACTCATGTCTGAATGGGACTGGGATGCTAATGCTGATTTAGATCCAAATAAATTGACACCGGGTTCAAATAAAAAAGCTTGGTGGGCATGTGGTAAGTGTGGCCATAAATGGCAGACTACTATTCACCATAGGGCAGTTAGAAAACAAGATTGCCCAAAATGTAGATATTTATTAAAAAAACACATTTCGTCTAATTTGGTAGAGACACATCAAAACCGTCTTAAATACTGGGATTTTTCTAAAAATAAATTATTAAAACCTGAAATAGTAAGTAAGTACTCGCGTAACAAAGTTTGGTGGAAGTGTCCTGACTGTAATCATGAGTGGGAGACAACAATAAAAAGCCAGATAAAAAAACAAATAATGTGTCCACAGTGTAAAAAAGGAATAAAAGACCTGGCTTCCATGAGACCAGAACTTTTAAAAGAATGGGATATGACCAAAAATGCCGCAAATCCAAGATATACATCGTACGCTTCTAACAAATATGGTTGGTGGAAATGTTCAAGATGTGGTTATGAATGGAAAGCGAAAGTATCTAATCGTGCGTTGTTAAAACGGGGGTGTCCATGTTGTTCTGGTAGTGTTGTTGTGCCAGGAATAAACGATTTAAAAACGAAATTCCCTCATATAGCCAAAGAGTGGCACCCAACTAAAAATGGCGATTGGTTACCAGAGAATTTTGCTGGTGGTGCAAGCAAAAAGGTTTGGTGGCAATGTCCATTGGGACACGAATATCAAGCGACGATAGGTCATAGAACCGCACAAAATGGCACAGGGTGCCCAATATGTTATTCAGGACGGCAAACTTCATTCGCAGAACAAGCGGTATTCTTTTATATTAAACAATTGTATCCTGATGCTATAAGCAGGCATAAATCTGATTTTCTGGGCAAGTTTGAATTGGATGTTTATATTCCCTCAATTAAATATGCGATAGAATACGATGGCGAAGCTTGGCATAAACAAAATAAAATAGAAAGAGAAAAGCGAAAATATCAAATATGTAAAGAACATGGTATAACTCTGATTAGAATGCGAGAACAAATACCGGAGTCGGGCGAAGAAGTTGCAGATCGTATAGTTGGTATGAAAAATCTGTACGAGCATAAGAATCTAGAATTTGCCTTAAGACAATTGTTAATGCTTTTAAATTTGTATAAACCAATACCAGATAATTTAATAAATTTAAAAAGAGACAGATTTAAAATATTAGAATATAAAAAATCAGAGATATGCAACTCTCTTGTTTCTGTTCGGCCAGATATCGCAATGGAATGGCATCCAACTAAAAATGGCAATTTGCAACCAAGTATGTTTAGTTGTGGTTCTGACCATAAAGTATGGTGGGTATGTCCAAAATGTGCTTATGAGTATCAGTCAACAATCAGTCATAGAACGAGCAAAAAAATCCCAACAGGATGCCCTATATGTGGCAAGGAACGCAGCGATCTAGCAAAAAGTGTTGCGGTAAACATGATAGATCTTAAAACGGGCCACATAATAAAAACGTTTAAATCCATATCAGATGCTGGAAGACAAATGAATATAAACCCTGCAAACATAGGTATGGTATGCAGGGGGCATAGAAATCAAGCAGGCGGATATCTTTGGGAGTATTCAGACAAGAAACTTGCGCAGAAATATGCAAAAGATATAAAACAAGTATCTTTTGAGTTTGCTTGATTAGTCGTATGGCAAGAGAAGTATATGCGACTCACTCAACCTTAATCCCGGCGATTAGTTCACGTTGGCGGGATGGGGAGATGTTGCCGTAATTGCATCGGGTGGTGCCGATACTGCTGTGGCCAAAGTCTTGTTGCAGGGCGACTATGCGGTCGTGTGTCTGGGAATTTTCCATATATGAGGGGGTGTTTCAATTCTATAAAAATTGACTAAATCATCCATCAGCCCTTAGGTGAGGATGAATTTTATAGCGGGTTCTATTTCAAGTGCCCCGCCAGTGTCCCATTGGTATAAACTGCAATGTAAAATACTTGAAAGAGACAATAAAAAAATCCCCTTGAATCAAGGGGTTATTCTGGTGCCGGTTGTCGGACTTGAACCAACGACCTACTGATTACAAATCAGCCGCTCTACCAACTGAGCTAAACCGGCAATGCCAAACAATTATACATATCTGGGCGCGCAACGCAAGTAAAAAATCACAAATTCCCTTGCCTTTAATTTTATTTGGGGCAAAATAGAGGTATGAGTACGAAAAAGTTACCAGAACTGTTGGCGCCGGCGGGGACGCTGGACGCGTTTAAAACCGCCATTTTATATGGCGCAGATGCAATTTATGCGGGGCTTCCCGGGTTTTCAATGCGCGCGCGCGCCAAGATTGATGTCGAAGGCGTAAAGACGGGGATAGAACTGGCACATGCGGCGGGCAAGAAAGTCTATCTGGCGTTCAACTTGTTTGCGCATGATTTTGAATATGCAAACATGCCACGCGTGGCGGATGTTATTAAATACCTGGGCCCTGATGCACTGATTGTATCAGATCCGGGGATTGTTATGTGGGTGCGGGAAAACTTTCCAGATATGCCAATTCATATTTCAACCCAGGCAAATATTTGTTCGGCAAAAACGGTTAAATTCTGGCAAAATGCGGGGGCCAAACTGTGCGTCCTGGCGCGCGAGGTTACACATGCCGAATTTAAATCTATTCGTGCGGCGTGTCCGGATGTGGGATTGGAAATCTTTGTCCATGGGGCGATGTGTATGTCGTATTCGGGGCGGTGTTTGCTGTCTAACTTTATAACGGGGCGGCCGGCAAATCGTGGGGCGTGCGCCCAGTTGTGTCGTTGGAAATATGATGTGATTTTGCGCGAACGCGACAGTGGCGTTGAAATGCCAATCGAAGAAGACGCGCGCGGCGCATATATTATGAATTCCAAAGATTTATGCCTGATGCCACGGTTGGCGGACGTTATTTCGGCCGCGCCGGATTCATTAAAGATAGAAGGACGCAATCGATCCGAATACTATGTTGGGTCGGTTGTAAATGCGTATCGGTGTGCGATGGATGCGTATGCGGCAAATCCGGAAAATTTTGACCCGGCGCCATTTATGGATGCGCTTAATCGCCTGGAAACACGAGGATACACGACGGCGTTCTTTGATGGGCCGTTGGGGCCGGATGCACACAACTATGACACCACACGCAGTACATCGGACTGGCACGCGGCGGGTGTTGTTGTGGACGTAACCGACGAACATATTGCGTTTGAATTACGCAATGAAACGCGCGTGGGTGATGAAATCACGTTTATTGTTCCCGGTCAGATTGATGGGGTTTCGGTGGAACTAAAAGAATTAATTAACGCCAAGAACGGTGAAAGCGTCCAAAAGTTGGCGGCGGGTATGGGGAATACCATACTGATACCGCGTGCATGGTTTGGCGACGCATGGACCGATAAAATTGTGCCATATGTTTTGGCGTACAAGCATAAATAGGGACGGTTATTATGGACAGTATAGTTGTCAAAGATATTTTTGAAGAAACAACAAATCCGCAAAATGGGCGCGTGCCACTGACCAGGGCGATGGCAGAATCTGTCCTGGGGGAATCGTTGGATAATGTTGTTATTTACGATTTAATCAATAATCGCCCGAACAGACGGACATATAATTCGCATTATGTTATTGGCGGAAACACCATGGCCACCAATGCCACCCGTTTTAAGAATCTGTGCGCGAAAAGCCATGTTATCGCGGGACGTGTGCCGGTTGCCGTTGTGGCGAAAACATATCTGCAACATCGCAGTATGGATTATTCCAATCGTGGAACCGCCGTATCCGGCAAGGTGATTTTTTATGATCCAGAAACCAAAGGATATGCGGCGTTTACCCGGGGGTGGATGCACTGTGGCTGTCATGTTTGTAATGTTGCTGCGTCCGAGCAGGCATTATACGACGCGATGAATGTCGTCGTAAGTGATTTTAGAAATGTAGAATCATTTACGGGACAGAGGGCCGTTGTGGCGCGGGATACGGCCAAGAAAACATTTTGGAATACGATTGTCAATTTTGTGGGTAAAAAACGTTCACGATAGATTTTGAAAAATCCCCCTGCCCCGCCCCACGCAAACAGATGTTTGCGCGGGACCCAGATGGGGGATATATTTGTATTTGTGTTTTTTGGTTATTTGTTTTATAATTAATATAGAATTCACAGGGATGTGGGTTCGGGGCCTTAGAAAAGCCCATACATAAACGGTGTAAAAAACAACACTGCATCCGCACAAAAGGCGGCGCTTTGGCGTCTTTTTTTGTGAAATATTCCTGGCTATGATGACAGCAGGACATGCCTGTTGTTATCGGTGTATTACGTGTCGGGATGCTGTCGGCTATACCACAGGGCGTTCGCGCCCAAAGGCCGACGGGGTCATTTTTATGTATGATTTTTCTAACATCCCGACCGCCATATTCCCGTGGCGGTTTTCTTGTTTTACATGGGGGAAAAAATGAATAAATTTTTTACTATTGGATGCATTTCAATATGTACAATGCATATTGCATACAATGCATCGGCGGCAACACTTAATACGATTACGCTGTATTGTGGTGGCAATCCCGCAGATAACACAACATACATTAGATATGAATCTGTATCTTGCCGAACAGTTAGAACAGCCGAAGATAAAACGTTGATGGGGGATGAATCTTTTATTTGCCTGGATAACGCATCAAATTTAACATACAGGAAATATACATGTAATCATTCATATAGCGGGTCATCCGAATACGAAACGTTTTATTTTGTATCTGATTCCTATGTCCAGAATTGTCAAGCGGGGACATTTGATTGGGCGGGCAACTGTATAGAATGCGCGGTCGCCACCGACAACCAGGATTCAACCAGCGATACCGGCGCCACAGATATAACCGATTGCTATATACCATCGACCAGTTCGTTTTCCGACGACGTCGGCACATACATGTATGCATCTAATTGTTATTATGATGGGGAATATAATGGTACCGATGCGTCATCTTCTACAACGTCGTAATTTTTTTGGGGGGGACAACATGTTCAAATATCATTCTCATTTGCCAAAAAAACTGTGGCAAAAAAATAAAATCAACCCATTGGCACGACAGGCGTTACTGATGATTGGGCATGAATATGTACGATACCTGGCACAACAAATAAAACTGCCAATCAATACGATTGATATCACAGATGTGTTTATCCATGGTTCGACGACAAACTATTATTGGGACAGATTCAGTGATATTGATTTATGTATTGTTGCAAAGTTGGGACCAATGCATGCAAAACTTAATGGACTAAACATATTTGCACTGAATAAATCGTTATTAAAAACGTGGAAATCTACATTTCATATATCAATCTTTGGACGCAGCATCGATATAACATTGGTTGATGTAAATGATGGATATGACACAACACATAAAAAAGTCGGCAGTTGTTATTCATTAACAAAAGACTGCTGGATAAATCCACCAATAAAACTTAATCACGAAAAAGTTTGCCAAATTCAACGCGACGCATATAAAAAGTATCGCGTAATTATGCGCCAATGCAGATATATAATTCGACACAAAATGTCGCCTGATTTTATAGATGCATACCTGGTTGAATTACAACACGCCAGAATAAAAAACATGGCGTCTAATTATGTTCAGCCGATAACATCATATTGCATGGCTTTTAAGTTGGTACGTAATACAGGTTAACTAAGAAAACTAAGACGCATCTCAAAAAAAATGCGCTCTCGATGTTTTATATTAAAATGAATACCCTGCCCCACGCAAACAGATGTTTGCATGGGGCCCAGATGGGGATTTTTATTTTGTTTCCAGACCCCTTAACAAGATTTCCTTCATATCATTTGGAATCATGCCCGTGGTGGAATATCCGCAATCAACATGGTGCACTTCGCCCGTTACCGCAGATGATAAATCACTGAACAAATACATGGCGGCGCCCGATACATCATCCAGTGTCATATTGCGACGCAGTGGTGTCTGTTCCGCGTTCAGACGCAACATCGCCTTGAAGCCCCCTACCCCACTGGATGCCAGGGTCATGATTGGGCCCGCACTGATTGCATTAACGCGAATGCCATCCCGTCCCAGATCAGATGCCAGGTAACGCACACTGCTGTCCAGGGCGGATTTTGCCACGCCCATCACATTGTAATTCGGTACAGATTTTTCCCCGCCATAGTACGTCAAAGTTACAATTGAACCGCCTTTGTCCATCAATTTCGATGCACGACGCGTCAAATCAACCAATGAATATACGGAAATATCCATTGTGTTTTTGAAATTTTCACGGCTGGTATCTGCATAACGACCGGTTAATTCGTTTTTGTCCGAAAATGCAATCGCATGCAGCATTCCATCCAAATGTCCCCATTCTGATTCAATCTTGTTAAACAAATCATCCAGTTGTTCATCATTTTGAACATTACATTCCTGAACAAATTTGGCACCAATCGATTCCGCCAATGGACGTACGCGTTTTTCCAGCGCTGGCATTGCATATGGCATCGCAATTTCCGCACCCATGTCTGCGGCACGCTTGGCAATCGCCCACGCCATTGACCAATCGTTTGCAATGCCGGTAATTAAAATCTTTTTACCCTTTAATAACATTAAAAATTCCTTTTAGTTATTTTCTATTGGACTGATAAAAATATAACACTAAAAAAATAATCCCGCAAGATGTAAAAAAACATATAAAAATGTGGACAAATATAAAAAATCAGATAAAATACCAGTCCACGATATAAAAATGCAATTAAAAGGAAAAATATATGAAAGATCAGTTTTTAACATTAATTAATACATCCGTGGTTCATCGCGTTGATTTAAACGCAGCTGGCCAGAAAAATACACGCGATTATGCATATGGATTGGCACACTATTCCATTGGCGATAAATTCAAGGCAGAAGTTGTTTTTGCCGACAAAGCCGAAACAACCGTCGCAAAAGTTATTATTAAAAATAAGACATTTAACACAATTGTTGCGGAATTTAATAAATCTGAATGCATGGCGGCAATTAAACATGCGTTGGATAATCGTACAATGATTACACGCTTTAATGCAACACGCGGTCAAGTGTACCAGGCAGAATTAGATAAAATGGCAAATCGTATGCACTAAAACACGTGTTAATAATTACAAAAATCCCCCATCATGGGGGATTTATTTTAAAACGCCCCTATTTTTTGGGGGCGTGGACATGAAACATTTTTGATTGCGAATTAACGGTTGTTGCGAACCGGACGGTCAACAAACATCCATATCAGCCATACCAACGCCGCAATACCAATAATCGCATATACGATATTGCTGGCCAGGGTGGCCGGACCAAATAAAAACGCAACCAAGTCAAAACCAAATATTCCAATCAGCCCCCAGTTCAAGGCACCGATAAATGTCAATGGTTTTAAAACATAGTTTGTTAGTCCTCTCATCTCTTTTTTCTCCTTTTCAAGGGTTAAAACGTCTTAATCAAAGACATGCTTATTATAACCCTTTTTTTTGGACCACGCAATAACAATACCATGTTTAGGAATACGTTCCAATACGCAGAAATCTGGGATTATTTTCATACACACCGGTACACATTGCCGCAATTATAAAACCAATTTTTTTATTACATAATTGGCCGCAACCAAGCCAAAAATTCCCGTTACCGTTATATTTGACCCCATATTCTTTGCATGACCCACAACGGGCGCAGGTGGTTCGGATGAGAACACAACCGGAAAGTCTGGCAAATCCATATCACGCACCGCACGACGAACACGGGCCGCCAATGGACATACGCACGTCTGGGACAATCGTGCAATGCGAACCTGGCCCACATCCATTTTCAGGGCCGCGCCCATACTGGAAATAAATGGGATATCGTGTTTTGTGCACCATTTATAAAGCGCAACCTTGGCTGGGACATCATCAATCGCATCAATTACAAAGTCCGGGCGGACATCAACATCCGTCGCCCCGTCCCAGCGTATATTATACGCGGTAACGCGGGTATCGGGGTTAATATCATGAAT
The DNA here is from genome assembly GCA_017935245.1 of Alphaproteobacteria bacterium. Classification (GTDB taxonomy): domain Bacteria; phylum Pseudomonadota; class Alphaproteobacteria; order Rs-D84; family Rs-D84; genus Enterousia. The sequence continues at coordinate 3,849 of JAGBHZ010000010.1, read as the reverse complement.
ACGGGCGCGGGCAATGTCAACCTTGGGCGTGCCGACGGTTGAATCCAGCGCAAATAACTGGCGATTAATATTGGTGGGGTCAATGTTATCAAAATCAACAACAACAATATGGCCAACACCGGTACGGGCCAGGGCCTCGGCCGCAAAGGAACCAACCGCGCCACACCCAACAACCATCACGGTTGATGCACGCAATTTATCAACACCGGTTTCACCAAATAATAAATGTGTTCTATGCAGTCTGTCCATTTTTTAATAATTCCATTGTATTAGTGTAAATTGTTTTTTTTATCCCCGTGATGGGACGCGACAGAATTTCAGACATCGACCGAACAACCGGAATAACATCCATCGGATTATCAGAATCAGATTCAGACAATATCCGATTTTTCGGAACAAGCCGCAGTGCATCACGTGCACGCAATCGCGCCGGGTTACAAATGGCCCGACCAAATGAAAAATATGCGTTATAACGTAGTAATCTGTCCAGCATTTCGGGCGACGCATCAAATCCATGAAAAACAATTGCGGGTGGTGTGATATCATTTAATACTTCAATCACCCGCCCCCAGGCGCCAACACAATGAATATGTGCCGTGCGGCCTAAATCCCGGGCCATTTGTATTTGTGTCTTGAAAACATCAATTTGATGCGGCATGTCGGGATGATATTTATCCAGACCAATTTCCCCAACCGCCAATGCCGGTTCACGCGCCAATAATTGACGCATTTTTTGCGACCAATCATCTGGCAAATCTGAGATATACCATGGATGCACACCAATGGCACCATATATACCGCCCGCCCCCACAATACGTGCCACAGACCCCCAATCAGACATGCGTGCAGAATTGGTAATTACCGCCGCAAAACCATGGGGCAAAACGGATGCAGTAATATGACAATGGGCATCTATATAATCCATACCATGTATGGTAGCGCAGTTTATATCTTTTGCAACATGCATTTTTGCGTCTTCATAATGATGGGGGGACTGTATCTTTGGGGCTTATGATAAAATCTATGATACTGGCAAAGCATTTATCCCACGTAAATCCAGATACTGATTTGCGGCCATTATCGGCAATAGAACGCATTTTTTTTGGATTATGAATAAGTTCCCCAATGCGCGATGCAATAATATTAGCAATCGGGGGAACAACAACTGCATTTTTCCCATCAACTAAGAAATCTTGGATACCGGCCTGGTCATTGGTTATAAGGCACAACCCAGACGCCATCAGTTGCAGGTGCATATATGAAAACGTTGGTGTGGTAATAAACGAAATCCCCATATCACACGAACGATATAATTGCGCCAATTCATCCAATGAATTCAATTTCCCCATATTCGTACAAATCCCCCCCAGGCCATAATCGGATAAATCAAAAGACTGGCCGACCAAGATAATTTCCAATATATCTGGAAATTGCTGTTTTAAGGTTTTAAAAACAGGCACCAACAAAGAAAATGCATTACGTGGGATGCCCGGACGCGCATAAACAACCAATCGTATGGTATTTGAATTTATTTCTTTGTTTGGGGTTGGATGGTATATATCATCAATACCGGGCACATACCGAAAAACAGGCGTGGTGGGATTTAGACGCTGATAAATTGTTTTCAATGCCGCCGAATTTGTGAATACATAAAAACCCTGGGAATACAAAAAATCGGTAATTGTGGATTCTGTACCGGATGAATAAAACATGGATTCATAATCCATTGCATGCAGATATTTTTCTTTGCATTTTTTATATCTTATTGCTTCGCCGGTGGCGACACCCAAACTGATACATACATCGGTTTCAATATTATGGGCCACGTCCACAGATACGATTTCCATATCTAAATCGGGATAGTATTTTTTAACCCCGGTCCGAAAACGCGCAAGAATTTCAGGCGCAACATCGGGAACGAAACAAATATAAATCTGGGCCCCCAGGCGATTATGAATTGCACTGATTAAATCCATGTGTGTTTTAAATCCACCCGCCAGAAAATCCAGCGAACACAAACTAAAAAACATAAAGCGTTTGGGGGGCGTTTGCCATACATGTTTTTTCATATTGTCTGTGAATTTGCGGTTCGCGACAATGTCCGCCATTGTTAAATTCTGGGTGCATGTAACGAAAATATTGTCATGATATGTATGCTTTGATTTTTTGTGAAATATTTTTTTGATTAGTTTTGACATATTCTATTTTCCTTTGATTTGTTCACAGCATTCTTTTAACGCGTCTGAATAGTGCCGAATACAGAGATTGAAATCACGTTTTATCTTGGATTTATCCAAGACAGAATAACTGGGGCGGCGCGCATTTTGTTGGTATTCATGACTGCGCACAGGAATAATTTCACATGGCAAATTACAATTTTGCTTAACCGCACACGCCATGTCGTACCATGAACAAACCCCTTCGTTGGTCAGGTGATATATTTCACGTGTATTTTGCTTTATCTGTGGAATTATTTGCGCAATATATTTCGCTAAATCTGCGCCATATGTTGGGGAACCAACCTGGTCATAGACAACGTGTAGTTCTGGGCGTGTTTGTCCCAAATTATATATCGTTTTTACAAAATCTTTGCCATATGATGAAAATATCCACGCCGGACGTATGATTATAATATTGTTCGCAGTTGCTAGTAAATCTTGCTCTGAACACACTTTTAGGCGGCCATACACAGACAATCCATTGGTTTTATCAGATTCCAGATATGGCGTGTTTTTTGTGCCATCAAATACATAGTCTGATGTAAAATGAATCAAGCGACCACCCATCTCGTTTGCAACCACGGCCAAATTATGTGGGCCATCAACCGTTATTTTCTTGGCCAAATCATAATCATCAAATTCCATACGTTCAGCATCACGATTGGCCGCACAGTTTATAATTGTAAATTCATCATTTATATTCAGGCCACGAATATATCTTCTGATGGAATTAATGTCTGTAATATCACAATCAAGACGTGATGCAAAATATGTTTCCCGGGCGGGTAAAACCCGACGAAATTCGTTCCCCATCAACCCATTGGCCCCCATTACAATTATCTTCATCGTATCCCCCGTATGTTATTTTTCTAAGTCTGTGGCGTGGCGCAGCGTTTTAAAGCATGGAATCCTATCAAACAAGAACCCCTTGTACTGGTGATAACCATGACAATATCGGTGCCGAATTGAAAACAGCGGAATACCAAGTAATGAAAACTGATATAATTTTTTATATGGGGTTATGATTGGTTCGTTCCCCAAATCCAGACCATGACGCATGGCATATTGTTGTATATTAGAAATTTCGTCTTCGTCCAGATATGACCACAACAAATCTGTAATACATAAATTCTTTAAGCCATATTTCTTGATAAATGGAACATTATTCTGGATAACGCCATACAGGTTTTCATAAATATAATCGCCGTCGATGGGACCAAAAACTGTTTTAATTGCGTATCCACGATTTATAAACATTTGCGACATTTTTACTTCGTATTTAAAAACTATGCGCATTTTTTCTGCTTGGTGGGTAACCCCAGATATAAATTCATCAAATAATTTTGACGTTATGATTTTTTGACTAAGCCCAACAAACCACGATTGAATATGCAATGGTACGTGTTTCTGGCGGCATGACGCCATACCGGTTAAATCTGCACCGGATGTTTCCAGATTCTTTAACGTATTTTCCAGATTAAAAAGTGGACCCAAAACAGAATCATTTACCAAATAAACCCAATCATATTTATCCAATATGTTTTTATCACGGGCCCAGATATATCCGCGCTTGTACGAACCAAAATCGTATTCACCATGGCGCATGGCCGACGCATGCAGAACATTGGGT